>JAGXIE010000071.1 GCA_024635765.1 Flavobacteriaceae bacterium | reverse complement strand
ACCATCAGCGAAAAATCCTCAAATCGGTCCTTGTGGTACTCCATAAAATCGCGATGAAACAAAAATGTAGCATTTTTGGATTTTGCCACAAACTCGTTCCAATCAGATTCAAATTTTGGTTGGTATTTTTCAACTGAAAACGTATCCAAAAGCTGTAATGGTTTTAGTATAAATACTTTAATTAATCGGCATCCAAATTACAATATTTTTTAGTCTTCATTCTGCATTCGCAAGTAATTATTCTATATTTATACATTAAATCTGTACGCTTGAATTTTAGAAAACCATCTTTTAAAACATATATTTTAACAGTCTTATATGGATTGGTTTTTTTCTATTGTATTTTTCAGGAAGCCATATTTTCACCGGACACTTTCGGCTACTTAATGGCAATGCCACAAAGGACTCCAGGTTATGTCGTTTTCAGTAAATTTTTTCAATACATTTTTCCTCAAAATTATGCTCAAATTATTGTGGGAGTTCAAGCAATAATGGGCCTTTTTGCTGTTCATGTTTTTCTTAAAGGCATGTCACGTCTTTTAAAGTTAAACTTTTTCCTTAAAGGAATACTATTAATTTTATTAGTATTCCCATTCTTTCCACCACTTTTTATTGCCAATAACATATGTTCTGAAGGCCTTACTTATCCCCTATATTTACTTTTCTTGACTTTTGGTTTTGAGTTTTTATATAATGAGAAAAGATATACGCTCTTGTTGTTATCGACTGTTTATATCCTTCTGGTATTAACTCGCGGGCAGTTCATTGTCACGACTCTCATATTCGCCTTCGTATATATCTTTAAATATCGAACCAACATATTAACCAAAAGGCATCTTACTAGATTCCTATTAATGGCTTTATTGCCTATCCTTGTGATTTTTGCCGATAAAACGTATCATCAATTAAAGGACGATGTTTTTAAATCAACGCCTTACACGTTTGTAAGTATGTCTGGTGCGGCATTTTATGTTTCCCATGAGTCCGACGTCCAATATGTAAAAAATAAGGATTATAAAAAATTATTTCAGTTATGCCATAATACCTTGGAGGAAAAGAAATTGCTTATGACAAGCAAACAAAGAAATGGATTCGATGATTATTACCGACATTTTCATAATAACGTTCCACAAATTTGCAATCAAACTGTTCATGATAGCATCCGTAAAATTTACTTTCAAGCCTTTTTAGAGCACAGTGATGATACCGATGCGGCTTCGGTCTATTCACTTTATCAATCTGAAAAAGCAACCAAAAGTATATTTTTTACCTTGGTCAAACATAATCTTGAGGCTTGGTTAAGGTTGTATTATAGTAATATTGTTCACGGTTTCAAATCAGTATTCATTTTGATTCTTGTCATAGTTGTTTTTTTGTTCAGCGGTTTCAAAATGATTTTAAGAAGTAATATTGAATACGAAATCCTATTTCTTTTATCAGCCTTAACACTTTCGAATGCAATAATAGTTAGTTTAGCAAGCCACTCAATTATGCGATATTTGTTTTATAATTATGTGTCCATTTTTTTAATGGTCATTATTATCTTTAAAATTTTGAGTAATGCCAAACGAGATTGAACTTTCCATTGTAATGCCTTGTCTCAACGAAGCTGAAACTTTGGCAATATGTATTCAAAAAGCACAGCGTTTTTTGGAAGCAAACAAGGTTTCAGGCGAAATTGTCGTTGCCGATAATGGAAGTACTGACGGCTCGCAATACCTTGCAGAACAAATTAGTGCACGACTTATAAAAGTTGCGGAAAAAGGTTATGGAAACGCCTTAAAAGGTGGCATTGAAGCCGCTTCAGGAACTTACATAGTGATGGCAGATGCAGATAACAGCTATGATTTTGAAAATTTAATGCCTTTTTTAGCAAAATTGAGAGAAGGTTACGACCTTGTAATCGGCAATCGGTTCAAAGGAGGTATAAAGCCCGGAGCGATGCCATTTTTACATAAGTATTTAGGTAATCCCGTCTTGTCTTTCGTTGGACGTTTATTCTTTAAAATCAAAATTCGAGATTTTCATTGTGGTTTGAGAGGTTTTTCAAAAGAAGCATATAAGCGAATGGACCTCAAGACCACAGGAATGGAATTTGCTTCAGAAATGGTGGTGAAGTCTAAATTGAACGGACTGAAAATAATCGAAGTTCCAATTATTTTATACCCTGACGGCAGAACTAGAAAACCACACTTGAAAACTTGGAGCGACGGATGGCGTCATTTGCGCTTCTTGCTACTCTACAGTCCGAATTGGGTATTCTTATATCCAGCAATTCTCATGATGATGATTGGATTTACCATTTCCGTTCTTCTTATAATGGAACCTATAATCATCAAAGGAATTATATTCGACATCCATACTTTAATGTATTCTGCAAGTTTAATCTTAATTGGCTTTCAGTTTTTTGTGTTTTATGCCATGACTAAAATTTTTGCAGTGGAAAACGGGCTTCTCCCAAAAAGCAAAAGGTATTCGCGACTTTTCAAGTATCTTAAACTGGAAAGCGGTTTGATAATTGGAGCGCTGTTAATAATTGTGGGCTTTGCCTTGAGCGCCAAAGGAGTCTCTATATGGAAGTCAACCGATTTTGGAATATTGAGACCTATTGACACTTTTCGGGTCATCATTCCTGCCATTGCAGCATTGCAACTAGGGGTACAGACAGTATTGTTTAGCTTATTTTTTAGTGTTCTCGGTTTAAAAAGTAAGACCACATAATTATTTCAAACTTTCTCAAATACAAATAGATTATTCAATCCCAATTGAAACTTTCTATGTTTTAATAGTCTAAATTGGTTTAGATCAAATAGATCAGGGACTTCTTCAACCTTGAAACCATAATGTTCGTCTATGGACATTCCATCAATTAAACGGAGTCGAGAAAGAAGCCATAAAATATGATCCACAAACGGGGAAGGCACTGTGATTATGATGCGTCCTAATGGGTTTAAAATCTCTTTAAAATGATTGTTAAGTTCCTTTTGTTGTTCTCTGGGCATATGTTCTAAAACAGCCAACATTGTGATGCAATCAAAACACTTTGATTTCATTAAACCTTCTGGAAAATGACCAGGAATTAAGGTATAGTTATTATGTTTAACTACCGCGTTTAATAAAGGATCTAAACCGACACTTTGTTGTATTGATTTAGATTGCAATCTTTCTAACAAATAACCATCTAAACACCCAATGTCTAGAACTTTATCATTAGTTCTGACGTACGGTATGGACATTTTCGCACGCCAATTTCTTAAAAGTCTATCAATTAATTTCATGCTATTTAATAAACATCTTAACTCCTTTAAATAAAAAACAATGCAAGTTTAGTAATAAACCTGCATTGTTTTAATATAAATTAGTCTAAATATATCAAGCGAAAAGCCAAAGACATCAATGAAGAAATATGACTATCTCTATATTGCCTTTCCTCTCTTACGCTCTACTTCCGTCAATAAGATTTTTCTCAAACGAATATGATTTGGTGTCACCTCAACGTATTCATCCTTTTGGATATATTCCAAAGCTTCTTCCAAGGAGAATTTGATAGCAGGTATAATCCTTGCTTTATCATCCGCACCCGACGAACGTACGTTACTTAACTTTTTAGTTTTGGTTACGTTCACTGCCATATCATCACCACGAGAGTTTTCACCGATGACCTGTCCTTCATAAATATCCTCTCCTGGGTCAACAAAAAACTTACCTCTATCCTGTAATTTATCAATTGAATAAGGAATTGCCTGACCTTTCTCCATAGAAACCAATGATCCATTTTGACGTTCTGGAATTCCACCTTTCATTGGTTGGTATTCTTTAAAACGATGTGTCATAATTGCTTCACCAGCAGTTGCGGTCAATAAATTATTACGTAAACCTATAATACCTCTTGACGGAATCATGAATTTACAAATCATACGTTCACCTTTGCC
This sequence comes from Flavobacteriaceae bacterium, assembly GCA_024635765.1. Lineage (GTDB taxonomy): Bacteria > Bacteroidota > Bacteroidia > Flavobacteriales > Flavobacteriaceae > JBPOFM01. Next base: position 9,073 of record JAGXIE010000071.1, on the reverse strand, counting down.
TTCCATGCTCAACATTTCTCCTTTACGAATGGATACCATTTCAATGGCTTTTCCTGAAACTGTTTCCGGTAAGTCTATTGTCATTTCTTCCATTGGTTCGCATTTCACGCCATCAATTTCTTTAATGATAACCTGTGGTTGACCAATCTGTAGCTCATAGCCTTCACGACGCATGGTTTCAATTAAAACCGATAAATGCAAGACACCACGGCCAAAAACCATGAACTTATCTGCACTATCTGTTTCTTGCATGCGCAATGCCAAGTTCTTTTCCAATTCTTTAGTCAAACGATCTTTGATATGACGGGATGTAACGAATTTTCCATCTTTTCCAAAGAAAGGAGAATCGTTAATCGTAAACAACATACTCATTGTTGGTTCATCGATGGCGATTGTTTTCAATCCTTCAGGATTTTCGTAATCTGCAATGGTATCTCCGATATCAAATCCTTCAAGTCCAACCAAAGCACAAATATCTCCAGCTTGAACTTCATCTACCTTCTTACGGCCTAGTCCTTCAAAAATATGTAATTCCTTGATTTTTGATTTTACGATACGTCCATCACGTTTTACCAACGAAATATTCATACCTGTTTTTAAGACACCTCTTTGTAAACGACCAATTGCGATACGACCTGTAAATGAAGAGAAATCCAAAGACGTAATTAACATTTGTGTTGTTCCTTCTTCAATTTTTGGTGATGGAATATGCTCGATGACCATATCCAATAACGGTTCTATACTATCTGTTCGATTTTTCCAATCATCACTCATCCAGTTTTGTTTAGCCGACCCGTAAACCGTTGGAAAATCCAACTGCCATTCTTCAGCACCTAATTCGAACATTAAATCAAAAACAGCTTCGTGTACCTCTTCTGGAGTACAGTTTTCTTTATCAACTTTATTGATTACCACACAAGGTTTCAAACCTAAATCAATAGCTTTACCAAGTACGAAACGAGTTTGTGGCATTGGACCTTCAAAGGCATCTACCAATAATAAAACCCCATCCGCCATGTTCAGTACACGCTCCACTTCACCTCCAAAATCCGCGTGACCAGGAGTATCAATGATATTGATTTTAGTGTCTTTATATACAACAGACACGTTTTTTGAAGTAATGGTTATCCCTCTTTCACGTTCTAAATCGTTGTTGTCGAGAATTAAATCGCCAGTATTCTCATTGTCCCGAAATAACTGACAATGGTACATGATTTTGTCTACCAAGGTTGTTTTGCCGTGGTCAACGTGAGCGATAATTGCAATGTTTTTGATATTAACCATAATGATGCCTTATTTTAAGCGTGCAAAGGTACATTAAATTCCTTTGTAAATAAGCATCTTATAACATAATTGTTCCGATGGGGATTTTGGCCGGACACCAACGGCCCAGATCAGTGGTCGTGATTATAATTAATTGATTTTTAGTTTCTTGAAAAAATTATAAAACCTATATTACAGCAATGAACGGACGTTAATTTTATGTTATAAATTCATCTTATTGTAATTTCCAGTGGTATCTTTCGTTAAATAAATTGATTCATAGTAAATAGCCATTCCTACCAAACTACCTAACTAATTGGCGATTTTACATTTGTAACCTTAAAAAAAATTTACAGATGCAGAGAGTTAGCAACTATTCAAAATTCATTCCTTATCTCTATTTTTTAGCGGTAATTATCTATTGGTTCACAGATATCAATAGAAGCGAAGGAATCACAGCTTATCCAGTATTACTATTTGGACTACCATTTTTATGGCAATTGATAAAACCGAATGAGAAACTTAATTTCTCTTTGGGAATCATCTTTGTATGCCTTGCATCCTATATGATTTTAGCGTATTTATTTGATGTGCTGAATATTGTCAATTTTTCATACCGGACAAAACGTTTTCTGGTTTTAGGAGGATTTTTCGTCATTGGGAATTTTGTGATGGCACTTTGGATGATCCGAAATAGTATAAAAAAGGTTTTTTAAATAGACAATAGACCGCTTCACTGCTAGCGTCAAGAACAAAGACTAATTTTTTTCGCAATACAACTTTTTTTCTTCTTAAGTTAAAAACATGTATTTCGTACCTAATTTTCATCAGTTAGAATTCAATTTTCCATCTTTTAAAATATCCTTAATTTTACGTAACTTTGCATTCTTAAATTTTGAATCCTGATGACTCTCAACGACGTTCCTAAACTGCAACACACAAATTCTGATAATTTCTTTCTTCTATGCGGCCCTTGTGCCATCGAAGGAGAAGAAATGGCGCTCCGCATTGCAGAAAAAGTTCTGGGTATTACGGATAAACTCCAGATCCCTTATGTATTCAAAGGAAGTTTTAAAAAAGCCAATAGAAGTCGCATTGATAGTTTTACCGGAATTGGAGATGAGAAAGCTTTGAAAATTCTTCAAAAAGTTTCTAAAACCTTTGATATTCCAACCATTACTGATATTCATGAAATTTCTGATGCTACTATGGCTGCTGAATATGTGGATGTGTTACAAATTCCAGCATTTTTGGTTCGACAAACGGATTTAGTTGTCGCTGCTGCAGAGACAGGAAAAGTAGTCAATTTGAAAAAAGGACAATTCATGAGCCCTGAAGCGATGAAGCACGCAGTTCAAAAAGTGAAGGATGCCGGTAATAATAAGGTCTGGATTACGGATAGAGGGACCATGTTTGGTTACCAGGATATGATTGTCGATTTTCGAGGGATTCCTACAATGCGCCAATATGCACCAACCGTTCTTGATGTTACACATTCATTACAACAGCCGAATCAAAGTTCTGGAGTGACTGGCGGTCGACCGGACATGATTGAGACTATTGCAAGAGCTGGTATAGTTAATAATGTGGATGGCTTATTTATTGAAACACATTTTGATCCTGCTAATGCTAAAAGCGATGGTGCCAATATGCTGCATCTAGATCATTTGGAAAAGTTGATGAAGAACTTGGTGGCTATCCGTAGAACTGTCAGAAATCTTCAGTAAGCGGTGTTCAGTAAATACAAATAATAATCACTGTAAAATATTATCATTTTGGAAATAGACATTCGCCCAGCAACTTTAGAAGATATACCATACATCACTACAATTTTTAGAGACACGATAGTACATGTCAATTCTAAAGATTATTCAGATAAACAAATTCGTGTTTGGTCCTCTGGTGCCAATGATATTGAAAATTGGGAAGAGCGAATAAAAAACACCTATTTTATAGTTGCCGAATACAGAGAAACCATTGTCGGTTTTGCATACTTAACAAAAGGCTATTATTTTGATGGCCTATTTGTCCATAAAGATTTTCAGCACAAAGGTATTGGAACTAATTTGATGCGAATTATCGAATCAAAAGTAATTTCTGAAGGTTTTGAAATCATCAAATCTGATGTCAGTATTACTGCACTGCCATTTTTCGAAAATCAATATTATGATGTGGAGAAAAAACAAGTGAAGAACATTAAAGGAATGAATTTCGAAAATTATTTAGTTTCAAAGGAACTATAACTATTTCAAAAACGATGTGTTTTTGAACGACTCTACTTCCTTTAAAACACTGATAAAAATGACATCATTTATTTCCTTCAAACTTCTATAACGAAGTGATTTTATCTTTTTCCGTTTTTCAGAAACTAAATGCTCGGTGAAGTTCAAGACATGTTCTGAATGCCAAAAAGCAACATCTATATAATCCTTACTTTGATTGAGATAGCAAATTGGTCTTGTACCGATATAATAGCAAGGTATTCGCCATTTGTATTTTAATACTGCTTTAGGAAAGGTATGTTCAATAAGAATCTGTAAATGCAACAGCATCGATTTGTACGGCTCTTGCTGATTCAATATGTGTTCTTCGGCTGGTTTCACGGTTTAAAGTTTGGTAATCTTTGGTTGATTTAAGATAGCTTCTCGACTACGCTCGAAGTGACAGAAACTCTCTTTTCTCTTTTTTCTATTTTCTATTTTCTATTCTCTTTTCTCTTTTCTCTTTTCTCTTTTCTCAAAAATCAAATTTAACAAACTTTTATCTTGCAAGATTCAAAATATAGATTAGCTTTGTATTTCAAAGTACTTTAATATGGAATCAAAAGATTATTTAAAAGACATTAGCGAAATCAAGAATATCATGAACAAATCATCACGTTTTATTTCGTTGAGTGGTTTGTCAGGAATCCTTGCTGGCGTTTATGCACTGATTGGTGCAGCTGTCGCCTATTGGCTTGTTGCCAATTCCGGCAGGGACTATTTGATGCTTGATGGTCAAATTTTCAGATGGGTTTTGCTTGATTTATTTTTAGTCGCTTTTTTTAGCATCGTTACGGCCATTATTTTGACCACACAAAAAGCCAAAAAACAAGGTGCTAAAATCTGGGATAGTACTTCAAGACGTTTAGTCTTTAACTTTTTGATTCCTTTGGTTGTTGGTGGTCTATATATCTTAATCATTCTAGATCAACAGAAATTTGGACAAACAGCAGGTTTGATGCTTATTTTTTATGGATTGTCACTCATAAATGCATCAAAATATAGTATTGGAGATATTCGTAATCTTGGTTTTATTCAGATTGCCTTGGGATTGACTGCCGCACTTTTTCCTGGTTATGGCTTTTGGCTCTGGGTGCTGGGATTTGGAGTGATGCACATTATTTATGGTACATGGATGCACTTTAAATATGATAAAAAATAATATTCTAAAAACCAAATAATTAATTATGATTACATTAAACAAACGATTGACAATCATTATGAGTATCGCTGCACTCCTACTCTTGGTGCCATTGATAGCGATGCAGTTTTCAAAAGAAGTTAATTGGGCATTGAGTGACTTTGTCATAGCAGGAGTATTATTATTTGGCACAGGTTTACTGCTCGAAGTGATAATGAGAAATGTGAGGAACAGTTTACATCGTGTGCTGCTATTGGCAGTTGCAATTGTGGCACTGCTCCTTATTTGGATAGAGCTTGCCGTTGGTATTTTTGGATCTTCTTTCGCAGGAAGTTAACTACTATTTAGATTTGTAAACGAAGTATCCCGAAATTTTTCAATTGCCTTTATAGTATAGAACCATGAGTATCATTAACAACATAAATAAAGTTTTCGACCATAGAATCAGATTGGGCATCATGTCTATTTTGATGGTCAATGAGCATGCAGATTTCAATATGCTAAAAGAACTTTTGGATGTTACAGATGGTAATTTGGCGAGTCATGTGAAAGCCCTGGAAAGCGCAGATTATATTGACGTCGAAAAACAGTTTATCGGACGCAAACCCAATACCCGATACAGTACCACCAAATTGGGCGAATTGGAATTCAAAAAACACATTGAAGCTCTAGAGAAATTGATCAATCCGGACTAATAAAAAAAATTTACAAATCAACTTTGAAATTCAAAGTTAAATTTAAAAAAGAATTATGGATTATTTTGTAAATAAAAACTCAATCGTAAGAGAAATATGGGGAAAGAGTGACACCATTCTTTTCATATTTGCTGGCGCTTCAGCAGAGTTTGCACTGAACAAGACCGTTGACTGGCTCTACTTTACCGGACGAATACCAAAAGACCCTTTGGGAAGGCTTTTTTCAACGGTATCTTATGCGCGTGAAATCGTATTCTCCGATAAAAGGTCAGCCTTTAAAGCTATCGATACAATAAATGCCATCCATGCAAGTGTCGAATCAAAACGTGGCAAGCGCATTCCGGATTGGGCGTATAAAGATGTGTTGTTCATGCTCATCGACTATTCGATCAGGTCTTTTGAAATTTTGGAACGTCAACTTGAAGACCATGAAAAGCAGCAAGTGCTGAATGTATTCAATGAAGTTGGCAATAGAATGGGCTTGAAGGATCTGCCACAAACTTATGAGAGATTTGAAGACCAAAGGCATCAACATCTAAAACAAAATCTTTATAATGGAGCTTTTACAAAAGACTTGTATCAACAATATCGCAAGCATCTTGGCTTTATGCGATATAAATTACTCATTGAGTTGCAGATACTAATATCTCCCAATACTGTCACTCAACTTTTGAACTATCGAAAACCATCCTTATTAAGACCATTTGTTTCCCTGTATAAAATGAGTCGGCACGTGCATTTAGATACGCTTTTGAAAGCAATGATATTGCCCGCCGAGTATAAGGAAGATATCAAGGAGATGAACCATATAAGCGCTTAAAAACCATTCAAAAAAGAATTATACGCGTAAATTTTAATATTATTTTACTTTGAATTTCAAAGTACTCTACAATCAACTAAAGGAAATAATTAATAAATCATGGAAAACACAGATAAACAAACGCAACAACCTAACAAATTCAATAACTGGTTAAAAACATCCATCACCGCAAGAATGCTAATGGTCGGCTTCCTGATTATCATTTTGCTCATTCCACTATCTTATATTAATAGTTTAATTACTGAACGTTCCATGAGGCAGCAAGATGTCGTTAATGAAATCAATGACAAATGGGGAAATAATATTCTCATTTATGGACCAATCCTAAAGGTTCCTTATAAAACCTATTCGGAATCTTCCACATTTAATGAGAAAACGAAAACTTATTTTAAAGAAACACAAACACACATCAGCTATGCCTATATTTTTCCGGAAAATCTGGAAGCAAATGTTGATGTCAACTCCAAAACCTTGAATCGAGGTAATTTTGAATCCGCAGTATTTACAACCAATATGAAATTTGCCGGAACATACGTCCCAACGAATTTAAGTGAAAAAGGGATCAAAGACGAAGATATCATTTGGGATAAAGCAAGTGTCATCATAAAAACGTCAAATCTGAAAGGCATAAAAAGTGAAATGATTTTAAAGTTGAACAACAACAATTATACATTTCAAACAATCTACAATGACGACAAGAAAAATTATGCTGGTCATTTGGATGTTTTGGAATCTGGTTTTTTAAAAACCGAAGATATACGAAGTGAAGAAAATTCGCAATTCAGTATAACAATGACTTTCAACGGAAGCAAACAAATTGAAATGATCCCAATCGGAAAAACCACAACAATGAAAATGACATCCAATTGGTCCGATCCAAGCTTCATTGGTAATTATCTCCCAAATGATGAAACAAAATCCATCAGCAAAGATGGCTTTAAAGCCGATTGGAACGTATTGCACATCAATCGAGCCTTTTCACAACAACATCTTAATCGGATTCCTAATTTAAATGATTTTGCTTTTGGAACAAAATTCATGGTCATGGTAGATGAGTACCAAAAAAGTGAACGTTCAGCAAAATATGGTTTTCTCGTGATCGGTTTAACCTTCCTGATTTTCTTCTTGATACAGACAATGAGCAAAATAAACATCCATCCGTTTCAGTATTTGATGATAGGTTTGGCACTGACCATGTTCTATACACTATTGGTCTCCATTTCGGAACATAGCAATTTCTTGAAAGCGTATCTGACTGCTGGTATTTCAGTTATTTTATTGATAACACTCTACTCAAAATCTATTTTGAAGGATTGGAAATTTCCGCTATTTATAGGCATGTCTTTAACGGCTTTGTACACGTTTATTTATGTCATCATCCAATTGGAAAATTACGCGCTTTTGGTTGGAAGTATTGGACTATTCCTGATCTTGGCAATCGTGATGTTTGTATCGCGAAAAATTGATTGGAACAACGGATAAATTTAATTACTTGATAAAAGTGTTCCCTCGCTCCTATTGCACTTTAGGCATGAGCGAGGTTTCACTAAATTTACATTTATATGAAACTAAAATTCAATACATACTATTTTATTGCCTTCCTCATCCTTTTCTGTATTGAGGCACTCATTGCCATCTTACTAAAAGACGGCTTTATTCGACACACTTTTGGCGATTATTTGGTGGTCATTCTATTGTTTTGCTTTTTCAAAAGTTTTATAAAAGGGAAGTCATTTCAAACGGCCTTAGCAGTCCTCATTATTTCATATGTCATAGAATTTTTACAGCTCACCAATTTTTTAGAGTTGCTGCAACTACATGACAGCTCTTTTGCCAAAATCGTTTTGGGAAGTACCTTTCACGTGAGCGATTTGGCAGCCTATACACTTGGTGTTATTACCATATTAATTTTTGAACACATACATAATGGAAACTCTTAAAACAATTATTGTCTCACGATTTAAAATCATTTCAATGCTCACCGTCTCTATGACTTTGAGTATCGTTTTATTAATGATTCGAATGAAACTCAATCAATCCTTTTTCTATTTATTTCTGGTTTGGAATTTATTTTTGGCTATCATTCCATATGCAATTACAACTTATTTGAGTACAAGGGAAAAACATTCTAAAGTTAGTTTTCTGGTCATCTTTTGTGCTTGGTTGTTATTTCTACCAAACGCGCCATATATCATCACCGATTTACTGCATTTACGCTTGAGCAATCAATATTTGATGTGGCTGGATGTGATCTTAGTGACTTCATTTACTTACAACGGACTCGTATTATTCTTTCTATCGCTGTCGGATATGGAAGTTATTCTGAAGTCTTTTATTAATGATAAGAAAGGATTCTATATCATAACCATCATTGTATTCCTTACTGGATTTGGAATTTATCTAGGACGATTTTTAAGATACAATTCTTGGGAACTACTACATAAACCAACCGCTATATTTAAGGATACATTTGATATTATCTTTTATCCAGGACTTCATTTGCAAGCATGGATTTTCACCTTGTCGTTTGGTACATTTTGAGTGTTTGCTATTGGATGTTTAGGACTTTAAAAGGCGAATTGCGGTAAGTTTAAAGCCTACAAAAAAGGCTTCTTTGAAATCATAGAAGCCTTTTAATTTTATTTTTTTTGAAATCTATTATTTCTTCATATCGGTGTTATCCTTTTCATTTAAATACCTCATTATACCTGAAAAGTCCGCATACGCTTGTTGAAAAATTATTTTCCCATTTTCATTAAAATCAAAAGATTCATATATACGCAAAACCCCAGATTTTTCCGGCGTGGAATCAGTTGCAACACGCGTCACTTGCCAATCGCTGTAATGTCTTACAGACCCATCAGGTTGTTTAGTATCGGGATTCACTCCTGGT
>JAGXIE010000070.1 GCA_024635765.1 Flavobacteriaceae bacterium | reverse complement strand
GAATTGTAATTACTTGACATTGTAAAACAATAGGCTCCCGCATTTCTGAAACATAATATGTCACCTTCTGCTATTTCATTTATGCGTCTGTTATTTGCAAATGTGTCAGTTTCACAAATATATCCCACAACAGAATAAAAACGTTCACGGCCTTTTGTATTGGAAATATTTACGATTTCGTGTTGCGACCCATACAGCATTGGTCGAATCAAATGGTTAAAACCAGAATCAATTTGTGCAAACACAGTGGAAGTAGTTTGTTTAACAACGTTCACTTTTGCAAGGAAAAATCCCGCTTCGCTCACTAAAAATTTTCCAGGTTCGAAGGCAAGTGTTAAATCCCTTCCGTAATCTTTGCAAAATTCGTTAAAACGTTTACTCAATTTTTTGCCTAACTCTTCAATATTGGTTTCAATATCTCCTTCTTTATAAGGGACTTTAAAGCCAGAACCAAAATCAATAAATTCAAGATCTTTGAAATGGGTAGCAGTGTCAAAAAGTATTTCGCTTGCGTACAAAAACACATCGATATCTAAAATATCACTACCAGTGTGCATATGGATGCCATTAATATTCATTTTTGTGTTCTCCACAATTCTGAATAAATGCGGTAATTGATGAATGGAAATTCCAAATTTACTATCAATATGTCCAACAGAAATATTTGTATTCCCACCAGCCATCACATGCGGATTTATTCGTACACAAACAGGTGTTTTTGGATGTCGTGTGCCAAATTGTTCTAAAATGGATAAGTTATCAATATTTATTTGTACTCCTAGTTGAGCAGCCAACTCTATTTCTTCCAAGGAAACACCGTTTGGAGTATAAATTATTTGTTCTGGAGAAAAGCCTGCAGCCAATCCTAATTTTACCTCTTGAATAGAAACAGTGTCAAGACCAGCACCCAAAGTTTTAAATAATTTTAAAACAGAAATATTAGATAATGCTTTAACGGCATAGTTGATTCTTAAATGTTTCACCCTATTAAATGCTGAAGTCAACCGTTTATATTGAGATGTTATTGTTTCGGAATCATAAACGTACACAGGGCTTCCATAGTCGCTGGCAATCTTTAGTAAGGCATCATTTTTCATTAGATTAAATTTAAATTCAAGGCGTAAATTTAAAATATGTGTTTGAGTAATTCTAAAAATAAATCAGGTATTAACAAATAAATAACTTTCAAGGTACAAACATTGAAATACTAAATATAAAAAACATTGCTAAAAACAGTTAGGTTGATTACTTTTGTGCTGCACTTTGACAGGGTCAGTGCCACATAGTTAAAAGATAAAAAAGATAATTAAAGATGAATCTACACGAATATCAAGGAAAAGAGATTTTAAATAGTTATGGAGTACGTATCCAACGAGGAATTGTAGCTCAAAATGCAAATGAAGCTGTTGCCGCTGCCAAACAATTGACAGCTGAAACAGGAACGGGATGGCATGTTATTAAAGCACAAGTTCATGCTGGTGGACGAGGAAAAGGTGGAGGTGTTAAGCTTGCCAAAAGCCTTAAGGAAGTAGAAGAAATCGCTGGAAAAATTATCGGAATGCAATTGATTACACCTCAAACATCTAAAGAGGGTAAAAAAGTTCATCAAGTATTGGTGGCAGAAGATGTTTATTATCCAGGACCTACTGAAACGAGTGAATTTTACGTATCTGTATTATTAAATCGCGCAACAGGACGAAACATGATCATGTATTCTACTGAAGGAGGAATGGATATCGAAACGGTTGCTGAAGAAACACCAGATCTTATTTTCACTGAAGAGGTTGATCCTTCTGTAGGTTTAATGCCTTTTCAAGCAAGAAGAATTGCTTTTAATCTAGGTCTGTCGGGAAACGCCTTCAAGGAAATGACCAAATTCGTGACTTCATTATATACTGCTTATGTAAAATCGGACGCATCATTGTTTGAAATCAATCCTGTTTTAAAAACTAGTGATGATAAAATTATGGCCGTGGATGCAAAGGTGACCATTGATGACAATGCGATGTTTAGACATAAAGATTATCAAGATTTACGTGATTTACGTGAAGAAAGTGCTATTGAAGTGGAAGCAGGAGCATTAGGTTTAAACTATGTCGATCTTGATGGAAATGTTGGCTGTATGGTCAATGGTGCTGGTTTAGCAATGGCAACTATGGATCTAATCAAACAAGCAGGAGGTGAGCCAGCCAATTTCTTGGATGTAGGAGGAACTGCTGACGCTGCAAGAGTAGAAGCGGCATTCCGAATCATCCTAAAAGATCCACAGGTGAAGGCGATCTTAATAAATATTTTTGGAGGCATCGTGCGTTGTGACAGAGTTGCACAAGGAGTTATAGATGCTTATAAAAACATGGGAAATATCAGTGTTCCTATAATTGTTCGTTTACAAGGAACCAATGCAGACATCGCGAAGGAACTGATTGATAAATCAGGTTTTGATGTGATGAGTGCAACTGAATTCCAGGAAGCAGCAGACAAAGTACAAGCTGTTTTAGCTTAATCTATTAAAGAAATTTATAACCATAAGTGTCATGTGAAAGCATGGCACTTTTTTATTTAATATGAATGTAAAATCAGTTATTGATTTTTGATTGCTAAAAGTTAAGATATCGTTAATGAGTGTAACAATTTAAATTTACACTCGTCTTTTTTATATCAATCAATAATAAATCAAATAATTATGAAATCAATCAAAATGCTTTTACTAGCCGTAGTAATTACGTTTAGTAGTGCCATTTCAGCAAGCACTGCAACAGAAAATGTTGAAACCAATGCCATTACAACAGATGTTACTAAACTTCTGAAAAATCCTAAATTCTTATTAGAAAATGACGAGCTGGTCAATGTTACCCTCATGATAAATAAGGATAATGAACTAGTAGTGTTATCTGTTGATTCCGATAACTTTGAAATTTCTGAGTTTATCAAAGGAAGACTGAACTATAGTAAGGTGTCAGTTGAATTGGATAATAAGAGTAAAAAGTTTATTGTACCAGTTAGATTGACTATTGAAGAATAAAAAATCTTTTCAAAAAGAATAAAACTCCCTTCTATCGTGTTGGGAGTTTTTTTTGAAATTAATCGAGGTTGGTTATTTTGATTATAGATGTAATCCACACTCCGTTTTAGGATTATTATTCCAACGCCCACTTCGGTCTTCACCTGGAACTGTGCAATGTTTGCAGCCTATAGAATTATATCCTTTAGCGACCAATGGATGAAAAGGGAGTTGATGTTCTTCTATATATTGATCACGCTGTTCTTTTGTAATATCCAATAATGGGTAAAATTTCAGAATTTCCCCACGCAACTCAAAAATATCCAAAGAAGCACGATGGTCACTTTGCCATTCCATAAGGCCAGATGCCCAGACTTTATATTTCTTTTTGATGGTGTCTAGGGGCTTCACCTTATTGATCGAACAACAAAAATCTGGATTCTTCTTCCAAGTTTCATCTTTAGAAGTAAATTCATGCTCTTCTTTTAGGGCACTTATTGAAAATACGTTTAAGTTATAAAGCTCCTTTAGTTTGTTTTTATAGTCTAGAGTGTCTTCAAAATGATAACCAGTATCAATGAAAAATACTTTTTGTTTTTTGTTTGCTTCCGAAAATAATTTCAAGAAAAATGCCGATGTAGCAGCAAACGAACTCGTAAGCATCACTTCATCAACGTCAAAATCAGTGTATAATTCCTTAATACGTGCTGTAGCAGAAAGCGGTTTGTACTTTTTGTTCAGGGCAAGGATTTGATCAGCGGTAAACTGAATTTGCTTTATTTCTGAAGTGCTTTCAAACATCGTTCTGTCATATTATTTTTGAAATGGCTTGCAAACTACTCTTTTTGTTTTGAGGAACAAAAGAGTTTATTGGATTTTTAGGAATTCGCTAAAAATTGCCTATTCTTTTTGCTTTTTTGGCATTGGGCCTCTTAAATGTATGATTAATCCATTTAGGAAGTTTCGTAAAATTTGGTCGCCACATTCCATATATTTTGGATGGTCTTCATTTCTGAAGAAAGCTCCTAATTCACTTTTTGTAATCCTAAAATCTACTAACTCTAATATTTTTACGATTTCGTCATCGCGAAGTTTTAAAGCAACTCGTAATTTTTTGAAGATGTCATTATTGGTCATTGCGTCTGTTTTTTTATAGTGCTTTATTTAAATATTAGCTAATAAGATTTACTTTCAATATTACTCAAAAATAATAAAATTTGTATTATTCATGACTCTTAATTAACCATTGATACGCTTCTGGAAATTGTGAACTCCATAATAATTCGTTATGCTTGCCTCCTTCAATAATTTTACTTTCAATATGTTCTGTTTTCACAGCTTTGCGTTGAAGAAGCGTTATCATTTTTGCTAAATCAGGCACGACTTCCTCACCTTCATCTGTACCCACCAGAAAATAAAAGCGTGAACTATCCGGAATGTTAGATTTCTCGACCAATTTGTAAATCTCATCATTGAACCAAAAAGAAGGAGAGAAGACACCTGCATTTCCAAAAGTCTCAGGATATTTTATTACTGCATAAAAGGATATTAATCCGGCAAGTGAAGAACCAAAAATGATGGTGTTATGTGCGTCTGTTCTTGTTCTGTAAGTTTTGTCAATATAAGGTTTTAAGGAGTTTTTTATGAAATCAAGATACATGTCACCTTCACCACCTCCATATTTTTCGTGTGGATAGGGAGTGAGTTCATCAATTCGCTTCTCGCCTCCATGTTCAATCCCAACTATGATAGTTTCATCTTCGGATATTGAATCTAGATACTCATCAACCATCCATTCGCCAACATAAGATGTTTGAGCATCAAAAAGATTTTGCGCATCGTGCATGTAAACAACAGAATACGCTTTTTTGGATTTTTCATAAGATTTTGGAAGATAGACCCATATTTTCTTCTGGGTTTCTAATTGGGGCGCTTCAATTTTAAAACTTACAACTTGTTGTGAAGCAGTGCTTTGTGCGGAAATTCTGAATGCTAAAATAAAAAATAAAATAAAAATAAAATACCTTAACGGCATGGTTTTTAAGGTTTAAAGTTTGATGAAAGTTAAAAAATATCGATAAAATGTCATTTATTTTTCGACAAGTTACATTATATCAACGACAATAATATTATAAAACTAACTAACTTTATCATATCTAATTAACACTCTCACTATTATGATTAATCGGGTTGAAAAATTGAGTTTACTATCAGAAATGATAGCTTTCGCACAGACAGATGCCAGCTTAAAAACCATTGAATATAAATTTCTATTGGGTGTAGCCAAACAATTGGAAGTATCCCAATCAGATTTTGATTATTTAATAAAATACCCTGTTAATTTTGTGCATTTAAAAACACACAGTGAGCGTATCGTTCAGTTTCATCGTTTGGTTTTATTAATGAATCTTGACAGTGAGATTACAAATAAGGAATTGGTGAAATTACATAATTTCGGTTTGAGAATGGGATTGAGCCATGAATCTATTAATCGAGTATTGGATTTAATGGAAAGCTTTCCTAATAAAATTGTTCCACCAGACTTTTTGATTGATATTTTTAAAATACAATATAATTAGATTCAAATTACAGTATTTAATAAGAGTTATTTGTCTTTATAGACCTTAATTGCTTATTGATTTATACTTTTATCTTTTCCAGCTTTGTTTGATAGTCTTTTATCTCATCCCGCAGTTGTGCGGCGATTATAAAATCTAAAGCTTTTGCTGCTTGTTCCATCAGTTTTCGTTTTTCTCGTATTTTCTTTTCTATTTGTGGTTTTGTCAAATAGTCACTTTCTGGTTCTGCAGCTTTTTGGGCGTCGAGCGCATAACGATAGGTACTCACTGAATTTTTAGACAAAGCATTATCCAAACTTTTGTTCAAGGCAGTAGGTGTGATGTTGTTTTCAGTGTTATAAGCAATCTGCTTCTCACGTCGGTAATTCGTTTCATCAATGGTTTTTTGCATACTGTTAGTTGTTTTATCAGCATACATGATCGCTTTTCCATTTAGATTTCGTGCTGCACGACCAACTGTTTGTGTCAACGAACGAGCCGAACGTAAAAACCCTTCTTTGTCAGCATCGAGGATAGCCACTAAAGAAACTTCTGGTAAATCCAGACCTTCACGCAATAAATTCACTCCAACGAGCACGTCAAATAGGCCTTTTCGCAAATCTTGCATGATTTCCACCCGTTCTAATGTATCTACATCACTGTGGATGTATCTTACTCTGATCTGTATTCTAGATAAATATTTTGTCAGTTCTTCTGCCATTCTTTTGGTCAAAGTGGTCACCAAAGTTCGTTCATCGTTTTCGACTCTATTTTGGATTTCCTCAATCAAATCATCAATTTGGTTGAGACTTGGACGTACTTCTATGACTGGGTCAAGTAATCCCGTGGGACGAATAACCTGTTCAACATAAACACCATCTGATTTTTGAAGTTCATAATCTGCTGGTGTAGCGCTTACGTAGATAACTTGGTTCTGAAGCGCTTCAAATTCTTCAAACTTAAGTGGACGATTATCCATAGCTGCTGGTAATCGGAAACCGTATTCCACTAAATTTTCTTTTCTGCTGCGGTCTCCTCCATACATGGCGTGTACTTGTGAAATGGTGACATGGCTTTCGTCAACCACCATCAAGAAATCATTTGGAAAATAATCCAATAGGCAGAAAGGACGCGTACCTGGCAATCTTCCATCGAGATAACGAGAATAGTTTTCGATGCCAGAGCAATAACCTAATTCACGGATCATTTCAAGGTCAAATTCTGTGCGCTCTTGGAGTCGTTTTGCTTCGAGGTGTTTTCCTATTTCCTTGAAATAATCAACTTGTTTTACTAAATCTTCCTGAATGGCGTGAATGGCTCCTTGCAGAACTTCGGGTGAGGTTACAAACATATTGGCCGGATAAATACTTAATCGGTCATAGGTTTCTATTACCTCATTGGTTTGGGCATTGAAGGCTTCCATCTCTTCAATTTCATCACCGAAAAAGTGGATTCTGAATGGATTGTCAGCATAGCCTGGAAAAACATCTACTGTGTCGCCTTTGATTCGGAAATTTCCGTTATTGAAGTCTGCTTCCGTACGAGAATAGAGGCTTTGCACCAATTGATGTAAGAGTTTAGTACGAGATATGACTTGGTCTCTTTCAAGTGTGATAACGTTCTTTTGAAACTCTACCGGGTTTCCGATACCATATAAGCACGATACCGAAGCCACCACCAAGACGTCTCGACGACCAGAAAGGAGGGAAGAGGTTGTGCTTAAACGCATCTTTTCGATTTCCTCATTGATGGATAGGTCTTTCTCAATATAAACACCTGAAACCGGAATGTAGGCTTCGGGTTGATAATAATCATAATAGGATACAAAATACTCGACCGCATTGTCTGGAAAAAACTGTTTAAACTCTGAATATAATTGTGCAGCGAGCGTTTTGTTGTGCGCCAAGACCAAGGTTGGGCGCTGGACATTCTCTATGACATTTGCAACGGTAAAGGTTTTTCCAGAACCTGTAACACCTAGGAGCGTTTGATATTTTTCATCGGTATCTATACCTTTTGACAATTTATCAATGGCTTGAGGTTGATCGCCTGTGGGCTTGTAATCGGATTTAATTTTGAATCGCATAGTGTTTCAAATTTAAGATTTTCAAAAGAAAAATTTCATAAGAAAAACTCAAAATTCTAATACAGGCATAATCAGAATGAAAATCAGAATTTTTATCAATTACCTCACCAACGCAAAATGCCCACGATAAACGCGACCATCCGGTAAGGTTGCAACAAACCAATAATCATCACTTGGAAGCGGTTTTCCTTTTAAAGTGCCATCCCAACCTACGCTTAAATGGTTTTGTTGAGCGAGAAGTTTTCCGTACCGATTGAAAATTTTTATATCAATCCCTTGGTTAAACTGTGCATTGACGCCTAACACTTGCCAAGTTTCATGATAGATATCTCCATTTGGCGTGAAATATTTAGGGAAGCCAAGAACGGAAATAAGTTGTTCTGCAATACCGCAATCGTTCCTATCTCTTACATATACTGTGTGAAATCCTGGTTGTACGTTTGTGAAAATATTGCTTTCTTGGTAGTCGCCGCTGGCATCATCTAATGTGTACTCATAAATACCTTCTCCGGAAACGATTACTGTTACTGTATTATTAGACGAGCCTTCCTGTATGACAATATCTTCAATAGTTGCGATATCTGAAGCAGACACTGTGATGTTGCGTGTGGCGTAACACCCATTTGGGTCTGTCACTATTACGGTATAATTTCCAACTTCATTTACGTCAAAAAATGATGTATTTATGGAAGTGGATGCACCATTAAAGAGCCATTCGTAATAATAATTGTTAGGTAAATCGTTGAGGACACCTCCAAAAATCCTCGTTGCATCTGGGAATGAGTCCAAACAATAAAAAACGGTTTCATCATCTAATAGGGTAGGTGTATAAAAAACATTTAATTCTACAGTTGCAATGGCATAACATTGATTATTGCTAGTTACTTTTACAAAAATGGTTTGTGAATCCTGAATGCTATTTCGATAAGGCGAACTTAAACTACTCGTATTATTAAAAGCATCTTCTTCAGTTTCAAAATAGGTTGCAATGGCTCCCGCTGGTATTTGGCTTTGAAATGTTGCCGTAATATCATTCAAATTAAAATCTGTAAACCCATCGGTGGGTGAATCATCACAGACATTTTGAGGGGCAATTATCACTGTGTTTGTAGAAATCTCTAATTGCAATTGTGCGACCTTAAAACAATTGTATCGTGCTTCAATCCTTGCAAACACGATTTGATTTGTAGAGGTGTTTTGAAAGGTGTTAGGATTTGGAATTGGGTTTGTGTTTTGAGTGGCATCATTTTGTGTGAAAAAATAATTGGCTATAAAAAGTTCTTGGTCATTATTTGTGAGAGCCGCTTGAGCATCGTATAAATCAAACATTGTGATGCCATCTTGGTTTTGGTCACATTCTGTCAGCGTAGCATCCGAAACTGCCAAATCTGGAAAATATTCTATAACAACTTCCCCGTAGGAGATGCAGCCATTGTTTAAAATGACTTCAACCGCGTAAACTCCAGAGGTATCCACCATTAAGGTTGAATTTGTTTCACCCATCAATTCCACATCATTTTTAAACCATTTAAAACTGTTGGCGTTGACTTGTGATGCATCTAATTGATAGATGTCATTTAGACAAAGTGCATTACCAGTTGACATTAATAAATTCGGGCCTAAATCGGTTGAGAGTTGAAAACTTCCAGCTTCCAAAAATACAGCGGAGTCATATCGATAGTTCTGTTCATCAGCAATCACTAACTTGACGTGATAGGTTTGATTGGGTGTTACATCTGCAGTTGCAATTAATATTTTGGTCTGGCCGTTGAAGTTGATGGGAGCCGTTGGGCCATTCCAACTGTCAAAATAAAATTCATTTATGGCGTCGCAACCTCCAGGGATTACAGGATGTACTGTTGTGACTTTCACAGGTGTTTGAGTATTGGGTACCAGAGCGATATTGGTGTATTGCTGTTCGGAAATAGGACGAATGAGAAAGCCAAATAAATCAGAATATTGACAAGTATTAGAGTTGTTTTCCTGATATTCTTCTGAAGCAAAAATGTACCTAAAACTAATCTGTGAAGCTACAGAAGTGAAATCGAATTCGAGAATGGTAGCGTTTATGGTGTTGTTCTCATTCAACGTATTTTCCAAGTCATTGTCGCCTGACCAGCCAGCTGCATCATCATCGCTTAATGAGGTGTTTGGACCTTGTGCATTGACAATTTTCCCAGTGCTCATTACTATACCACTTTGAAAAGGGAACGAACTACCATTGGCATCAAAATAGCCATAACTTGTATCGGAAGTACCAAAATTACCACCAACTACATTGGTCACGACCACATTTTCTATACAGTTGCTATTGATGAGAATATCCTCAACTAGCTCTTGAGGGGTGTAGGTTGTACCATCAACACGTATATTTTGGGCGAAAATAAACGCAGGAAAAAGCAAGAAAAGTAGCTTATGAAGGCTTTTCATTTACAATTTTTTGGATTGCAAATATACGGATACCATACAAAGAATTGTTTCAAATTTTCGTTAAAGATGACAAATTGAAATTTTCAAAAAAAGTTTCAAACTCGTTTTTATTAAATTGTAATTTGGAATTTGATTCTTTAAATTTAACGTCTCAAAGCAAAATGTCCTTTGGCTTGAAAATCATAACCACCACCTTTTACATTTGCTACAAACCAATAGTCGGTAGCGGGTAGGTTATAACCATTGTAAGTACCATCCCAACCTCTCGAAGTTGCAGTCAGATAAGTGATCTGTTTACCATATCTGTCATAAATATAAATCACGGTGCCTGGAATTGTTTCTACACCTAAAACATGCCAGGTCTCATTTACCATATCTCCATTTGGTGTAAAATATTTTGGAAAATCTAATACTAAAACTTCCTTGCTTATCTCCGAACAACCATTTAAATCATAAACGGTTATTGTATGATAACCAATTCCGACATTTTCAAAAACGTTCGATTCTTGAGGATCTTGGTCATCTAATTGGTATAAATAGTTTCCAATGCCACTGATTGTTATGGTAATATTATTAGGGTCTGAAAAATCTACGGTATCAACAATCTCTATATTCGCTTGTTCAGATTCAGTCACATTAAACACTTGTGTAGTTTCGCAACCAAATTCTGTGGTTACAGTAACTGAATAGGTTCCAATAACTGAGATATCTATTTCTGGTGTCGTTTCATTGGTAGACCATAAATAAGTATCGGTAGGATTATTGGTATTTGCGCTAACCATCAATGGGAAATTATCAAGACATATCACTTGGTCAGGAATGTCAACGAATGCTATGGGATGAATAATGATTGAAAATTGTGTCGTGCTAAAGCACCCTGTCGAAATATTTTGAAGCCTTACATAGATGATTTCTGAATTGAACGCAAAGTAGGAAGTAGGAATTGCACTGTTTCCAGACTGCGCATCTGCCAAGGAATTATAAAATGTGAAATTAAAATCTGCTGGATTTTGTCCACCTAGGATAGTCGTATTTTGTGCTGAAAGGTCCACCTCTAAAATTCCATCAAAATCGTCATCACACTCCTCAATATCATTGGCAGTATTGGCTATTGGTAATTGCGTTACAACCAATTGAAATTCATAAGTTATAAAACAACCTGTGGTCGCATCTTCGACCCTAGCGTGAAAAGTGGTGTTATTAGATGTATAAGTATAATCTGTATCTATTGAATTTGATGCCGACTGCGCTTCTGCTGCCGATGTATGATAGGATATTATTGTATTGTTGGAATCATTGACAATTATATCGTTTACCTCTAGCAAATCGAAATAGTTGTTTTCGTTATCACAGGCTATGACATTTCCAAATTGATTGATAGCTGGTGGCAAGTTAACAATCAAATCTAAAGGAATTGCCAAATAGCAATCGGAAATAGTATTATTCAGCCTTACGTAGACTGTTTGGGGATTCGTTTGATTATTATAAGCTGTAGTATTTGTAATAGGATTGCTTTGAGAATCCAGATCAACAAGAGTCTCATAATAAGAAATTTCAATATTATTTTGACGGACATCGAGAATATCAATTTCAGAAAGTGTCAAATCAAAAGTTACAATACCATCATTATCTGTGTCACAAATCTCCAACGGTTGTGCCGGATTTGCTTGTGCAATTTGTACGACATTCAGCGTAAAACTGGCTATTGATGGGCAGATGGTACCATTATCGATGCGTACATAAACCTCTTGAGGATTCACTGTATTTTCAAACTGCATGGATATAGGATTGGTTTCATCTTCTGCATTCTCAAATGTTGTATAGAAAGTCACATTTAGGTTATCATTAATTCCTTGGGTAATCTCAGTAACTTTGGTTGTTAGGTCAAATTCCTCACTAGCATCATTTGAAATATCATCACATTTAAAGACATCTGTCGGTTGGTTATATTGTGGATTTGTTCCAACCTCTATCTCAAATGAAGACGTCCCATAACAATCTGGGTCGGTTATATTTTCAACACGTACAAAGATTGTTTGTGGATTGCTAGTATTTTGAAATGCAACCGATTTATTGACAATATTTGTTCTATTGTCGGCATCGGCTTGATTCAAAAAGTATAATGTTTCCTTTCCTATTTGACCATTCAGGATTTCGGAATCCCTCGTTGAGAACATAAAATCACCAATACCATCACTAGAATTTTCGCATATAATATACTTACTGATAGTAGGGAAGTTAGGAAGTGTATTTACATATACTGTAAAATACTCGCTAGACCAACAACCTGTCATTGTATTTGTCACTTTCACAAAAACACCTTTTGTATTAATATTGTAACTGGTAATATTTGTAAAGGCATTCGCTCCACCTATTAAATCTTCAATAGTATTATAGAAAGAAATATCTCTATTTGTTGTGCTGGTCAAAAGTTGCCCATAGACTTGCGTTAAATCTACATTTGAGAAACCATCTTGGTCGGTATCACAGATTACAATGTCTTCAGGTGCAGTCGTTATTGGAGCTGGCAGTACGTTAATGACAAAAGAGATGATGTTTCCACATCCAGTGGTGATAGATGAGATTTTTGGATATACTGTTACTGGATTCGTTGTGTTTGTATAAAAATCTGGTAATGGATTCGTATTATTTTCAGCATCTTCTTCTGATGCGAAATAAGTCACGTTGTAACCCGTTTGCCCTCCTGTCGCTGCGCTGTCAAAACTATGCAGATCAATGGATGCAAAACCATCTGTGTCAATGTCGCAATAATCAAATGGTCCAACATTAGGAAATTCATTAACCGTATCTAAAATTAAAGAAATCTCTGCCACTTCACTGCAGGTTAAACTGTTAATAGTAATATATAATACGGTGGGAGATTCCGTTGGTACAAATGGTATGTTGGGATCTAAAGCATTTATTTGATTGGTTTGATCCAATTCGGACTGATAAAATATAATAGTAACATCGGGAAGATTATTTATAATGTCCTCTGCTATTCCGATTAAATTAAATTCCTCGACATTATCGTTATTTTGATCACAGATCGAAAAATCCTTTATGTCAGTACCTGTAAGGAGTAAATTTGAATGAATTTCAAATGACCTCACAGAAGCACATCCTGTAGCGTCATCCTCAACTCTTATGAAAAGAATTTGTTCATTAATACTCGTATTGTTATAGCTTTCTGGATTTGCGATGGGGTTGCTGCCTGAATTAGCATCTTCAGAGGTTTCATGAAATGTGACTGTAACGCCTGTTAATCCTTGAAGAATTTCGGCAGTTACAGTATTTAAATCAAACATTGCGAAACCATCATGTTCTTGATCACAGGCATCTATAAAGACATCTTCATAACTGATGACAGGACTGCCAATGACAGTGAACTGCATAGTTGTGGTCCTAAAGCATCCCGTCAAAGAATTTTCAACCCTTACGAACACCTGTCCATTTGGATTCGTATTTGTATACGGCAATTGGATGGCGTTAATTCCAGTATTAGCTTCTGATTGGGTAAGGTGATAACTGACCGTTAAATTGGGTTGACCATTAGTTATTTCATCATCACTCTGGGTAAAATCAATTTGAGTGATACCATCAGCTTCTGCGTCATCACATGCTATGAATGTTGAAGGCGCAGTGACATTTGGAAGTGGATGTACCACTAATTGAAAACTACTATATGCAAGACAGCCATTAATAGTATCTTCTATCCTTATATAAATAATTTGGTTATTTGTGCTATTCTGAATAGGATTGGTAATAGGATTGATATTATTTTGTGCATTCGAAGAAGAATAATGATAAGAAATGTTATAGTTTGAAGCTGGTACAGAAGCTAGCACAACGCTGTTTTGATTACTCAAATCGAAGAGTTCAAAACCATCCATGCTTGGATCATCACATAATTCATAATCTGGAATTGGGTTTGCGGTTTGGGTAGCACTTAAAGTAACTTGCACAGTGTCTTCAATCATACATGTGGAACCTGCAAGAGGCATTTCAACCTTCACTGTATAACTACCAGACTGGGTAACATCTAAAGTTGGTTGATTGGCACCACTTATAGGGGAAGCGTTCAGGAACCAAGAATAAACAGCCTGTGGATTACCAATATTTCCATCTAACGTAACACTTTCAGCACAAGTGGTAATATCTTCGCCTAATTCGACAGTGGCATTAAAGCTGTTTCCTCTAATAAAAACCGCTGAATCATAATTTTTATCTGTTTGATCAGCAATTACGAGTTTTATATGATAAGTGATATTTGGAGTAATATTAGCAGATGCCGACATTACAATTGTTTGACCATTATAATTTGTGTTACCAAGATTATACCCTTGAAAATATTGGGCATTTGAGGCTGGACAGAAACCAACAATGGCGGGATGTATTGTATTTGTATTTACAGGAATAGTTGTACCAGGAATAACAGCGATGTTTGTGTATGGATCGGAAGATCCGGCTTCTTTAATTAAAAATGCAAACCCATCGGAATATTCACAAGGAAAATTTTGAAAATATTCTTCAGATGCTAATATGTAATCAAACTGAATTTGATTTGAAATTGATATAAAATCAAATTCAATTGAAGTCGCGTTGAGGGTATTTGAAATCCCCAATGCCGTCTCTAGGTCTGGATCTGTGCCCCAATCGTTTTGACCTTCATTCAATATGGCCGTATTTAACCCATTACCCGCTGAAACAGCTCTTCCAGTAGACAGGATTATACCGTTTTCAAATGGGAAATTTGACGTTCCTTTTTCGAAATAGCCAAAACTTTTGAATTCATTTATCGATCCATTGATTTGAGAGGTGATATTTGAAGTTTCTACACAACCCTGTATAAGGTTATTTTCAATAAGCTGCTGTGGCGTGAAGGAGTCATCAATATTTACTTGCTGTGAAAACACAAAATTGCATAAACAGGATATAAATATTTGAAGGGAAACATGGGAAAACTTCATTTTAAACAGGTTATTCTTTATTAGAGTTCTTGCCAATAAAATAGGCAAAAGAGATATAATAGCTTTAAGGGTCGAAAGTATGCTAAAAATAGACGAAATGCAAAAAAATACGATTAAATACTAAAAAAATTAACATTTAATCGCTAAAAATTTAAAAATTTCTGATTTATATCCCTGAAAACTAGTAAATTAATCACGTAAATAGTAATTAAAATATATCATGACTGTCAATTTAATAGATGTTGATTTGAGAAATACACATCGACCCAAGCTCTTTCAGTAATTTATGTAAACCCAGCCTTGCAAGGGCTTGTATTTAGGATCATTCAGATATATGATATAAAAATAGGTGCCAGTTGGTAGCAATTTCCCCAAATTGTTTAAGCCTCTGTTGGCCTTTCCAGACCATGGAGTTGAGTTATCCCCTTCAAAAATCAAAGTACCATAACGATTATATATGATTAACTCATGATTTAAAAAGATATTGTAAAGACCTTGTATGTTGAACCAATCATTTATTGTATCATCATTTGGTGAAAATCCTTCTGGAACCCACGGAGGACAATTTTCTACCATGATATCGAATTGGTAAATATCGTAACAAGGTGTGCCTTCAACTTTTATATAGATAGTTTGTGGGTTAGATATATTTGAATATCCTTCTGGAAAAAGCAGTTCATTTTCATTAGCTTCTAAATCAGCAAGATTTTCATAAAATGCTAATACGTTTGAAGAGTCAACAGTTTCTGGAAGAGAATCGATCAAATTAAAATTAGCGGAATCAAAACCTTCATTACACCGCGTTATCATGGGTAGGCTAGTAATAGAGGGTAATGGTAATAAATCAATAAAATCGTTAAAAGCATTGTTTGTTTCACTGATTTCAGTTACAACTCCCATTTGAGAGCCATTATCATCAACGACCATCATCAATTCAAATGGACTCATCAACCCATCGGGAATTGTCAGTATAATACTGCCACTTTCAAAATCATTGATAGCAATATTATTTTGAGTGTTGCTTTGACCTACCAATTGCTCATTTATATAGAAAGCGATAGGTGTATTGGCAGGCAGAAAATCTGTTGAATTAGTATTAAAAACAGTATAATTGAATTCCATTTCAAGTTCATTGCAGTTTTGCAAATAATTATCTAGAACAATTGTTGCATCTGGTAATTGACTATTTAAAACTGTTATGACATTATTGATCATTACAAAATCTTGCCCTGAAGTAAGTTCAATTGTTGCCGTAGAATCTCCTATATTGATATTATTCTGAATGTTGTAGACATCTATATCCATGTTGTACAATTCAGTTGAACCGGTAAAACTATTGGTACCATTAAAAGCATTATTCACAGGGTTGAGAGGTGGATTGCTAATTGGATTCCCATTGATGGATAATGTTTCATTAACTGCAATCGTGGCGTCACCTTCCCAAGCGATGAAACCTATTTTGGCACCTTCATTGTCAAGTACATTCAAATTCTCTAGAGTTATGGAAAGTTCGTTGGGCACGCTTTGCAAACCATCATATACATTGAGTTGATTCAAAGGCAAGCTCTCGTCCTGATAAATAACGGCAATAGCCCAACCGCCAAAATTAGACCCTGTAGAACAATAGGTCGGAATAACAGCAGTAAGGTCAAATTCAGAAATAGTATAATTGACACTTCCTTGGTTTTGCACCAAAGATGTAATGTCAGTAAATGCGGCAAAATATATTCTGCCATTGATGGATGTATTACTAAAAACCCGTTCTGACGCAATGGGCACATCATTCACAAGAATATCCAAATCTCCAGTTCCAGAACCAGCCCAATACAGATAAGCTGCCACAACATTTTGATTTGGATTTAAGGATAAATTTGCAGAGGAAGATGTTAAAATATCACAAGTGGGGAAAGAACCATTTGGAAAAAAATTGAGTGTGTTGCCAATGGCAACATAATCATATCGACCATTAAATTGCTGGTATAAAGTCACATCCTGACTAAAATGCTTTAAAGGAATGCAGAGAATAAAACCAATAAATATTAATTGAACGATTCTCATAGACTGTTTATTAAAAAATACTTTTTTTAAGTCTCTAAATAATATTTGACTTAAGAGTACGTAGAATTTTTAACGTTTCAGCGCAAAATGTCCTCTAAACAACCTTCCGTCTTGCAGCGTTACAGAAAACCAATAATCAGTTGTTGGAAGTTTGTAACCGTTCAAAGTGCCATCCCATCCTTTGCTTAATGGATCAAGCTCTTTTATCAATTTGCCATGACGATCAAAAATATTGATCTTAGTCTTTGGTTGAAATTGGCCATTAACTCCATAAACTTGCCAATAATCATTGAACGTGTCATCATTTGGTGTAAAGAATTTTGGAAAACCAATAACGGAAACTAATTCCTCTGAAATCCCACAATCATTTTTGTCTCTAACGTATACGGTGTGAAATCCGGCCATGACATTATCGAAACTGTTATTGTCTTGATAAGGACCGTTGATATCATCCAACGCATATTCATAAGCCCCTTCTCCTGAAACTAAAATAATAATCATATTGTTTTGAGTTCCATCTAATATCTCAATGTCATTTATAATAGCAATATTAGAAGGACGTACTGTAATGGTTCTGTCTTTAAAACAACCATTAGTATTGGACACCCTAACATTGTAGACTCCAGGTTCATTTATCAAAATTTCAGAAGCGTCTTCACCATTAGACCATGAGTAATAGTAGTTGCTTGGCGAGTCTCCTATGACACCACCAGTGACTGTAATAGTTTCGGGATACGTATTGATACAGTAAATCGCTTCAGCTTCAGTGACTATATTTGGCATTTCGAAAACAGTTAACTGTACTTCACTGATACCATAACATGCATTTGCATTCTCAACACGCGCATAGATAAGTTGTGAATAAGCGGTTGTATTAGTATAAGTAGTTCCTAGAGAGTTTGTTTCTAAAAGCGCATCAATATAGCTTTCATAGTAATTAACGTCTAATCCTGCAGGCAAAGTAGCAAGAACGGTATTATTGGCATCTGTTAAATCAAAATTATAAAAACCATCTTCTGTGTCATCGTCATCACAGCGTTCTAAAGTTGCATTATAGGAAAAAGTAGTGCTTGCCGTCAGTGTTATTCGAGATAAATTAAAACATCCAGTTGTTGTGTCAATGATCTTCCCATAAACGATTTGAGGGTTAAAAAAGTTGTTAAAGGCATTGCCATTTATTTCATTTGTATCATTAGCAGCATCAGTGACAGACAAAAAATAAGCCACCTCTCTATTGGGTGCTCCTCCTGTTATATCATCAAATACTTGATTAATATTGAAAATGGTATAACCTTCTGGAATACCATCTTCATCACATTGAATTAAAAAAGTGTCAAATGCTTCTGGTGCATCATTGACCGTCAATATAAATGAGCCAGTACTGAAACATACTGGATTTTCGCTGTTTTCGATCCTTACAAAAATTTCTTCTATGTAAGGTAGGGTATTCGTATAGAAGTTTGGTAATGGGTTGTTAGCAGATTCAGCATCTGTTTGAGAGCTGTGATATGACACCGTATATCTATCACTATCCTGATTTCCCAGAACACCTGGAGTAATAGTAGATAAATCCAATGTAGTAAAACCATCCATAGCATTACCATTGAAATCATCATCACAAATAACGATATCTTCGAGATTTGCTATATCAGCTCTATCGTATACATTAATTAAAAATGACGTGGTGTCAAAACAATTTGCATTGCTGCTTGGTTGCACTCTAACAAAAATCTCTTGAGGATTAGAGGTATTGTTGTAAGGACCGCTAATTTCATTGACGTTATTAGTGGCATCCTCTATACTCGTGTAGTATCTAACGTTGTAATCTGAAGGGTTCTGGCTGCCCAAAATACTCGCATCTTGAAGAGTTAGATCAAAAAGAGATGTTGTAGTGTCGTCACAGTTGATCAAAGTTGATGGTTGATTTGCAACAGGTACAGCAGTGTAGGACACAAATGCTTGACCTTCAATATCGCATTCTCCATTATTGAGATCGATATAAACTTGATAATGGCCACTTTGAGTAACAACCAAGTCAAAATCAGTTTCTGGTAATAGATTGCCGTTTAAAGTCCAGGTATATTCAGCTCCAAGAAGTTCTTCTGTCCTCAAAGTATAGTTTTCACCTTCACATAGCGGTAGGTTTACAGAATTGACGTTGTTTTGAATTATATCAATTTGCGTATTAAATATCGACTGTATAAATGGAGGTAATCCTTGTGATGAATTATTTGGTGTTAATTCAACAGCATTATGAATATAATTACTAGCAGTTCCTAATTCATTCGGGTTATTTATAACTCCCAAAAAAGGAAGACCGATTTGATAAGAAGCACTCAATGCTCGATATATCTTTCCGTCAGGGCCCAACTGTAATCCTCCTCTGTACAACTGCTGTTGGTCTAATGTAATTCTCGAACCTGAAATATCGGCAGCGGTTAAGTCATATTGACTCAACGTGGAACTATGGGCTCCAGGACTACTACTTTGCTGATCATTTGATGAATGGACGTAAAGTAATTCGCTATTCGGTGAAAATTCCACACCGTATGCTGCATTATTCGATGCAGGTATGTTAAGTTGTCTTTGGTTGCTCACAACTCCTGTAGCCGCGTCAAAATCAAAAAGGAACATCCCATTTGCCATATTGGCGCATGCCAATTTTTCTCCATCTGGGGAAAGTTTAAGATAACCTCTAGCTTCTTGTGTTGTAATGCCGGTAAATGTGGAAATTACTGGAGTTGTATTCAAACCTGTTTCAGAAACCTCATAGGCATAAAATGTATTATAATTATTACCTGTGCCGTTTTGTGATGCAAATGTAATTACCCATATGGATTTAGTTACACAGTCTTTAAGCACAGCGCTTATTTTTTCAGAGCATATAGGAAGAAGATTTACATTCTTTATGGTCACATTACCTAATCCGTCAAGGCGTTCCATATCAACAATGGAATAATTAAGACCAAAATTAAATCCATCCAACGCATTGTCTACTGTAAAAACATAATACAAGAAGGGGTCATTAGGTTTTGGAACTATGATTGCTGATTGCGTACTAGATGAATCACCAAAAAGGCCAGAACCATTAGGCATCACATTATTAAACCTGTTCCATACAGAAGTGCCATCTGTATAAAACAACAATTCACCAAAAACATCTGAAATTGATGCGCATCCTTCATTTGTAAACAAAGCTCCTCCATTTATTGAGGTTAACGTGTTTGCACCTAAATCAAACTTCAGTCCTGCACCATAGCCAAAAAACCAATTTGCCGCTTGATTTTGGGCAAGGCATTGAAAGCCTGTAACTAGCAGTATTATTGTAAGAATCTTTTTCATGAGATAGCAATAGCTATCAAATATATTATAAATCACGCACTTTTAATAATCGATAGGATAAAAAGACAAATATAGCAGTCCAACCCATCACTATTAATAATTCGTACCAATGTACAGCATAGTCGTAAGCCAAATCCATCTTATCAGGATATTTTGTAATGATAATTCGTTGAAATGGCTGGTCTATCAATTTATACATTGATTCTAAAGGCATATAGTTTTTGATCTTCCAAGCCATATCACTGCTCTCAAAAGCTTCGTAAGCACCCCAAAACACAAGCCATTCTATAATGTAGAGCACAAAAAGAAAGGCCAGTGCAAAAGCAGACCGTTTTACTAACATTCCAAAGAAAAGGCATAAACTAAAAAAGCCAACTAATTTCACAAAATAAGCTAAAAGGTATTCGGTTTCTCTGATAATGATGGAGGTTTCAGTATAACTGGAATAATAAAGGCCTATTAGAAAAGATGCAACTCCAATAAGAACCGTAGAGATTAAAGAAAAGAAAACAATAGTATAAAATTTTGACAGAATAAATTCTTTCTTACTCAATCCATCTATAAGGTTCTGTTTGATAGTCTTGTTACTATATTCATTACCGATCATACTGACTACTACAATGGCAAAAAATAATTTGAAATAAGACGCAAAAAAGGTGGTGATATGCCAAATGATAGGAAAATTAAATATTCCCAATTCACCCAATTCCAAGGTGAAAAAGCCAAAAAAGTTGATTTTGATAGAGGATAATATAAGCACAGTAAACGGCAAAACAAAGGATATGAATATTAATACTTTGTTGACCTTGCTTAAAAGCAGTTTTTGTAATTCGAGATTGATGAGTCGTAACATTGGATTGGTTTTGATGGTATTATTGGTTATCGGTTAATTGTAAAAATTGTTCTTCTAGACTTGCTTTTCGTTTCACAAGATGGGATAAAGCAATTCCTTTTTCAAACATCAATTTATTAAAAGTTGAGGCATCCATCGGTTCGTTTAAAAAGGCAGTTATTAATTCCCCTTCAACTTTTAATTTGCCAAAATTATTATCAGCTTCAAGTAACGTAATCAGTTCTTCATGCTTATCCGTTTTGAGTTCAAAAAAACCATAACTACTAATCATTTCATCAACTCTACCAGAGTATAATTTCTCACCTTTACGAAGAACAACAACATGTGTACACACTTTTTCAACCTCATCTAGTAGATGTGAGGCCAACAAAATAGTAGTTCCATTGCTTGCGATTTGCTTAATCAATGAGCGGATTTGGTGTATTCCTTGAGGATCTAGACCGTTAGTCGGCTCATCCAATATTAGGATTTCAGGATCGTTTAGTAAAGCAGAAGCAATTGCCAAGCGCTGTTTCATACCTAAAGAATAGGTGCTGAATTTACTGTCTTTTCGTTCTGTTAGACCAACGATGTCCAGTTTCTCATCAATTTTTGAATAATCAACACCTTTGATTTTACAAACTAATTTGAGGTTTTGATAAGCACTCATGTATGGATAGAAATTTGGACGCTCGATAATAGCTCCTACTTTTTTCAGCGCATTGTGTGTAGTAGTATTTCCATCAAACCAACTATAATTTCCTGATGTTTTATTGACCACGTTTAAAACAATACCCAAGGTAGTGGATTTTCCACTTCCGTTAGGCCCCAATATGCCATATACGTTACCTTTATTAATAGTAAAGCTTAAATCTTTAACAGCAGTGAGATAGCCAAATTTTTTGGTGAGATTGTTAAGGGTGAGAATTGTTTCCAAGACGTAAAGAGATTGATTAGTTATAAGTTTGACGAACCTAAACAGGTTTTGTTACAGAATAAATTTACGATTAACATTTTAATAGGCAACCGTCAGAACTATTGTGATTTAAAATTTAGGCGATGATTTTGGTAAAAGATGTAAGAAATTGTAATTTTATTAAACAAATAAATGAACAATAAATATAGAAAATATATCATGACAGCACACGAAATTGATTACAGAATTTACGGAGAAGAAATGCAATATGTAGAAATAGAGCTTGATCCTCAAGAAGGTGTCATCGCTGAAGCAGGTAGCTTTATGATGATGGACGATGGTATTAAAATGGAAACAATCTTTGGAGATGGTTCCGAAAAAAATAAAGGTTTTTTGGGCTCCATCCTTGGTGCAGGAAAGCGAATTCTAACAGGAGAGAACCTATTTATGACCGCATTCTACAACACACTTTCAGGAAAGAAGAACGTATCGTTCGCATCCCCTTATCCAGGAAAAATCATACCGATTGACTTAACGGAATTTAGAGGTAAGTTTATTTGTCAGAAGGATGCTTTTTTATGTGCGGCTAAAGGTGTAAGCGTCGGAATCGAATTTTCTAAAAAGTTAGGTCGAGGTTTATTTGGAGGTGAAGGTTTCATCATGCAAAAATTAGAAGGTGATGGAATGGCTTTCGTACATGCAGGTGGAACAATGGCGAAAAAAGTACTTCATGCAGGCGAAACATTAAGAGTTGATACAGGCTGCCTAGTTGGCTTCACGCAAGATGTAGATTATGATATTGAATTTATCGGAGGGATAAAAAATACCATTTTCGGTGGTGAAGGTTTGTTTTATGCTAAACTGCGAGGTCCAGGAACGGTTTATATTCAATCATTACCATTCAGCAGATTGGCCGGTCGTGTTTTGGCATCGGCACCTCAAGGTGGTAGTAAGGATAAAGGTGAAGGTAGTATTCTAGGAGGTCTTGGCAACATCCTGGACGGTGACAATCGGTTTTAATTGGACAAAATACCGTTTTTGTGTTATTGATTACCGATTAACAGCAGATTTTTCTGTTAAAGTTTCATATACTAAAATATCGTATCGATTTTTTTAGTACATTTAGATACAATTTTAAAACTGAAGCCTATATTTGAATTCTACTTATTCTAACCCTAAACCTAAATAGAAAATGGCAAGAGCAATGTTTGAGTACACTAAAACTGTACTTAAAAAAGTTAGTTTCGACGCTACCTTATTCTGTAGAGAAGTACAAAAAGCAATTCAACGTTTATTGCCCTATGAAATTGAAGAGCTGAAAGTGTTTATCAAATCTCTAATATTACAGAATCCAGAATTAAATCAATGTTTAATTTATTTAAAACCATAAAAAGAAGCGACTCTCGAGTCGCTTCTTTTATTTGGGAAGTGGGCTAATTATTTTTACGTTTGAAAAGGCAATCGCGCCGCGAATGATTCCTGAAATCACATTGTGCATGGCGTCAATAATCTGCATTTTAAGTTCACTTTTATGATAGATTAGACTCACTTCTCTTGCAGGAGATGGTTCATTAAAATAATGTAGGTTTGATTTAAGGTTGTTATGAAGATCTAATGTATGCAAGTAGGGAAGTAGGGTCATTCCCAATCCTTCGTTTGACAATTTTATCAAAGTTTCGATACTGCCACTCTCCAATTGAAAATTATCATCGGTATGGTTTTTAAATGCTTTACAAAGATTAATAACCCCATCCCTAAAACAATGACCATCTTCTAAAAGTAGCATATCATCAATTTCAAGATCTATCACATCTATATTCTTCTTGCTGGATAAACGATGCTCAACTGGAATATAACCGACGAAGGGTTCATAATACAACACACGCTCTTTAATATTTTCATTTTCTAATGGTGTAGCTGCAATCCCAGCATCTAAATGACCTTCATGGATACGTTGCATGATTTCCTCCGTTGTCATTTCCTCTATTTTGAGCTTTACTTTCGGATATTTTTTGATGAACCCCTTAAGAAACATCGGCAATAAAGTAGGCATAACCGTTGGAATGATTCCAATTCTGAATTCGCCACCAATAAATCCTTTTTGCTGATCGACAATATCTTGAATTCGGTCAGATTCATTGACAATATTTCTGGCTTGGTGCACAATTTTACGACCTATGGATGTTAACTCTATCGGTTTTTTGCTTCGGTCGAAAATTAAAATATCAAGCTCTTCTTCCAATTTCTGTATTTGAGTGCTTAAGGTTGGCTGCGTCACAAAACATTTTTCTGCAGCTCTAGTGAAATTTTTATGTTCTGCTATGGCAAGAACATAATGTAGTTGAGTAATGGTCATTAATATTCATTTAAGCTATAAAAATATAAAAAGTATTAATAAAAACTATGGTGGCTTCTGTTAATTATTCCGTAAATTAGAGAGAATCAAAAAAACAACGATATGACTATAAATAGCATAGGTTTAGAAACCAAAAAAACGAAAGAATTGGCAATTGATTTAAACAATCTGTTGGCTAATTTTCAGATATATTATCAGAACTTAAGAGGCATCCATTGGAATATCCGAGGAAAGCGCTTTTTCGAATTGCATCCAAAATTTGAAGAATTGTACAACGATGCTAATTTAAAAGTAGACGAGGTGGCAGAGCGTGTCCTTACCTTGGGCGAAACGCCGCTGCATACTTTTGATGATTATACCAAAGCGGCAAAAGTTCCAGTTGGCAAAAATGTATCAGTAGATGAAGAAGCGGTTCAACTTATTGTAGATTCGCTTTCAGAACTATTGAAAATAGAACGTATGATTTTAGATAAATCTGCAGAGGTCAATGACGAAGGGACAAATGCCATGATGAGTGATTTTATTACAGAACAGGAAAAGACCGTTTGGATGATGAAAGCTTGGTTAGGAGAAACAGTTTAAATATTCCTGAAATCAAGGTACACACAATTTTTTTTTTAAAACAAAAAAGGAGAGCTCATGAATATGAGCTCTCCTTTTTCTTCTATAATTTCTATTGGCTTTGCCAGAAACTACTTTAATTTAATATTCAATTCCAAATCCTTTTCAGCAACTTCAAACTTTGCTTGGCTAAATTGTGGAGGACCATAACTTTCAGGATTATGGCTCGTGCCGTAAGTTTCTTTTGGCATTCCATTAGCCTCAAAATCCATTTTATCGTTGTCGTTTTCATCATGTAGCACCATGACCGCAAAAGTTCCCGGTTGTACGTTATTAAATGTGGCCGTGATTTTCCCATCTTTAATCTCGCTTTTTGCTTGCTGTATTGCTTCCGCTTTCATAAATGTATCTGCCGTATGTAAGCCTAGTAAAATATGGCCTTTATCATTTTTTATCTGATCCATGGATACTGTAATTGTAATGCCTTTGGTTTCTTGACTGAATCCTAAAACTGAAATAAATGTAAATACGATGGTGAATGCAATTGTTTTCATGATAATTTGATTTTTAGTTTAATGTTGAATCAAATATCTTTTAATTTTAAAAAATCCCACAAATGGAATGACTGAAATGTTGATTCTTTGTGATGAATTGTTATTGGGACGTAAGACTGTGAAAATGATAATTCAAAACCCGTAAAACTTTGATTGAGTACTTCAGGTTACAAAAGCCCTCTTGCTTTAATTTCCAAATACTTATTAATAGTATCAATCGTTAAATTTTCAGGTGTCGTTAGAATCGATTGGATGCCATATTTTTGAAGTTCACTTACTATCAATCGTTTTTCAAAGGCGAATTTTTCAGCAATGACCTTATCGTAGGCTTGTTGTACAGTTTCGGCAGGTTCATTTATGAGACTTTCCAATTCGGTATTTTTAAAGAATATAACGACCAACAAATGATTTCTTGCAATCCCTTTTAAATATGGAATCTGTCGATGCAATCCGTCCAATGTTTCAAAATTAGTGTAGAGCAGCATCAATCCTCGTTGTGTGATATTTCGCTTGATATCTGCATACAAACGTCCAAAATCACTTTCAAAAAAATCAGTTTCCACGTTATAAAGAGCTTCCAAAATCAAATTCATTTGTGAAGTACGCTTTTCCGCTACAACAATATTTTCTAACTTCTTTGAGAAGGCAATGATACCAGCTTTATCGTGTTTTTTTAATGCAACGTTGGAAATGACGAGAGCAGCATTAATGGCGTAGTCAAGTAACATCAAACCATCAAATGGCATCTTCATCACACGGCCTTTATCAATCACAGAATACACAGGTTGTGATTTTTCATCCTGAAATTGATTCACCATCAATTCATTTTTCTTGGCGGTCGCTTTCCAATTGATCGTGCGCAGGTCATCACCCAAAACATAGTCCTTGATTTGTTCAAATTCCATAGTATGACCAATGCGTCTTATTTTTTTAATGCCATATTGATGCAGATTATTACTGATAGCCAAAAGGTCATATTTTCGTAATTGCATGAAACTCGGATAGGTTGGAACCATCGCATTTTCATCAGTTGTAAAACGACGTGCAATTAATCCGAAAACAGAAGTGGCATAGATGTTTAGTTTTCCGAAATGATATTCACCACGCTCTACAGGGCGTAATTCATATTGTAATTCTGTGACGCTTGATGCATCCAGCTTACGTTCAATTTTAAAATTCCTAACTTGGAATTGCACAGGAATTTCGTCAATAATCCTTACATAAACAGGAAACGTATAAAAATTGTCAATCCGAATTCTAATTGGATTTTGGTCACCATTGGAGAACTTTTCAGGCAGAGTTCGGTGGCCTTTGATTCCTTGTTTCGCAAAAAATAAAATTAAAGCATCTAAAATCGTCAGTGCTACCAATATCAAAAGCAACATACTCACAATTTGAAACCATCTGGGAAACACAAAGCTCACCACGAAAAATATCATGATAATAATGCACGCATAAAAAAAGCGATTTTGAATGTAGAATGGTTTTATTTTAGATGTGAATTTCACTGGTTTCATTTAATTTTTGCTATAAATACTCGGTTGTTCTTTTGCTGAACACTGAACACTACCTCGGAATCTCCACAGCTTCAATAATCTGTCTAATAATCTGCTTTGTGTTCACGCCTTCCATTTCTCTTTCTGGCGTGACAATAATACGATGTTGCAATACTGGTATTGCTGCCTGTTTGATGTCTTCTGGTGTCACGAAATCCCGTCCGTTCATGGCGGCAAAAGCTTTACTCGCTCTTAAAATGGCAATCGATGCTCTTGGCGATGCTCCCAAATATAAAAATGGATTATTTCTAGTGTTGACAATGATGTCAGCAATGTATTTGACTAGATGTGATTCGATAATGATTTGGTTAACTAACTCCTGAAACTTACTGATTTGTTCCTTACTTAAATGGGCCGTCACTTTATCAATTTTGGCATCACCTTTTAAGTTTTGTTCTCGATTGATGATTTCAACTTCTTCTTCATGATTTGGATAATCAATATCTATTTTGAATAGAAAACGATCTAATTGTGCTTCTGGTAAGCGATAAGTGCCTTCTTGCTCTACTGGATTTTGAGTTGCCAATACAATGAATGGCAAATCCATAATATACTCATGTCCATCGATGGTAATCTGACGTTCTTCCATGACTTCAAACAGTGCAGCTTGCGTTTTTGCTGGCGCACGATTGATTTCGTCGATGAGAATCATATTTGAGAAAATTGGTCCTTTTTTGAATTCAAACTCAGAAGTTTTCATATCAAAAACAGATGTTCCCAAGATATCACTTGGCATCAAATCTGGTGTAAACTGAATTCTGCTAAACCCAATATCCAATGATTTTGCCAAAAGCTTCGCTGATATGGTTTTTGCAACACCTGGAACACCTTCAATTAGCGAATGTCCATTGGCTAAAATCGAAGCAATCAACATATCAATCATTCCTTTTTGACCGACAATGACTTTACTGATTTCATTTTTAATAAGAGTTATACCTTCTTGCAACTCACTTAAATCAATGCGATTTTTAAAGTTGACAGTGTCGTCTTCAAGTTGATCTTCAGCCGGTAAGACAATGGGTGGAATATTTGTGTTGACGGTAATTTCGGGATTTATGTTCTCAATGTTATCGTCTTTTTTTGGTTGTAATTTTTCGTTCTGATGCTCTTCCATAATTATGCTTTATAAAAATCTTCAATCGTGTTATTTAGGTTCAGTAAGTCGGCTTCCGTACAAACAGGTTTCGCCTTTAAATATACAATAAGGTCTATCAACTTTTTGGTGATCTCTTTATCTTTTCCAGATTTTACGGATAGATTCTTTCTGAATTTTTCATCTAACAATTGCGTGTCTAGATAATAGATGCGTCGAATGTACTCTAGAAAATAGGTTATTTTTTTATCGATGAGGTTGTTGTGGTCTTTAGTTTCATAATACAGGTTGCCAATAGTTTTTGTAAATGCAACTGTTGTATTCTCAAGTGGTTTGATGACTTCAACAATACGCTGCTTTCTTTTGGCATTAAAAATGATAAAAAGAACCAAGCTCATTAGGCCTAAATACCACGCAGCTCTTAAAGCTGGTTTGCTCAATATGAAACGAAGAGGTGAAGTTCCTAAGTCTTGTCCTATTTTTGAATGGTAATCGTAAAAAATGGTATCATCATATAAATAAGATAAGGCTGCAGCTGCATACTTTTTGTTGTCTTTTTTAAGTAAGTGATAATTGGTAAAAACAATTGGTTGAAGGTGTAAATAAATGTTGCCATAGCCATGTTCGATTTTTACGAAATTAATACGCTTTACCGAATCAAACTTTTGATAACCCAAAACGGTTGTGATAGAAGAATCCAATTTTGAAAAATAGATGTTACTCAATCCTTTTTCAATTGTAATGGAATCAATCTTTAGTTCTGGATTTGTAAACCCAAATTCGGCACTCCCTTTAATATCATAACGATTTCGCACATCCAAGTGCAATGAATCATAAAATCTTTGCGGTGGATAAGAAGTAGAGATAAAAACATCGTTGCCATGAGATGCAAAATCTAACAGCTCTTGAGCTGAAACCTCATCAATTTGAGCGTATTCATCTATGTGGAGGTACGAGCCAAAAATAGAGTAGGTGCTATCAGACCAATTAAAGTACTCATCAAAATATTCAAAAGGAGAGACGCGTATATCTTCAATATCACTTTCAGGAAATATTGTGGGCAATTGGTCATATAGCACAAAAGTTCCGTATGGAATCTTATCAGTTTCTCGATAGGTTTTTGACCAATCAATTGGTGTTTCTTTTGAAAATTCGATGATTGCAAAACCTATAAATAGCACTATCAAAAGGCCTACATAAATTTTTACGGTCTTATTCATGCTTTTATCGAATTTAAAAATTTTGTAAAAGCATTTTTGGCTTTGTTGAATTGCTGTTCATCCACATCAAATTCACCATACCATATATAATTGTATAGATAAGATGTGTATGAAAACTCATCTTTAATCTGTTTTGTAGCTATTTCATTAAAATAATCGCTATTGGTTTTTTCAACGTCATATTCAATGATTTC
Source organism: Flavobacteriaceae bacterium (assembly GCA_024635765.1). GTDB lineage: Bacteria > Bacteroidota > Bacteroidia > Flavobacteriales > Flavobacteriaceae > JBPOFM01. The sequence continues at coordinate 2,409 of JAGXIE010000070.1, read as the reverse complement.
CGCATTAGCCAAACCTTTGAGAAGCCATAAATAATAGTAACGTATTGCCAAACGATAATTCTGATCTTGTTCAGCTTCTACTATAAGTTGTTTGAAATCAGTAACGTGGATATTATTTTCAATATCTGTAATTGGAATAATGTTTTTATCAGAAGATTTACCAAAGACCCAATTACCTTCATCATTCATAACAGCCCTAAAAATGAAATAAATAACGAGCAAAAAGATGATGACGCCAGCGATTTTTAAGGCGATATCAGTAGCTTTTGATGCTTGACCTGCACTGTTGAGATTGAATAAATCCTGAACCAGATCAGTTAGCCATTGCTTAAAACGAGACCACCAGCCAGAATTTTCAATAGTACGCTCATAGATGAATTCATCGCTTTGATATTTTTCCTTTACATCTTCAAATTGACGTCGTTCAATAACAGAATCATCGGAGGGAATTGAATCGATCAGTGTTTGGCTTTGCGTAATTTCTTCTTTAATTGTAGCAATAGCAAAACCATTGAATGTAAATCCAAATGAAAATAAAAGACAATATATCCGAAGGTTTTTACTCACCAGAGCCGATTTGATCAATAACACTTTTCGTATTAATGTTTTCGTTGTCTTCTTTTAAGCTATAAAATATAATACCTTGGTTAAGCTGCACGATCACACCCAATATGGCTCCAGCAAAAAAGCTCAAAAAGAAAATGAAAAGCATCGTAATGGTCATTGTTAAACTAACGGCTTCTGGTGCATTATTGCCATTTTCAATCGTGGTAAATAAGCTAGCCATCCCAAAAATATAAGGTATCATTGAAAATACACTTTGTATGATATAGCTCATTAAAAAGAACAATCCAACACTTCCAACCGCTTCCCAAAATTTTGACGCCAACAATGTCCATGCGTAACCAAAACTGTCCCAAATACCTCGTTTTTTTTCTATGTATTCCATTAAAGTCATATTGTAAAAAAGACTAAAGGCACCTATAAGAACTGGGATTAGCAAGATTCCTATGATGGTTATAGCCAAAACAAACATGCCTATTCCCATCATAATTGCCAATGGAATTCCGAGAAGGAATCCACATATTAGGAAAATAAAGATGCTACCCAGATTTGATTTATAAGCATTTACCAATTCTGAAGTGCTAAAGGCTGGTCCATTCCGCTCGGCATATAATTTCAAATACAGAGGAACGAATGAAAATGAAATTATACTTGCGATCAATCCTACTACCACAAATACAACCAACAGTACAATAAACAATCCCATGTTTTCATTCATGTAGTCATCTATGAGCGTTGGATTATTTCCAATAAGCCCCCCAAATATAACACTCGTATAAAATTTGGTAAAGAAGTACATCATGACCATCAGGATAATTAAAAAGACACCATTGATGATCAGGTAATGTTTAAAAAAATGCTTTCCATTGGTTTTTAAAAATGTGAACGTGTCTTGAAATAATTCACTAAAACCACGAGATTTATATAGTTGCATAGGCTTTATTCCTGCGAAGGCAAGAATCTTTTTAATTTAACTCATTTTGTGTTCAACAGCTGAAATTGTTTTGCTTTCAAATTTTTATTAAGGATGAAAGGGTAAATCAGATAATAATAGGATATGATACTCAAAGTCACTAATATAATCCCAACCGATAACCAATTGGGCATTGCATTCGAATATCTTGTGACGTATCCTTCAAGAAAACCAGCCGCAAAGGTAAAAGGGAAGGTGCTTATCAATATTTTTACACCATCTTTCATCCCCATCTTAAAGGATGTCATTCGAGAATAGGTTTTTGGGAATAAAATGCTTGCTCCTAAAATCAATCCAGCAGCACCTTCAATGACAATGGCGAAAATCTCCATGGCACCATGAATCCAAATACCTCTAACGCTTTCCCAAAGTACACCTTCCTTATGGAAGAAATATTGAAAAGAACCTAACATAATACCATTGTAAAGTAAAGAAAGGCCAGTTCCCAAGCCACCAAAAACACCAAGAATGAATGTTCTTATTCCGACATAAAGATTGTTCAGAGTAATACCAATAAAGCTGCCCCAATTACTACCACTTTTATAGACAGCAACGGGGTCGCCTTTTTCTATGTTTTCCAAGGTCATGTTGACATATTGATCTCCGAGAATTAAACGGACAAAGGTATCATCAAAAGCTGCAGACAAGGCACCTATGGAAACAAAGCTCCCAAAGATAATAAACGCATATAATACGTAACGACGATAGTCATAGACAATCATTGGCACTTCAACTTTCCAGAAATGAACAAACCGGTTGGTGTCTTCACGTTTGGTTTTGTAAATTTTCTGAAATGCCTTTGCGGCGAGGTTGTTTAAATAAAGAATTGTTTTACTTTTGGGATAATAAGTTTGAGCGAAGGCGAGGTCGTT
>JAGXIE010000069.1 GCA_024635765.1 Flavobacteriaceae bacterium | reverse complement strand
GCAAATCAGCGCAACATAATCTTGATTGAATTGTATGCATAATTATTGCCATACATTTAATCGGAAGGTATTGCTTCAGGCCAAAGCCGTATCAAGTCCAAACAAAAAATTGTTTCATTTAAATTAATAGAAAAAATGGGTAAAATTGCTCAAGGTATTTTAGGAGGGCTTTCAGGTAAGGTTGGAAACATTATCGGTGGAAGCTGGAAAGGGATTGACTACATTAGAATTAAACCTTCAAGTGTAGCAAATCCAAGAACTGTAGGACAGGTAAATCAAAGAACGAAGTTTACCGCTACTTTAGAATTTATTCAAGCTATTAAACCTTTTATCCAGAAAGGATATAAGTTTTTAGCTGTGAAGAAAACTGCATTTAATGCGGCGATGTCGTACGTGCTAAACAATGCGATTACAGGGATTGAACCCAACTTTGAGGTTGATTATGCAAACGCCCTGGTGAGTAGAGGAGGTTTGTCTGGTGCTTTAAACCCAACTGTAGACCTTGCTGTTGCGGGTGAAGTCACTTTCAATTGGGACGACAACTCTGCCGAGGGTAATGCCAATGTTACGGATAGAGCGATGGTGCTTGTTTATAATCCTTCAAAAAAGGAATCTATGTCCAGTACTGAAGGAGCTGCAAGAACAGTTGGAACGCAAACTGTGCCAATCCCAACGACATACGCAGGCGATACTGTAGAGCTATTTATGGCATTTATAGCAGCTGATGGTAGTCAGTTATCGAATAGCACTTATTTAGGCTCTGGAATAGCTAATTAAGGCTTGGTGTTTTATGTTAGGAAACCGCTCAAATTGAGCGGTTTTTTTATGCTATATTTGTTCTTATAGCAATTATAGTTTTGTTTTTAGTTGTTGCAAATATTCCCTTTTTTATCAATTTTTGTATCCTATTTGTTGCCCAAATGCTGTAACCTCAATGGATTCAAGGGTAGTTAGATATTGCATCGGGAAGTAACTAACATTATTAACTATTATTAAAACAGTCCAAAACGCGAGATACAATTTTTAGTGTTTGACCATTTTTATTTAATGGTCTTTCATTTTTTCCTTACGCTTCCGCAATTGACGTTCCAAATCATTGATGGATTCTGAAATTGAATCCTCAAAATTATCATGACTTGCTTCCGCAAACAATCTTGGTCCTGGAAGACTCAATCTGATATTGCATATTTTTCCGGTTTCGTCGGACGTTGTGTTTTCCAGTTTGAAAAAGACATCTCCACGAATGACCATATCGTATTTCGAACCCAATTGTTCCAATTTCTCTTTTGCCATATCCTCTAATGGTTGGCTTGCCGTAACTTCATCATATTCAAATTTTACTTGCATAATGTAGTTTGTTTTATTGTTTATTAGAATTGAATCTTAATTATTGGAATTGACCATCCAGCCAATACCGAATTTGTCACTGCATCTTCCAAAATGTCCCCATTCTCGTTCCCTGAAATTGTGGTGCACTTGACCGCCTTTCGAAAGCTCATTGAACATTTTTTCGGCTTCGTCGGCATTGTTAACATCAACGCTCATGTGAATTTGATTGCCATGATTAATAGGCGTATCCGGTGACGCATCATAGGCCATAAAATGGATTCCTTTCCCTTTTAGCTCTGCATGTTGCAACTTTTGACGGAAAGATGATGGCACATCTATTTTCTGATCCTCATAAGTTTGACGATTTTTGATGTCTGCGTTGAAGATTTCACTATAATAGTTCAGGGCTTCCTGAGAATTGCCGTTGAAGGCCAAATAAGCTTGTACGTTCATGATTTTAGATTTGTGTCAAAATAGTGCCTTTCCATAGCAACACTTGACCCTAATGAAATAACTTTTGATGCTAAAGGATTCCGGCACATCAATACCGTTCCATTTGGTACGCATTCATGGCTTTTTTTATGTAACTTCGTGATATCAGCATATATTCTAAATGTGTTCTACATATCATACCATGTTTAGAATCACCTAAAATTGCTACATGAGCCAAGATTCTGAAAAATATTATCTGATTTTTGAAGCATGGAGCATGGACCCAAATCAATGGTCGATATTGATTGACAGCATCGCCGTACTATTGGCAATTTTCGGAGTGCTCATAGGAGTTTTTTTTTATAGAAAACAGCGTAGGGACAATTCAAAAGACGCTTTTGATTTTTTTCAATCTTCAATGCCAGAACTGATACAATCCATTGAAGAAGCCATTGTAGATCTTAAAGAATTCAACCATTCCCTTGATCTGGACAATTTTGTCAATCCGATACTATCTGCTTCATTGAATGACAAGTTTTTGAGTAAGATCAGTTTAGTACACTTAAACAGGTACTACTCAAATCGTAGAACAGATAGGCTATCAAATTTTAAACAATTACTGATTGATTCCAACTTTTTTGGTGGTTATCATTCTTATATTACCAAGGAAATCCATTATTTCAGAACGAGTTATCAAGAAAAGAAGAGTACCTATTCAAAATGGCGCCTATTACGTTCGAACAAGTTTTTTTCGACCAATACAGAGGAGAATGAACCTACGGATTACAAAGAATTTTATACAACTTGGGTCACAAATTTGAATCAACATCTATCTGGTTATGAGCCTAATATTCAAGAAATGCCGTTACAGATTAAAAAAAGGGAAGCGCTTGTGGAACATCAAATTAAGAATTTGTCTCATGATATTTTACCATTTGTGGAGGATAGCCAAAGTGCCAATGAAGTGAGTTTACTTGCCCATAAGGTTGTTTCGGACTATAACGAGATGACCAAAATGGAAGCTAAAATCAGAAATGTTTTGGAAAAGGACATAGCGAGATTTGAAGAAGTTCTTTCCAATATGAAACACTTGTTGGAAAAAAGGGAAACGGAATATCAATAATGTATTGAAAAAATAGAAAGAAGCTGTCTAAAAAAAAAAATTTTTTTAACCGTCTGTTCGAGTCTTTCGACTTCGCTCAAGATAAACTAAAGTCGAGAACTGCAAATCTTTTGGCATTGTTCAGGTAAAAAATTGATGATAAGCTTCAACCATTAGAATTAACGGTCATCATTTCCAGCTTTTTCTTTACCTTCTTCAATTTTGTCATTCACTTCATCTTTTTCGTTCCCACTTAAATTTCCTTCTGTGTCGGATTTTGTTCCAATTTTGTGGTAAATTTCATAATACACTCCAAAGTGGTCGCTTCCAAAATGTTGCGTGCGTTTCATTTTGCCCACGTAGAGGTCCTTTGTAATGAAGAGATGGTCCAAGGGAAAACGCATCAATCGATACCCTGCATGATAGGTGGCGAAAAATCCCCTTCCGACCCGTGGGTCAATCATTTCGGTCATTTTTTTAAACAGCCGGGACGTTCTGCTCCATACCACATCATTCATATCACCACAGACAACACAGGGTTTGTCTAAATCACGAATGTGTTCCCCAGAGAGCATAAGCTCGGCATCCTGTTCTTTAGAAGTGTCATTCTCGGTGGGACTTGGTGGCGCAGGATGCAGACAGGCAAAGAAAATGTCAACCTTATCATTTACAGGATAATCAAAATAGATGGAAGGAATGTCATCCTCAACCTGAAATTGAGTGGACACATTCTTAAGTTCATTTTTTGAATACAAATGCATGCCGTAAAGATTCTCCATTGGAATCTTTATGGAAAAAGGATAGATTTCCTCAATATCTGTGAGTGCATTTTCCCAATTTTTATTACTTTCCATTGTCAGCACAAGATCCGGATTATATTCCTTTATAATTTGTATCAATTTCTCAAACTGGGTATTGGTCTGTAGCAAATTTGCCGCAAGAATTGAAACCATTCCGTCGCTATCGCTTGGATGATCCAAACGTTTATTTAATTTGGTATATGGCATTACCTTGGCAAGTTGGTAAACCATTGCACCCAGAAGTCCTGCTATCAAAATATATTGGAACCAATGGTATTGGTGTTCAAAGATAAAAAAGAGAATTAACAGGATGAGTTCGATCGCAATAGATTGTAATCTCACATAATCTGCAGTCCTAAAAAACCAATGTGTGAGTCTTGTAGCAGGTAAGAAAGGTGTGATTATAAATACGATGCTAACGATATAGATTGCAATCATGAGCATAAAAGTAACGCATTTGCATTGATTAATCTCCCTTTTTGCAAGTGAAATCAATAACTGAATTCGGACAGCTATTCAGGGATATTCACTTCAATTATTACTTGTACAGGATTGTATGATAGTTGTTGATAGGAATTGATGGTTGGTTATTGCAATTGACCATCTGCCAAACCCAAGAGGTTAAAAAGCACTTTTGTTTCGGATAAACACAATCTGAATTTCAACAGTTAATAGTTAAGAGATATGGACATTTCCAAATGTCCTCCATCATAGTAAAATTCAGCATCAGAAAACGAAGGCGCACTCATCGTGACCTCTGCACCACTGGAAAAACCATAACCTTCTGTCAGTATCCCAAACAGATTAGTGTCAAGTTCGCCGTTGCGGTTTTCACCATGGATGGACAGGACAAATTTGTAATCTTAAAGATACTAAATTTACATAATTCTTTTGGTTCCTCTTTATACACGAAACCTTCTAGGTGTCATAAATAAGGTTATAAATTTTGAAAACTTCAATAAAAGGCTCAAAAGTAGGAATATAAAAGTGGATTTATTAAATTTGATAGTATTAGGAATTTCTGGTATTAAAGCCAAGCACTAATAAAAAGAAAGAACAATAACCATGTCGGAAAGAAAATTACCCAAAACAGATTTTCCAAATATTAGAATAGATAAGGAGCGCCATCAACCGTTGATAGATTCGAAATTTGGAGAAAACGTAGTTAATGACCATTGAATTGCTAAAAAAAGATGAGTAATTAATCCTATAAACTCATGAATGCAGTGGTTTGAAGGTTATGTCTAGGATTATCTATGACTATTTTTGGTAACATATTAATATCTTACTATTGATGTGTTAACTTTTATCTGACATTAAACTTTATGAGATGAAGTCAAGTAAAACATTCTTCGGTACTTTTAAAGGCGTCTTTGTTCCAACTTTTCTTACAATTTTAGGTATTATTCTCTTCTTGAGG
>JAGXIE010000068.1 GCA_024635765.1 Flavobacteriaceae bacterium | reverse complement strand
TCTTTATCACATGTGCGCCAAAAATGAATGAGGTGGTAGCACCCATTCCCGAGCCTGAAACTTTCAATTATACCGGAAATCAAGTGATACCAGAACGCTGGTGGACTGCTTTTGAAGACGAACAATTAAATCGGTTCATAGATACTGCACTAACAAAAAATTTAAATCTTGCGTCAATCTGGGAACAGTTTGAGGCAGCAAAAGCAAATGTGCGTATTCAAGGTTCTAATCTTTGGCCACAAATACAAACATCTTTGCAGAGTGGTATTAGCAGACCAGAACCAGATTTTGCTGGTGGAGAAAATACACAGGCTGGACTTTCTGCTTCTTATGAAGTAGACCTTTGGGGCAGATTAAGTACTGCCAAGCAAGCGGAAGTATTTAGAGCTAAAGCTAGTTTTTATGATTATCAAGCTGCCGCTATGAGCCTTTCCGCAGAAATAAGTCTAGCCTATTTTAGAATACTAAATGCGATGCGGCAAGTTGAATTGGTAAAAGAACAGGTCGGAAATAATGAAAAAATAATGACGTTGATCCGAGCTCGTTTTGGCGGTGGTCAGGTGAGAGCTGTAGATATCTTGAGACAAGAACAATTACTTGAATCTACCCGTGGCTTACAAATCACATTTGAGCGTAATTTAGAACTTGCCATAAATCAACTTTCGGTTTTATTAGGTAATCCGCCGCAAAATGAACTGAAAATCACAAAAGTTGAACTACCAGAACTAGACCAAATCCCCCAAACAGGACTTCCCCTTGAATTAACCCGTCGCAGACCTGATATTCAAAACGCCTACGAACGGGTAATGGCTGCCGACCGCGATTATGCCGTAGCAATCAAAAATAAATATCCCAGACTTAATCTAAACATTGCTGCACAGGCACGATCGAATACCTACACAAATTTATTTCAGGAATGGGCATACTCTATTGCAGGGAACCTGGTGGCACCCTTATTTTATGGAGGTCGTTTGCAGGCAGAAGCCGATCAGGCAGATGCTTTTAAACAAAGTGCCCTATTTGACTACGGCCAGACTGTTTTAGTGGCATTTAGAGAGGTTGAGGATGCCTTAATAAATGAACAAAAACAAAAAGAACGCCTGGTGGTTTTGGAACGTCAACTTGATTTAACCCAAAAGACAAATCGGCAATTACGTCTTGAATTTTTAAACGGCTTAAGTGATTATCTCGATGTATTGTTGGCACTTAATGAACAACAGCAATTAAAACGTGATAGAATTACTGCAGAACAGCAGTTGCTAGAATTTAGAATAAGTCTATACAGATCATTAGCGGGTAGTTTTGAAACTGCTCGTGAATCTGAACAAGGGAATTAATAATAAAACCTATGAGTACAAAAAAAATACTTTTAATATGTGCAGGAATCTTACTGATCGCAGCAGCGGTAGTTGTATTGATTTTTAACACAGAGCCTACTGCAAAAAGCGAGGGTAGCGTTAAACAAAGTGCGATGTTGGTAAGCCTAACGACAGCAGAACGTAAAAATTATATTCCCAATATTCAAGCCACGGGAACGGTACTTCCAGTGGAAGATGTTATTATTAGCCCATTGGTTTCAGGTCCTGTGATAAAGCGCTCGTCAAATTTTATTCCAGGGAGTTATGTTAAAAAAGGTGAGTTGCTACTTCAGATAAATCCCGCAGATTATCGTAATGCTCTAGAATTGCAACGTGGAAACTTAAATCAGCAACAAACGAATTTGAATATTGAAATGGGTCGACAGGAGGTAGCCGAGCTAGATTTGGCTTTAATAGGTATGGATAGTTTGTCTGACAATCAACGTAATCTTGTGTTGCGTCAACCCCAACTTAACGCTGTAAAGGCGACTATTCAATCTGCTCAGGCAAATGTAGATCAGGCGGCTCTTAATCTTAGTCGCACTAGTATACGGGCCCCTTTTGATGCACATATTTTAAGTCAGAATGTCACGGTGGGATCGCAGGTGGCTCCCGGGGATAACTTAGGAAGGCTGGTGGGTACTGATTGTTACTGGGTTGAAGTAACTATACCTGTATCAAAATTGCGCTGGTTAACGTTTCCCAACGAAAATAAACAAGGATCAACTGTTATATTGCGTAATAAATCTTCATGGCCTGCTAACGCTTCTCGCATTGGCTTTTTAGATAAACAAATTGGTGCATTAGAAGGGCAAACACGTCTTGCACGCATACTAGTAAAAATACCGGATCCTTTAAATTATCAAACAGAGTCTGACAAACCAGACTTGATGATTGGCTCTTTCGTTGAAGTCAACATTGAAGGAAAACCGGTTAATGATGTCGTAAGGCTCAACCGTGATTATATAAGACCGAATAACACTGCATGGGTCATGAAGGATGGAAAACTAGAAATACGTAAACTTGAGCTAGAACTCACAGATTCAGAGTATGCCTACGTGAAAGAAGGTCTTGAAGGTGGTGATAAAATTGTAATAACCAATTTAAGTACCGTGGCAGAAGGCGTAGCATTAAGAGAAGACACCAATAAACCCAAAGAAGACAAATCAAATAATTCGGAAGAATAGATGGCCAAGCAGGAGAAAGATACACCACGTAAAGAAGGAGCCATAGCCTATATGGCACGTAATTCTGTGATTACTAATTTGCTGATGATTCTGTTGATTGGGGGCGGTATTTATACTATGTTCAACATTCAAAAAGAAGTGTTTCCACAGTTCCAGCTTGATTTTGTCAATGTAAATGTAAGCTATCCTGGAGCGGCACCGGCAGAAGTTGAACAAGGTATTCTATTACCAGTCGAAGAAGCAATACGTGGCATCCAAGGAATTAAAGAAATCGTTTCAACCGCTAACGAAGGTTCAGGGCAAGTAGCTATAGAATTGGTTGCAGGATCAGATCGCATGAAAGCATTTCAGGATATTGATCAAGCCGTGAGTCGTATAAATACCTTTCCTGATGATATTGAACAACCTCAAGTAAGCCTTCAAGATCGTCAACGAGACGTTATGGAGATCGGCATTTATGGCGATGCTGATATCTGGACATTGCGTAAGCTCGCTGAAGAAATGAGAAATACGCTTTTAAGCAATCCTGATATTACACAGGTAGAAATAGGAAGAGTTCCAGATTATGAAACGAGTATAGAAATTCCCAGATACAAATTACAGGAATATGGATTGACACTGGGACAAGTTGCAGACATCATTGCCCAAAGCAGCCAGGATGTTCCTGCCGGCGCTGTAGAAACGAATTCTGGCGAAATTTTACTACGGATGAAAGAACGCAAACAGTGGGCAAAGGAGTTTGAAACTATTACAATTCTAACAGCAGATTCAGGCGCTAAAGTTACTTTAGGAGACCTTGCTGTAATCACAGATACGTTTGAAGAAAGTGGGTTTCATGGAAAATTTAACCAGACGCCTTCCGTCGAACTGGAAATCTTTAGAATAGGTGATCAGTCACCATTAGTGATTGCTGAAACTGTTGACCAAATAATGAAAGAATTTCCGCTTCCACCAGGGGTAAATTTTAGAATCGACAGTAACCGAGCAGAAGATTATCGCGAAAGACTTTCTCTGCTGACCGAAAATGGTTTTTTGGCTATTATCATCGTTTTGGTCATTCTAACCTTATTTTTAGAATACCGGTTGGCATTCTGGGTGATGATAGGAATGGCAATTTCATTTATCGGAGGCATGATTTTATTACCAATAATTGGAGTTAGTATCAACATGATTTCGATGTTTGGCTTTCTTGTGGTTTTAGGAATTGTGGTGGATGATGCCATAGTTGTTGGAGAAAATATTTATGAAAAACGCCAACAAGGAATGAGCTATATGCAGGCTGCTATAGAAGGCACAAAGGATGTCTCTAAACCGGTAATTTTCAGCATTCTCACAACAATAATTGCGTTTTTTCCTTTGCTATTTATCCCTGGAGAAACAGGGAAATTTTGGTTACCGCTTCCGGCTGTGGTCATTGTTATTCTTGCTGTGAGTTTGTTTGAAGCATTATTTATTCTTCCATCCCATTTAGCAAATCTTTCCACTAAAAAGAAGAAGAAATGGATCCTAAAGTTAGAAAGTTATCAGCAATATTTTGCGAAAGGTTTTGATCATGTCATTCAAACTTATTACCGTCCTTTTCTCGACCGATGTTTAAAATACCGCTATATCACCTTAAGTCTGGCTGTTGCACTATTGCTCATCGTGGGAGGATATGCCTATAGTGATCATATGGGGATGATTCTAATGCCTCAAGTGGCTGCAGAAGAAATAGAGGCAGGTGTACGCTTACCTGTAGGAACAACCCGTTTGCAGGCGGAAGAAGTTGCTGAAGAAATCACGGCGGCGACACAACGTATGTTTGAGGAGCATAATCTCTACGAAATTGCAGAAGGTATAAAAACCAACATACGTGGTCAAAATTTTATTGATGTCGAAATTGTCTTATTACCACCTGATGAGCGAGATATGAGTGCGGCAGAAGTCATTGCGCTTTGGCGAGATAATATAGGGGATATTAAAGGGGTAGATCAAATTACATTTGAGGCAGAGCGAGGTCCTGGAAGCTATCAACAAGATATAAGTATCGATTTAAGCCATTCAGATCTTGAGATGTTAGAGCGCGCGAGCATGGACTTTTATGGTCGAATGAAAGCTTTGGAAAATTCGAGGGATGTGAGCGATAATTACGACAAAGGAAAACTGCAATATGATTTCAATATTTTACCAGAAGGGCGTAATCTGGGATTAACCTCGAATGAGGTAGGCCAACAGGTACGTGATGCGTTTTTTGGCGCTCTTGCCTTACGACAGTTGCGAGGAACCAATGAGATTGAAGTACGGGTAAAATTACCTTTAGAAGAACGAAGGGACCTTCAAAATCTTGAAAATTTTATAGTCAGAACTCCTACTGGAGTTGAAGTGCCGCTTTTGGATGTGGTAGAGGTCAACCAGCGTGAAGCTTTTACCAGTATTAACCGCAGAGATGGCCGACGTGTTGTAAATGTAGGATTTGATGTAGAACCTGCAAATGCTGTGGGTCGTGTGCTTGCAAAAGTTAAGGAAGAAGAGTTGCCAAAATTACGCGCAGATTATCCCGGAATTACATGGACTTTCGAAGGCGGACAGGCGGACATGCGAGAATCTGCACAATCGTTGTGGGGCAATTTTAGTATGGCGATGTTATTGATCTATGCCTTATTGGCAATGGCTTTTTCAAATTATTTTCAGCCTATAATTGTTATGACCGCTATACCTTTTGGTATTGTGGGAGCAGTACTAGGCCACATTCTTTTAGGCTATGATTTGTCACTGGTGAGTTTAATGGGTGTCATTGCTTTATCTGGTGTTGTGGTAAATGACTCCTTAATTATGATTGATTATGCCAATAAAAAACGAAAGGAGGTATCAATTTATGAAGCTATTCACGAGGCTGGCTTAAGAAGGTTTAGACCTATAATGCTCACAACTTTGACAACCTTTGGCGGATTGACTCCTATAATACTGGAAACTTCGAGCCAGGCGTTCTATTTGATTCCTATGGCAATTTCGCTAGGCTTCGGAATCATTTTTGCAACCTCTATTATTCTGGTAATTGTCCCTTGTTTATATCTGACTTTAGAGGATGTGCGACTATATATTACAGAGCGTCGATCGGTAAAACGAGAAAGTGAATCGGCAACCGCATAATTGGCTTGCTCTGTTAATGTAAGCTTCCTTAACATTCCCACAAAATTAAGTTTACTCTTTAGCCTTTCAGATGCAATGGCTTCAAAACAATAATCAAAAAAAAAAAAGAGAACCCATCAGGTTCTCATTCAATAAAATGCAGGTAACAAGGTATTACTCTTCCGAAGTTTCTTCCATGGTGTGGTAAACATTCTGTACGTCATCATCCTCCTCAATCTTCTCAAGGAGCTTTTCAACATCTGCAGCTTGTTCAGGCGTCAAAGCTTTCGTCACTTGCGGTATTCTTTCAAACCCAGAAGACAAAATATCAAGCCCACGAGCCTCTAATTCAGTCTGGATGGCACCAAAGCTCTCAAAAGGGGCATATATTAAAATGCCATCATCATCCACAAATACTTCCTCAACACCGAAATCAATCATCTCTAATTCTAATTCTTCAGAATCAATTCCTTCCGCTGGAATACGGAAATTACAGGTATGATCAAACATAAACACCACCGATCCTGAAGTGCCCAAACTTCCATCGCATTTATTAAAATAACTACGAATATTGGCGACTGTTCGTGTGTTGTTATCGGTAGCAGTCTCCACTAAAATCGCTATCCCATGAGGTGCATAGCCCTCAAAAAGAACTTCTTTAAAATCCCCAAGACTTTTGTCAGAAGCACGTTTAATAGCGCGCTCCACATTATCTTTAGGCATGTTCACAGCCTTTGCATTTTGAATGACTGCTCTCAATCGAGCGTTACTGTCTGGTTCTGGACCACCTTCTTTCACTGCCATTACGATGTCTTTACCTATACGTGTAAAGGCTTTACTCATCGCTGACCAACGTTTCATTTTACGTGCCTTTCTAAATTCAAAAGCTCTTCCCATTTTTAAAATTGTTTAATTTTATAACAGTTTAATAGTTTGTGTCAAATCCTTCAATTGCATATATACCTAAAAAATATTTAATCGCGTTATCTCATCATTTAACCGCTGCAACAATTTAACGTTGATACGCTGCAGCGATGACAAGATTGTACACCGAAGGGATTGAGCTAACTTTTCAGCAAATTTAGAAAAAAGGAAATTTATAATGCAACTTTATTCTTGCACTTCTACAATGGCTTCAATCGCTTCCGCCAGTTGGAAATCTTTTTCAGTAACACCATCGGCAGAATGGGTAGATAAAGAAATAGTAAGTACGTTATAAACATTCGTCCAATCAGGATGATGATTTAATGCTTCACACTCAAATGCAATACGGCTCATGGCACTAAAACAGTCCTTGAAGTTATCGAATTCGAATTCGGCATGCAATGCGTCATCATAATAATCCCAATCTGGAAAGTGAAGTAATTTTGCTTCGATGGTGTCTTTATCTAATTTAGTCATGGTTTAAATTTTTTTGATGATGAAAGTTAGGAAAATATCTGGCATTAATCAAGGTTAAAGTTTTAAAGTTTTTCAATCATGTTTACCTTTAATTCTAATCAATGTTTCTTCAAACTTCCAATTCTTCCAAAACTTCCTTGCTGGTAATCTGAAGGTGCTTCGGCAGTCTATTCACTTTTGGCATCACTGCAAGATAACGGTCTTCATTGGTGGTGTAAACACGTTTATAATGCACCCTTTTAGTGGTCAAACGTTCCACGAGTTCCTCAATAAATTCATCATGGTGCACTAAATCCGTACTTCCTAAATGAAATACACCAGATTTATTCCGATTGATCATAAAATGTATTTGCTGTGTCAGCTTATAATCTGTAGTAACGTTCATTATTAAATTAGGAAATATTTCAATGGCAGTCTGTTCCTGAATATGAATTTTGATTTCCTTGATACGTGGCGATTGAGAACCAAAAACCATTGGAAGGCGTATGATGCATGCCTGGCGTTTGGGTAAACGAAGTAACATGTTCTCAATCTTTATTTTAAAATGGCCATAGATGCTTTCGCTCAAAGTTTTATCTTCTTCATAGCTGGGATATTTGCTGTAAGCATCAAATACATTTGCTGATGAAAGAAAAATGATCTTACCATCGTTTATGACCAAATATTCTGTAATATGTTGGTGTGCAATCGTCTGTGCATGAAAATCACCTCGTAATGCTGAAATGATAATGGACGGTTTGACCGCTTCTAAAATTTCAAAGACATCATCTTCTTCGACGTTATATTGAAAGAAATGTTTGTTTTTTTCCAATGCTGAATTTGGCTTGCAATAAGTCCCAAATGTTTTGAAATAAGAGCATAGTTCTTTGTATAGCGCATTGCCGAGAAAGCCGCTTGCGCCTAATATGAGGATTCTATGTTTATTTTCAGGAGTTAACATAAACAGTTTAAAGTAGGTAATATATTAAAAAATGGAGAGTTTGGTTTCAGAAGTAAATTGTTCCAAGGCTTGCATTCCCAATAACGAATTTCCTTTTGGATTCAATCCTGGTGACCAAACGGTAATTGTAAAATGATGTGGTAATAACGCAACGATACCTCCACCTACGCCACTTTTTCCAGGTAAGCCAACTTCAAATGCAAACTCTCCAGCTTCGTCATAAAAACCACAAGTAAGCATGATAGCGTTAATACGTTTCGCTCTGCTATGGGTCAAATGATGTTTGCCTTGTGTGCAAATTCCATGATTGGCAAACATAAAAAAAGCATTGGACAATTGCTCACAATTCATCTCAATAGAACATTGATGAAAATAAAAGTCTAAAACATCGTCAACGTTGTTTTCCAGATTATGATAAGCTTTCAACAGGTTGGCCGCTGCAAAATTATTAAAACCAGTCAACCGTTCAGATTCAGCAACTACATAATTATAATTAATTGTTTGGTCATTTGCCAAATCTCTAACGTATTGTAAAAACTCTTCTTTTGGGTTTGTTAAACGTGAGACCAAAATATCTGCAACAACTAAAGCACCAGCATTGATCAACGGATTCCTTGGAATACCATTTTCCAATTCCAGTAAAGATAAATGATTAAATGGATTTCCTGATGGCTCTACATCGACACGTTTCCATATGTTTTCAGAATAGAGGGGAAGTGCCATTGCAAGCGTTAAGACTTTTGAGATACTTTGAATGGAAAATGCTTTTTGCGACACACCTGTTGAAAAAGATCGACCATCCATATGTTTTAAATGTAGACCAAATTGATGCGGATCAACATTTGATAATTCTGGAATGTAAGAGGCAACCAGACCTCGGTTAACTTTGTCTTTTAAGTCAGCATGAATTTTGTCTATTACATTTTGGAAATCTGTCATTCATTAGGCTTTATAAAAAGGTAATTTTACAACCGTCGCAGGAATCGCATTTTTACGTATTTGAATGTTTATTTTACTTCCCGCCTCTGCAAGAATGGTTGGTACATAGCCCAAACCAATGCCTTTATTCAACATAGGCGACATGGTTCCGGAAGTGACAACACCGATTGTTTTTCCATTGCCATCGACAATATCATAGCCATGACGAGGAATCCCTCTGTCATCTAACTCAAAAGCTACCAATTTGCGTTCTGGACCCTGTTCTTTTTCGGCTTTCAAAGCTTCACTGTTTGTAAAGTCTTTCGTAAATTTAGTAACCCATCCCAGACCAGCTTCAATAGGAGAGGTAGTGTCGTCAATGTCATTCCCATATAAACAATAGCCCATTTCTAATCGCAAGGTGTCACGAGCGGCAAGTCCGATTGGTTTAATTCCATAGGCTGCTCCAGCTTCAAAGACTTTGTCCCAAACCTGTTTCACTTCAGAATTTTTGCAGTAGATTTCAAATCCACCACTTCCAGTATAACCCGTTGCAGAAATAATGACACGCTTTATTCCTGCAAAATCACCTACAACAAAATTATAGAACGGAATTGCTGATAAATCATGGCTTGATAGACCTTGCATAGCTTCCACAGCTTTCGGACCTTGGATTGCCAACAACGAATAATCTTCACTCAAATCTTTCATTTCGGCACCGACATCATTTTTGGAGGAAATCCAATCCCAATCTTTCTCAATATTACTGGCATTCACAACCAACAAATAGGTCTCTTCTTTAACTTTATAAATGATCAAATCATCCACGATTCCACCAATATCATTTGGCAAACAACTATACTGTGCTTTTCCGACAACTAGTTTAGATGCATCATTACTACTTACTTTCTGAATCAATTCCAGCGCATGAGGCCCTTCAATCAAAAATTCGCCCATGTGAGAGACATCAAACACACCAAGGTCGTTGCGAACCGTTTCATGTTCAATGTTAACTCCTTCATATTGTACTGGCATGTTATAACCTGCAAAAGGAACCATTTTAGCTCCAAGAGCTTCGTGAGTGGATGATAAGGCCGTGTTTTTCATATAATTGTTTTTTTTCCGCGAAGTCGGAAATCTTATTTAAAGTCTTTAGTCAAAAAGTAAACCGTCAAAATTACGATAGAGAATATGATGATTGCATAAAATAATCCTATTTTTAAGTTCGTGTGTGAAACTATGTTCTCCATGATATTCCCAATAAACTTAATTATTCCTACAAATATATCTTCCATAATTGCAGCACAAAAGTATAGAAAATAATCTGTTTTCTTTAGGAATGATTTCGATTAAAATTATGTTAATTTTGAGAATTTGAGACTCAATGGATGAAAATAATATTAAATTTCGCAGTTCTTAAAATGATGACAATGAAAATATTTATTACTGCCTTTTTTACTATCTTTTTAGTGACACTTTCTTATGCCCAAAAAGGGCTTCCAGAGGATTATTTGAGTGCACAGTTTCATAAAGAGCGCCGTGAAGCGCTTCGTAACAAAATGCCTGCGAATAGTGTGGCACTGTTTTTCGCCAATCCAGAGCGCAATCGCTCAAATGATGTGGATTATGTGTATCATCAAGATCCTAATTTTTATTATTTAACAGGATATAAAGAACCTAATGCAGTATTGGTGATTTTTTCAGAAAAACAAGAGGTTTATGAAGGAGGTATGACAAACGAAATCCTTTATGTACAGGAAAAAAATCCACAAGCCGAGCAATGGACCGGAATTCGTTTGGGAACAGAAGGTGCTAAAGAGCAATTGGGCTTTGATATGGCATTCAATGGAAAGGATTTTAAGGATTCTGGTATTGATTATGCCAAATTTGATAAAGTGTTGTTTAAGAACTTCGAAAATGACTATCGCGATTCGAAGCGTAATGATGCTGATTTATATAGTTTGATAGAAGCATTTAAAGAACAAATCAATTATGAGGTTTTCGCAACTGATAATAGTGATAAGAAAAGAGTATATGAACTCATAAAAACTACCGATGTTGAAAACAATACTATCGTTGTGCAACGAATTGAACATTCTGTTGCCAATTATCCTGAACTTAAAAATGATAAAGTCATTGCAGAATATATAGACGCCAAAGATGATAAATTGCGCATGGATTTAAAGCAAGAAGTTATTAAAATTGAGGCTGAGGCTCCTAAAAATAATCTAGACACTAAAACCTTATCTACCTTAATGGCTGGACTACGACAAGTTAAGACACCTGAAGAAATGGTGCTTTTGACAAAAGCAGTACGAATATCAGCCATGGGACAACGTGAAGTAATGAAAGCGATGCATCCTGGTATGTCAGAAAGTGAAGTACAAGGTGTCCACGAATTTGTCTATAAAAAATACGGAAGTGAGTATGAAGGCTATCCAAGCATTGTAGGTGCAGGCAGCAATGGTTGTGTGCTCCATTATATCGAAAATACAAAAATGAAGCTGGAGAATGATTTGGTGTTGATGGATCTCGGTGCTGAATATCATGGTTATTCTGCAGATGTTACTAGAACAATTCCAGCGAATGGAAAGTTTTCATTAGAACAAAAGAAAATTTATGATTTAGTGTATGAAGCACAAGAAGCGGGCATTAAAGCATCTGTTATTGGTAATAATTTAAGATCACCAGATGAGGAGGCAAGAAAAGTAATCAATGCTGGATTAATAAAATTGGGGATTGCCAAGAATGATGCAGATGCTAGACAATATTTCCCTCATGGAACGTCTCACCATATCGGTTTGGATGTACATGATCCGAGTTTGAGAGGTCCCTTTGAAGCTAATATGGTCATTACCGTAGAACCAGGGATCTATATACCAGAAGGAAGTGATTGCGATAAAAAATGGTGGGGTATTGCAGTGCGCATTGAAGATGATATTCTGATTACAGAAAATGGACCAGTGAATCTGTCTGATGAAGCACCAAGAAAGTCAAGTGAAATTGAAGCCTTGATGAAAGAAAAAAGTGCTTTGGATGATTTTGTGTTGCCTAAATTGAATTGATAAATTCCTTCGAAACAGGTAATATGATAAATTGAATGAAATGAACAATCAACCAATAATTATAGAAGAAACATTTGATGCATCAATTTCAGAAGTTTGGAAAGCCATTTCAGATAAAAATGAAATGAAGCATTGGTATTTTGATCTTGAAGCATTTCAACCAGAAGTTGGATTTAAGTTTCAATTTAGTGGTGGTCCAGATGAAAACAGACAATATCTACATTTGTGCGAAGTTACTGAAGCAAAACCCGAAAATAAATTGACTTATAGTTGGAAATATGATGGTTATGATGGAATTTCATTTGTAAGTTTTGAATTGTTTCCCAAAGGAAATCAAACATTATTAAGATTGACACATCAAGGATTAGAAACCTTCCCTAAAACAAATCCAGATTTAGCAACCAAAAATTTCGTAGCCGGTTGGAATGATATTATCCATAGATCTTTGAAAGACTTTTTAAAAGATTAACTTCAAAAAGCTTGGAGGATTTAATATTCAGGTATTAAAACCTAAATTGAAGTTAAAATCAGATCTAGGTTTTTAATAAAGGACTTCATTCGCTATATTATAGGTATGGAAAATATATTAATAGCAGGTGCAAACGGCACAACAGGAAAAAAAATAGTTAACTTATTAAAGTCTTCACAGTATTTCAATCCAGTGGCAATGATTAGAGAAAAAGAACAAGCCACTCAATTTAAGAAAGAAAATATTGATTATGTCATTGCAGATTTAGAAGAAGATCTGGCTCACGCTGTAACAAACATAGATAAAGTAATATTTGCAGCAGGCTCTGGTGGAAAAAAAGTAATAGAAGTAGATCAGGAAGGGGCAAAGCGATTGATGGATGTGTCAAAAATAGCAAATATTAAAAAGTTTGTGATGTTGAGTTCAATGGGAGCTGACAAACCAGAAAAAGCGGATGATATAAAAGAATATTTAAAAGCGAAGCACAACGCAGATGAGCATTTAAAATCAAGTGGATTGAATTACACAATCGTACGACCTGGTGCCTTAACTAACGAAAATGGAACTGGACGAATCAAACTAGAAAAGAAATTAAATATACAAGGTGAAATTAGTAGAGCAGATGTTGCTGAAACTCTAGTGAGAACATTGAATGACGATATTGCAAATAAAGCAACCTTCGAGATTTTGCAAGGAGAAAAACTCATATCTGAAGCCTTGGATGAGAATGCCATGTCATTAGCATAAATAACTGAAAATAAATCTAAAGGAGTACAAATTATGTGCTCCTTTTTTTATGGAATTTTATTAATGAATATAGAGAAACCAACGCCCATAAACCTTCCAAAACTATAAACGGCCAGTAATTTAGAAGAATGGAAGCAATACAAGCCATTGAAGCGCCTATAAGATTAAGAAGAATAAAAGACAATTCTTTGGTTGAGATTTTTCCAATGCTATTTAAGAAATAGGCGAGTAGTACTTGAAAAACGCCTACAGAACCAACCCAGTCTATAAAATTCATAATTTATTATTTAGTACGTTAGTAACATTTGATGATTGGGGTTGTAATGGGTTTCAGAGATTTTGAAATCATGGCTTCCGACAATCTTGAAACCAACTTTATTGTAAAAATTAAATGCTTTTACGTTTTCAGTCCAAACAAATAACCACATGCCAGCTTGGTGGTTTTTGAGGGATTCTTGTACACTGAAATTAAAAAGTTCTAAACCTAACTTCAAATGATGAAATTCTTTCAGTAAATAAAGACGTTCCAGTTTGGTGACGTTTTTAAAAGGAATTTTTTCATGTGGATAATCAAAGATAATTTTGGAATAACCCGCTGGTATTTGGTGGTGATAAATAATATAAAAATGATTACTGGAATCTTGTAATTCTTCCTTAAAAGTAGATACATTAAATTTCAACTTCACATAAGCATCAATATCCTCTTGCGAAGCACTCATGCCGTGCGATTCTAAAAATGAGGATTTTCCAATGCGTACGAGTAATTTGGCATCGTTGACTGCGGCTTGAAGTATTGTGATCATAGGTTAAATACGACTTAATAAAAAGTCCCTTAATTCATTGTAGGAACTGATGTGAATGGATCTTTTTTTCTTGTCCATCACAGCCGCTATTTGAGGTGGTAAATCAATATTCTCCCGTATGACATCTTCCACAACATCTAAAAACTTGGTAGGATGCGCGGTTTCCAAAAACACACAATGAGCATCCTGATTTGACCTCAAATATTCTTTACATCCCAAATACCCAACAGCACCATGAGGATCAGCTATATATGAAGATTCATTGTACAGTTCTTTTAAAGCTTCTCGGGTCTCCTCATCCGAAAAACTATAAGAAGATAGATTCTTTTTCAAGGCTTCAAAATCATTCTTATAAATTTCCTGTATTCTAATAAAATTACTCGGATTTCCCACGTCCATTGCATTTGATATCGTCTGTATGGAAGGTTTTGGTTGGTATAATTGTGTGGTCAGATATTCCGTCACTACATTGTTCTCATTATTCGATGCGATAAAATGATGAATAGGCAGTCCCAATTGCTGCGCCATCATGCCTGCACAGATATTACCAAAGTTTCCACTTGGCACTGAAAACACAATATTCTTATGAGTTTTGTGTAGTTGTTTATAAGCAAAAAAGAAATAAAACATTTGAGGCAACCAGCGTGCAACATTTATTGAATTTGCTGATGTCAATTGCATTTTACTCGTTAACTTTTCATCTAAAAATGCACGCTTGACCATGTCTTGGCAATCGTCAAAAACACCATCTACTTCCAAAGCCGTGATGTTTTTTTTGAGTGTGGTCAATTGTTTTTCTTGGATATCACTCACTTTACCACTTGGATATAAAATAACAACGTTAACGCCTTTTACACCTAAAAAACCATTTGCCACTGCACCTCCAGTATCTCCAGAGGTCGCTACCAAAACGGTGACTTCATTAGTTTTTTCTTCATTGAAATATTCCAGACATCTTGCCATAAATCGGGCACCAACATCTTTAAATGCCATGGTTGGTCCATGAAACAGTTCAAGTGTTGATATATCTTTATTGATTTCCACGATTGGAAAATCAAATGATAGTGTATCTTCAATGATCTTTTTTAAAATTGATTCAGGAATATCAGGTGATACGAATTGTTTGATGCATTCAAACGCTATGTCTTCATAAGATAACACATCTATTTTGTCAAAAAATGATCTTGGCAAAGCGGTTATCGATTCAGGAAAATATAAGCCTTTATCTGGTGCTAAACCTTTGATGACTGCATCTTTGAAGGATGAATTGGGAGCCGTTTTGTTTAGTGAGTAATAATTCATTTTTGAATAATTTTCATGCCTTCTACATTAATTTTAGAAACATAGGTGTGAAATCCAATTTCAGTTTGGGAATAGACTGCTTTCATGGCACTCTCGACTTCTTTCGCTGTTTCAATTCCTTTTGATAGCGCAAAAATCGAAGGTCCAGAACCGGAAATACCACATCCCAGTGCTCCAGAATTAAGAGCCATTTTCTTAACATTCGCGAAATATGGAATCAATTGACTTCGAAATGGTTCGACGATAACATCTTCAAGAGAACGTCGAATCAATTCATAATCACTGGTATGCAGTGCGTGAACCAAACTTCCAACATTAGCCCATTGAGTGATCGCATTTTTCAAAGAAATCTCTTTAGGTAATATAGACCTAGCTTCAGAGGTTTTTATTTCAATTTGTGGATGAATGATTGTAGCATATAAATCGGGAGGTGTAGGCAATTGTAAGATTTGCAACGGAGATATACTTTTTACTAACGTAAAACCTCCAAAAATTCCAGGTGCAATGTTATCGGCATGTTCGCAACCACTTGCCAATGCTTCACCTTTCATTGCAAAATTAGTTAGCTGGGTTTTATTGTAAGGTCGCCCAAGTAATTCGTTCATTGCAAAAACACTACCTGAAGCACTAGCAGAGCTGCTTCCAATACCGCTTCCTGGTTTTATTTTCTTAAAAATTTCAATTTCAAACCCATAGTCTGGTTTCGCATCATCATAAAGTGCTAACGCTGAAACACCAGCAACATTTTTTATGGTTTCAAAAGGTAAATCATAGCCTTCAATTTTCGTGATGACAATACCTTTTTTATCAGTTTTTCTTATGGTCATTTCATCACCGATGGTATCCAAACAAAACCCAAGGACGTCATATCCGCAAGAAACATTGGCAACAGTTGCAGGCGAGAATATTTTGATTTCTTTTTTAATCATAATTCTCTTATTTATTTCCAGCTCTAATAATATCAGCAAACAATCCTGATGCCGTAACCTCTGCACCAGCACCGGCACCTTTAATAATCAAAGGTTGTTCGGGATATCTTTGGGTATAAAACATCACTATATTGTCTTTTCCTTCTAAATTGTAAAAAGGATGACCTTGGGGAATTTCCTTTAATCCAACCTTTGCTTTTCCATCTATAAATTCTGCCACATATTTTAATTGGCTGTCGTTCGCTTTCGCGGAAGCATATAGCTTTTGAAAATGGTCTTCATCCACAACCAAAGTTTTATAAAAATCTTCAACTGATTTACTTTCTAAATTATCTTTAGTTAAGAAAGATTTATTTTCTATATCCTCCAGATTCATTTCTGTACCGCTTTCTCGTGCCAAAATAAGGATTTTTCGAGCGACATCGACGCCACTCAAATCAATTCTTGGATCTGGTTCAGTGTAGCCTTCAGTTTGTGCCTGTTTAACCACGTCGTGAAATTTAGTGTTGTCATTAAAATTATTAAACACAAAATTCAAACTTCCTGATAAAACTGCTTGAATGGAAGTAATTTTATCGCCTGAAACTATCAGGTGGTTCAATGTGTCAATTATTGGTAAACCTGCGCCTACATTGGTTTCAAACAAAAATGGTACACTATATTTTTTAGATAAATATTTCAATTCACTGTAATCTTCATAGTCACTCGAGCACGCTATTTTATTGCATGCAACCACAGCTATATTTTGTTTCAAATAGTCAGAATATAAATTAGAAATATCTTCATTTGCTGTGACATCCACAAAAATACTGTTACGCAGATTAAATCGTTTTATTTCGTCCATAAAACCTAGAAGTAAAGCCGGTTTGCCTTCCTTCAATTGTTCTTTCCAATCTTTAAGAGACAAACCGCCATCGTTAAAAATCATGGTTCGCGAATTGGATAATCCAACGACTCTCAAATTAAGTTTTAAATTTTCCTTGAGGTATTTTCGCTGCTGTCTGATCTGGTCAACCAATTTTTCACCTACATTCCCAACACCTGTAATAAAGACGTTCAGTTGTTTTATGTTCCCTTCGAAAAAGGCTTCATGCAATGTATTTAAAGCTTTTTTGACATCATTTTCCATAATAACTGCTGAAATATTACGCTCTGAAGCACCTTGGGAAATTGCTCTGACATTAATATTGTTTTTACCGAGAGAACTGAACATGCGCCCACTGATACCTTGATGGCTTTTCATATTGTCACCAACAAGTGCAATGATCGATAAATCTTTCTCAACTATGATTGGATCAATTTTTCGCAATGAAATTTCATTTTCAAAAGTATTATCAACTGAAATTTGAGCTCGCTCGGCATCTTTTTCATCAATACCAAAACAAATTGAATGTTCAGAAGAGGATTGCGTGATCAAGACAACATTGATTTTTTCGTTTGCCAAGGTTTCGAACAATCGCTTTGAAAAACCAGGAATACCGATCATCCCGCTGCCTTGTAGGGTCAATAATGCAATATTACTGATATTACTAATTCCTTTTGCTGGAGAGGTCTTTCCGTTACCTTTTTGGGAAATAATTGTTCCTGTAGCTTCCGGTTCCAAAGTGTTTTTAATATGGATTGGAATATTCAAATCCAAAACGGGCTGCACGGTTGGAGGGTACAAAACTTTAGCTCCAAAATGCGATAATTCCATTGCTTCCTGATACGATAACGTATCGATAGGGTATGCTTGCCTTACTAATTTTGGATTTGCCGTATACATACCGCTCACATCCGTCCATATTTCCAATTGTTTAACTTTAAGTGCCGCAGCAACGATTGAGGCTGTAAAATCAGAACCACCACGTCCTAGTGTAGTGATTTCCCCAAGATGGGATTTTGATATAAACCCAGGTAATATTGTGATTTGTTGCCTTACGGATTCAAAATACTTTTTGATATTCTCATTAGTGCGATTATAATTAACGTCTGCTTTTGTGAAATTTGAATTAGTAACAACCAAATCTTGACTGTTTTTTAATTCGGCATTCAAATTTCGACTTTGCATCGTTCGCGTGATCAAGTATGACGAAAGTAATTCACCATAGCTCACTAATTTGTCGGTTGTTTTTGGTGATAATTCATTGATTAGATAAATGCCATCCAAAAGGCTTTTCAATCCGTTGAATTTAGATTCAAGATGTTCGGCTATAGATTCACTTTTATTGGGAATCAACTCATCAATTATGCTGATATGAATTGTTTTAATTTCTTTAAATACTGAAAGATAGGTTTCGTTCTTATTTTGGGCTAATGTTCCTGCTTTTAGCAATTTATCAGTGACACCTCCAATTGCAGATACTACACATATAATTTTATTTTGTTTCGATTTTTTTTCTAAAATCGAAATGACATTATTGATATTCTTTGCCGAACCGACAGATGTACCTCCGAATTTTAATACTAACATATAGATAGGTTATGAAAATGGTTATTAAATACAAATAAAATGAAAAAAATGAAAAGGACGGGATAAACTATAGCAATTAACCCCAAAGGGTTGTAGTGGTAGTAGTCACAGATGTAACGCCTTCCAAGGAAGTGGAAGAAATAGTTACGGTGGAGATGTTACTAACGTGTGACATTTTTTTATGCAATACCTTTCAAATGTATTATTTTTACTGTAATAAAAAAATTAATTGCCCAATTTAGGAGTGAATAACCTATTTATTCGTTAAACAACTTTTCCGATGAAGATATTTTCCAAAGAACAGATTTATGAAGGAGATAAAATAACAGCCGAAAAACAAAACATCTCTTCGACAGAATTGATGGAACGAGCTGGCATTCAGATTTTCAATTGGTTACATATTCGCATGCAAGGAGCACAAGTTCCGATTCATGTGTTTTGTGGTATTGGGAATAATGGTGGTGATGGATTGGTGGTGGCAAGGCATCTAATTACTCATGGTTACAACGTTAAAACCTATGTGGTAAATTGCAGTGACAAGCGCTCAAAAGATTTTTTAGTGAACTATGAACGAATTAAAGAGACTACTAAAAAATGGCCTGAAATGCTTAATTGTGAAGCTGATTTTCCAGATATAGGAGTAGATGATATTATTATAGATGCCATATTTGGAATTGGTTTGAACCGTCCAGCAAACATATGGGTTCAAGGTTTATTCCAACATTTCAAGAAATCAAAAGCATTTACTTTAGCAATTGACATGCCATCTGGTTTATATACCGATAAAGTTCCAAAGGATGAGAACGGGGTTGTTTGGGCAAATCACACCTTAAGTTTTGCCTCACCTAAATTAGTGTTCTTTTTACCTGATACAGCTAAATACACACAACAATGGGAAATTCTGAATATAGGTCTCGACCCTGAATTTTTTCAATCAACCGAGACCGAAGCTGAACTATTAGGGAAATTGGAAATGCTCCAAGTTTACAAACCTCGTGACAAGTTCACACATAAGGGTAGTTTTGGTCATAGTTTAATCATAGGTGGCAGTTATGGAAAAATAGGTGCCGTAGTTTTATCGAGCAGGGCTGCGCTATCATCAGGAGCAGGTTTAGTAACAGCTTACGTTCCGAAATGTGGTTACACGGTTATGCAAACTGCTTTTCACGAAGCAATGGTTATTACTGATACCGATAATGACATAATTACCGAGATAAAATTTGATATAGAACCGACATCAATAGGAATTGGAATCGGCATTGGAACAGATGCAAAAACAAGCAAAGCATTTGAAGTTTTTTTAAAGTCAAATAAAGTGCCATTAGTAATCGATGCAGATGGCATAAATATAATTTCAAAAAATAAAGAGTTTTTAAAATTATTGCCTAAAGAAACAATTCTAACTCCGCATCCAAAAGAATTGGAGCGATTGATAGGGAAGTGGAAGGATGATTTTGACAAACTTAAAAAAGTGAAAGAATTCTCTAAAACCTACAACTTAATTGTAGTCATTAAGGGCTCCAATACCATAACTGTGTCTAAAGATAAATTATATGTTAATTCTACAGGTAATCCAGGATTGGCTACAGCAGGAACTGGAGATGTTTTAACAGGAATACTTACTGGATTATTATCTCAAGGCTACGAACCATTGCATGCGGTCGTTTTTGGCGTTTATCTTCATGGAAAGTCTGCAGATATTGCTGTTGAAGATTTAGGATATCAAAGTTTAATTGCGAGCCATGTGATCGAGTATTTGGGTAAAGCATACATAGATTTATTTGCACCAATAGAAGACAATCTAGAACCGCAAGCGGATGAAAAAACAGAGAAGGATAAGCAGAAGTCAATTTAATAAAAAATGCCACTTTAAATTAGAGTGGCATTTTTATTTTTGAATCGTAAAATGTTTTATATTCCTTTCTCGTTGAACAATTTAACTAATTTTGGACTTGATGGTCTCGGTGCGTCAGCATTCACGACATTTCCACGAGGATCTATTAGTATGAATCTAGGAATACCTTGAATTTTATAACCTGTGACAAAATCAGATTTCCATGCTTTATCTGAGAATAATTGAATACCGCCCAATTCTTTTTCAGCAATCATTTTTCTCCAACCTTCTTTACTGGCTTCTAACGATTGGTCTTTATAACCTCTACCGTTATCAACTGAAATACTTACGAACTGAATGTTTTTTCCATCATACTGTTTTTCAACTTCCTTTAGATAAGGTATTTCAGCTATGCAAGGGCCACACCAAGTTGCCCAAACATCAACATAGACATATTTTCCTTTTAAGTCAGCTAACGAAGTGGTTCCACCTTCATAATTTTCGTAATTGATGAATTTAGGTGATGGTTGGCCTATAAAACTCTCAAATTCTTTTGCTCGGGCTATTTCTCTTTCTTTATTTTTAGAATAAAAAGAAAATATTTCAGTTTCGAATCCGTCAATATTTTCTTTTTCATTTTTATATACAATTGAATCGATATCCTTATTTTGCTCTAAAAACGAGCTCAATTTTGAATTAATTTCAGAAACTTTAGTTCTAAAATCAGCTTCTTCCATATCAAAAAAACTAGGAGGGTATAGGGATTCTTCCATCAATGCTTTTTTTGCAAAATAATTGTTTGTCTCCGCTCCTCTGCCAGAATATTGAATAGTTTCATCAAACATTTTAGTGTCCAATGTCATATTTAGATCATACCCATTCTGTAAATAAATATTTGTCGACTCACCGCCATCATAAAAAGTATAAATACCTGTTTCAACTTTTAAAGTATCTTTAAATACTCCTTCATCATTTACTTTTATAGTTTTAGAATACGAATCGTTACGTATAACAATAGAATCACTGTTTTTATCTATGATTTTTCCTGAAAAGGTCACATAATCTTTTGTTTTTTCGGGTTCATTCTTACATCCAACAATAGAAAGCGTAAGAATTAAGAGAAGCAAATGTTTCATTGAATTAAATTTTAAGTTTCTCAAAAATACCATTTTGTAATCGCATTTTCAATATATTGAATTATTATTAACATTTCTTGTATAGTATATATGTAATGTTGAATTTTGTGACTATAAATTACGAATATGATAACAAGCCATCAGATATCGTCAGATATTTTAGAGATTTCTACAATTGGTACTATTGTTTTTCAGCAGAAGAAGATTGAATTATCAGATTCTGCAAAAGACAAAATATTGAAATGTAGAGCTTACTTGGACAAAAGAATGCAAGCTGAAGACGAGCCTATATATGGTATAAATACAGGTTTTGGATCTTTATATAATGTAAAGATTACAAAAGATAGGCTAACACAACTTCAAGAAAATTTGGCAATGTCTCATGCTTGTGGTATAGGCGATAGGGTGCCGAATGAGATTGTAAAATTGATGTTACTTCTAAAGATCCAATCATTGAGTTATGGACATAGTGGAATTCAATTGGCTACTGTACAACGATTGGTGGACTTTTATAATAATGATATTTTACCTGTTATTTATACTCTAGGTTCTTTAGGAGCTTCAGGAGATTTGGCACCATTGGCGCATTTATCATTACCGCTTATCGGGAAAGGAGAAGTGGACATTGAAGGTGAGGTTTTAGATTCAGAAATAGTTTTAAATAGGTTTAATTGGAAACCACTACAGTTGCAATCTAAAGAAGGTCTGGCGTTGCTTAACGGGACCCAGTTTATGAGTGCCTACGGAGTTCTCCTCATTTTAAAATCCTATAAATTATCATATTTGGCTGATTTAATTGGAAGTATTTCGTTGGATGCTTTTGATGGAAGGATTGAACCTTTTGATGAGTTAGTACATTTGGTCAGGCCACACAAAGGACAATTGAAAACGGCAGAGCGTATAAGGGAGTTTTTAGATGGGAGTGAATTGATAAAACAAAAAAAAGCGCACGTTCAAGATCCTTACTCTTTTAGATGTATGCCTCAAGTTCATGGTGCTACAAAAGATACATTAGAATATGTTTATAAGGTTTTTACAACTGAAATCAATTCGGTAACTGATAATCCCAATATATTTATTGGCGAGGATAAAATTATTTCAGGTGGTAACTTTCATGGACAACCCTTGGCTTTAGCTCTGGATTATCTTAAAATCGCAATGGCGGAATTAGGAAATATTTCCGAACGAAGAATTTTTCAATTGGTGTCAGGATTACGAGGATTACCAACATTTTTAGTAGATAATCCAGGTCTCAATTCGGGACTTATGATTCCTCAATATACTGCAGCCAGTATAGTTAGTGCCAATAAACAACTAGCTACTCCAGCAAGTGTAGATTCCATAGTTTCTTCAAATGGTCAAGAAGATCATGTAAGTATGGGAGCGAATGCGGCAACCCAAGCATACACCTTGATTAACAATGTTGAACGTATTCTAGCAATTGAATTATTAAACGGATCTCAAGCCTTACACTTTAGGAAACCTATTAATTCTTCACCATTTATTGAATCATTCCTTAAAATGTATCGCCAAGATGTCAATTTTGTAACACAAGATGAGGTTTTACATAATTTGATAAAAACCACCTTGCAGTTTATTGAAGTTTTTCACATAGAGAATGAGTTGCTTTTTGACTAATACAAATAAAAATAAAGCGAAAAAAGTCATGCCTATAGAGTATTGTCTTTAATTCTATTTTAGAAAAGATTAGAAAGTGAGCATCATGCCTTAAGTATCAAATCTGACCAATAAATGGCCTCTTCAATAGTGTTGAACACCTCAAATGGCTTGCTCAAAAAAAGTTTCTCAATTTCGGCATTGCTTTTTGCCTTAAAATCTTTAGAAACCACAGCGAAGCCTGCAAGGTTATCAATTTTTGATGTTTCTAAATAAACGGCAGGATCAACTGCGTAAGAGTTGAGCCTATGAGTAATATAGACAAACTTTTTATTCTTATAATAAGTGTCAACAACGTTCAATAAGGTTTGATTGTGTTTAGGGGTAATCGTAACACCCTCATTTATAACAACTATCATGTAATTATTATAAATATACATCTTACAGAAATCAAACTTTAACTCATCAGTCATGTCTTAAAGTTACAAATAACTCGCTATATCAACAAAAAAAACCTCTTAACTAGTAAGAGGTCTATATCATAATATTCATACTAATTTGGTTATCAGGATTCTGTATGCTCTTCAGATTTTTCAATTTTAATTGTCAATTCTTCGGTTTTAGAATCTAAATCCATCAAAATTTTATCACCTTCATGGATCTTTGAAGTAATAATTTCTTCAGCCAAAGCGTCTTCAACATATTTCTGAATAGCTCTTTTCAATGGTCTTGCACCATACTCTTTATCAAACCCTTTATCAGCAATATAATCTTTGGCTTTTGGAGTCAATTCTAGCGTGTATCCTATATCCTTAATTCGAGCTATTAATTGCTCTAACTCAATATCAATAATCTTATTGATGTCTTCTTTTTCCAAAGCATTAAAAACCATTACATCATCAATTCTATTTAAAAATTCTGGAGCGAAGGCTTTCTTGAGTGCATTTTCTATGACACTTCGTGTATTATCAGATGCTTGTGCCTCTTTAGCTGAAGTTCCAAATCCAACACCTTGCCCGAAATCTTTTAGCTTACGAGCACCAATATTGGAGGTCATTATTATTATGGTATTTCTAAAATCAATTTTACGACCAAGACTATCCGTTAAATAACCATCGTCAAGCACTTGCAATAGCATGTTAAATACATCTGGATGTGCTTTCTCAATCTCATCCAAAAGAATAACGGCATAGGGCTTACGTCTCACTTTTTCAGTTAATTGCCCACCCTCTTCATATCCAACATACCCTGGAGGTGCCCCAACTAATCTTGAAATGGAGAATTTTTCCATGTATTCGCTCATGTCGATTCTCACAAGTGCATCTTCACTATCGAAGAGTTCTCGCGCCAAAACTTTCGCCAATTGCGTTTTACCAACTCCTGTTTGACCTAAAAATATAAATGAACCAATTGGCTTATTTGGATCTTTTAGTCCAGCACGATTACGCTGAATGGCTTTTACGACTTTTGCAACAGCATCATCTTGACCTATTACCTTGCCTTTAATAAGATCAGGCAGTTTTGCCAATTTGTTACTTTCGGTCTGTGCGATTCTATTCACTGGGATCCCAGTCATCATCGATACCACATCTGCTACATTATCTTCTGTGACGATCTCTCTATGCAATTTAGTTTCTTCTTCCCATTTTTCTTGAGCGATTGCTAATTCTTTCTCAAGACGTTTTTCATCATCGCGTAATTTGGCAGCCTCTTCATACTTTTGTTTCTTAACAACCGTATTTTTAGTTTCCTTAACTTCTTCAAGTTGTTTTTCCAACTCCAAAACCTGTTTAGGAACTTGAATATTCGTGATATGAACCCTTGAGCCAGCTTCATCCAAAGCATCAATTGCCTTGTCTGGCAAGAAACGTTCTGTCATATATCGATTGGTCAACTTAACACAAGCCTCAATAGCTTCATCTGTATAATCGACATTATGATGCTCTTCGTATTTGTCCTTGATATTGTTTAATATTTGAATTGTTTCTTCAACGGTAGTCGGTTCAACAATCACCTTTTGGAAGCGACGTTCTAATGCCCCATCCTTCTCAATATATTGTCTGTATTCGTCTAATGTAGTAGCACCTATACATTGTATCTCACCTCTCGCTAATGCAGGTTTGAACATGTTAGAGGCGTCCAGACTTCCTGTTGCACCACCTGCACCCACAATCGTGTGTATTTCATCAATAAATAGAATGATATCATCATTTTTTTCTAACTCATTCATGACTGCTTTCATCCGCTCTTCAAACTGGCCACGGTATTTAGTCCCAGCGACCAAACTCGCTAAATCGAGAGTCACCACACGTTTATTGAATAAAATGCGGGAGACTTTACGTTTTACTATGCGCAATGCTAAACCTTCAGCAATTGCAGATTTACCAACTCCTGGTTCTCCGATAAGCAATGGATTATTTTTTTTACGTCTGCTCAATATTTGAGAAACGCGCTGTATTTCCTTTTCTCGGCCTACAACGGGATCTAACTTACCCTCTTCAGCCATTACGGTTAAATCGCGACCGAAATTGTCTAAAACAGGTGTTTTTGACTTCTTGGTGGATTTGGATGTTGACTGACTGAACGGATTTTGTTTATCGTCATCATCTCCGCTATCATCATCCGAAAATGATTCTGCTTTCGGAGATTCTAAATAATCGTCATCATTTGTTATCATAGATTTGAACTGTTCTTTTACATTATCATAATCCACCTTAAGCTTATTAAGCAATTTTGTGGTAGGATCATTTTCATTTCTTAAAATACACAACAGCAGATGTGCTGTATTAATTGACGTACTCTGGAACAATTTAGCTTCTAAAAATGTTGTTTTTAATGCGCGTTCTGCCTGTCTTGTAAGATGCAGGTTCTTTTTTTCATTTGATGTCGCCAAAATGGTAGGGTTAGCAGGGCTCAAAATTTCAACTTTTCTCCTTAAATGGTTCAAGTCGATTTCTAAAGCGCTCAAAATATCTATTGCTTTACCATTGCCATCTCGAAGCAGGCCAAGCATTAAATGTTCCGTGCCAATAAAGTCATGACCCAAACGCAGGGCTTCTTCTTTGCTATACGCTATTACATCTTTGACTCTTGGGGAAAAATTATCATCCATAGTAAATTCCTTTCTGTATAAAAATAATAAAAACAAGTGTAATAAGGCAAAAACTATACCTTAATTATTTTTATTATCGCTAATAGACATAAAAACTTTCGGAATTCAAAACTTTTAACATCATACTTATTAAATATATTATCTAGAATATTGTTAATAAAAAATTCCAAAAAAGTATGTTTTAAAGTCGCTCGAACACTATGAAAAATCGTATCTTAGCACGGTTTGAAAACCTACAAAAAACTAATTAATTTTATATATGGCAGAAGGAGAAAAATTGATTCCAATTAATATTGAAGATGAAATGAAATCGGCGTACATTGATTATTCAATGTCAGTCATTGTGTCACGTGCATTACCAGATGTTAGAGACGGTTTAAAACCGGTTCATAGACGTGTATTATTTGGAATGCATGAATTGGGCGTGAGGTCGAATACAGCTCATAAAAAATCGGCAAGAATCGTTGGTGAGGTTTTAGGAAAGTACCATCCACATGGAGACACTTCAGTTTATGATGCGATGGTGCGTATGGCGCAAGAGTGGAGTCTAAGATATATGTTAGTCGATGGACAAGGAAATTTTGGATCCATAGATGGCGATAGTCCAGCGGCTATGCGTTACACTGAAGCACGTATGCGTAAGATTTCGGAAGACATGTTGGCAGATATCGATAAAGAAACTGTTGACCATCAGCTTAATTTTGATGATACGTTGATGGAACCTAAAGTACTACCTACCCGTATTCCAGGATTGCTAGTGAATGGTGCATCAGGTATCGCAGTCGGAATGGCTACGAACATGCCTCCACATAATTTAAGCGAGGTTGTTGATGGTACCATTGCCTATATCGAGAATCCTGATATTGATATTGACGAATTGATTACCCATATTAAAGCTCCTGATTTTCCAACAGGTGGAACAATCTATGGATATGACGGTGTAATCGAAGCTTTTAAAACAGGTCGTGGTCGAATCGTTATGCGTGCTAAAGCGACTATTGAGGAGGTCCAAGGAAAAGAAACCATTATAGTTACTGAAATTCCTTACCAAGTCAACAAGGCAGATATGATAAAGAAAACTGCCGATTTAGTTAATGACAAAAAAATTGAAGGGATATCCATGATTCGTGATGAGTCGGATAGAAACGGTATGCGAATTGTATATATTCTTAAGCGCGATGCAATCCCAAATATCGTATTAAACACTTTATATAAATATACGGCCCTGCAGTCTTCATTTAGTGTGAATAATATTGCACTTGTTAATGGTAGGCCGCAATTATTAAATCTTAAAGAACTCATTCATTATTTCGTAGAACACAGACATGAAGTTGTTGTACGCAGAACTACGTATGAATTACGAAAAGCTGAAGAGCGCGCTCACATTCTTGAAGGCTTAATCATTGCTTCAGATAATATTGACGAAGTCATTGCGATTATTAGAGCTTCGGCCAATGCGGATGAAGCGCGTGAGAACTTGATTAAACGTTTTGAGCTGTCAGAAATACAGGCAAAAGCGATTGTTGAGATGCGTTTGCGTCAATTGACAGGACTGGAACAAGATAAATTACGTTCTGAATACGAGGAGTTGATGAAAACGATCGAAGATTTGAAGGATATTCTTGATAAGAAAGATCGCAGAATGGAGATTATCAAAGAAGAATTAGCAACAGTCAAGAATAAATACGGTGATGATCGTCGCTCTGTAATTGAATATGCTGGAGGAGATTTGAGTATAGAAGATATGATTGCAGATGAGCAGGTTGTTATTACCATTTCTCATGCTGGTTATATTAAGCGTACTTCTTTAACTGAATATAAAACACAAAATAGAGGAGGAGTTGGTCAAAAAGCATCAACCACTCGAAATGAAGATTTCTTGGAACATTTATTTGTTGGTACCAATCACCAATACATGCTGTTCTTCACACAAAAAGGAAAATGTTTCTGGATGCGTGTTTATGAAATTCCTGAAGGAAGTAAAACTTCTAAAGGGCGTGCCATTCAAAATCTTATAAATATTGAGCAAGATGATAAAGTAAAAGCATTCATATGCACTCAAGATTTAAAAGATGAAGAATACATCAACAGTCATTATGTAATCATGGCGACCAAGCAAGGTCAAGTAAAAAAGACCTCTTTGGAACAATATTCTCGACCACGTACCAATGGTATCAATGCGATAACTATTAAAGAGGATGATGAATTATTAGAAGCAAGGTTAACCACTGGTCAGAGTCAGGTTATGTTGGCTCTTAAATCCGGTAAGGCCATTCGTTTTGAAGAGGCCAAAACACGTCCTATGGGCCGAAATGCTTCTGGAGTAAGAGGAATAAGACTTGCCAATGCAAAAGATGAAGTGATCGGTATGGTTGCTATTGAAAATCCAATGGAAGAATCCGTTCTCGTAGTATCGGAAAAAGGATATGGCAAACGAAGTTATATTGATGATCCTGAAGATGGAGAGGCAGTTTATAGAATCACTAACCGTGGAGGAAAGGGAGTAAAAACTATCTCTATCACAGAAAAGACAGGACATCTTGTCGCTATAAAAACGGTAAGTGATGATGATGATTTAATGATCATCAATAAATCAGGAATTGCGATTCGTATGGCTGTTGCTGATTTACGAGTAATGGGTAGGGCAACTCAAGGTGTTAAACTTATTAACCTCAAAGGAAATGATTCTATCGCTGCTGTAGCCAAAGTTATGAAAGAAGATGAGGAAGATTTAGAAATAGATGATAATCAGACTATAACAGATGAGAATCCTGATTCTAATGAAGATGGCACAACTCTTGATAATTCTAACGAAGAAAACAATAATTAACACAAATATTAAAATTAACTAAAAATGAAAAAACAAATTATTCTTGCTTTGGCACTTTTAGTCGCATCCTTTTCTTTTTCGCAAAAGGATGAGTTAAAAGATGCCGAAAAAGCAATAAAGAATGGGAATTTTGCAGATGCAAAATCCGCAATTAAATCTGCAGAACCACTTATAGGAACTGCGGACGATAGAACAAAAGCTAAATTTTATTTTCTTAAAGGGCAAGCATTGTACGCCAATGGCAACGCTTCTAATGAAGATATAAATACTGCAATTGAGAGTTTTGACAAAGTAGTAGAAATTGAAAAGAAAGATGGAAAAGAAAAATATACAGATGATGTTAATGAAACCAAAATGGTGATGTTAAATGCCTTTCTAACAAAAGCTAATACAGCTCTTGAAAAGAGTGATTTTTCAGCATCTTCTTTAGGATTTGAAAAGGCCTATCGCATGTCTCCCAAAGACACATTATATTTGTATTACGCTGCTTCAACTGCAATAAACGCTCAAGATTATAAAACATCATTGAAGTATTATGAAGAGTTGAGAGATTTAGGTTTTACTGGAGAAGAAATGGAATACACGGCTGTCGATAAGGAATCGGGAGAAGTAGAGACATTTTCGAGTAAATCATTAAGAGATATTTCAGTAAGAGCCGGAAGTCACATTACTCCTAAAGACAAAAAATCAGAGTCGAAAGCTGGTGAAATCATTAAAAACATAGCTCTAATTTATGTTAACAGTGGTGAAAACGAAAAAGGTCTTGCTGCTATGAAAGAAGCTAGAGAAGCAAATCCAGACGATTTGGGCCTTTTATTATCAGAAGCTAACGTACAATTGCAATTAGGAAATAAAGATGAATTCAAAAAACTAATTGAAATAGCTACTAAAAAAGATCCAGAAAATCCTGAATTACAATATAATTTAGGTGTAGTAGCAGCAGAATCAGGAGATTCAGAATCGGCTAAAAAGTATTACAAAAAGGCTATTGCTTTAGATCCCGAATACGCAGATGCTTATAATAATATGGCTGTTTTGATTCTACAAGGTGAACAAGATATTGTTGAAAAAATGAACAAATTAGGAACTTCTTCTGCTGATAACAAAAAATACGA
This sequence comes from Flavobacteriaceae bacterium, assembly GCA_024635765.1. Taxonomy (GTDB): domain Bacteria; phylum Bacteroidota; class Bacteroidia; order Flavobacteriales; family Flavobacteriaceae; genus JBPOFM01. The sequence goes on along the minus strand of JAGXIE010000068.1, from coordinate 23,792 downwards.
TGAGTTAAAGGAACAGCGTGCGGTTTTGTATCAGAATGCAATTCCATATTTAGAGACTACTTTGAAATATAGACCAAAAAATTTGGAGGCAGCTAAAACTCTGATGAATATATACAGTGCAATAGGTGAAACTGCAAAATTTAAGGATATGAAAGCTAAAGTAGAAGCAATACAAACTGAAAACTAATTAGTTTGATACTTCTAGACTTTTAAGAAAAAAGCAACTCAATTGAGTTGCTTTTTTTATATAATTTTTTTGATGACTCTCAATTTATGTGTATGAAATCGTTTATCTACATTGTAAATTCCCGAATGATCCAATCTATCAATCCTAACCTTTCCATGTGCATGGATGATGTAATTGTCTTCCATAATGATTCCAACATGAACTATACGCCCTTCATCGTTATCAAAAAATGCCAGATCTCCAGGTTCACTTTCTTCAATAAAACTCAAAGCTGAACCTTGTGTGGCCTGTTGGGAAGCATCCCTCAAAAGCTTATAGCCATTGAGCTTATATACCATCTGTGTAAAACCTGAACAATCAATGCCGAAAGGCGTTTTTCCTCCCCATGAATATGGTGCATTTAAATAATTAAAGGCCGTCTCTATCAAATGTTGCTTTGGTTTAGTCCCAACGGTGAAATTTCCTTCATGTTCATGATTTAAAATTTCTAGTCCGTTCAAAGTGGAACCCAATGGAATAGTATGAAGCTTACCTGACTCATCCTGAATAAATTCGAGTAAATCAGATGATAATTTTAAAATAGAATTTTTGAGTGAATTATAATTTTGATGAGAGATCTCTAAATATTGCTTGTTGTCAATCCAAGCTTCATATTTGTCATACGCTAGTCGAACTTTACTCCATGATTTGCGTTGCTCCAACACCTTAAAAAATTCACCGTACAATACTTGGGTAACTAATTCTGAAGTATCTGAAGGCTCTAATCTTAAAGGAACAATGCTTAAATTACAAATTCCGTATTGCATTAATTTGACTTAATTACGTTCAATAATGATTGCGGAGGCTCCACCACCACCATTGCAAATAACGGCTGCTCCTAATTTTGCATTGTTCTGTGCCAAAACGTTGATTAGTGTGACGATAATTCTAACACCCGAACAACCAAGTGGATGACCTAAAGAAACAGCACCACCATTAACATTGACATTACTGTCATTGAGACCTAATAGTTTCATGTTAGCCAGTCCAACAACGGCAAATGCTTCGTTAAATTCAAAATAATCAATATCATCTATTGAAATTCCTGCTTTATTAAGTGCTTTGGGCAATGCCTTCGAAGGTGCGGTTGTAAACCATTTAGGCTCATGGGCAGCATCGGCATAACTTCTAATGGTTGCGAGAGGTTTTAATCCTAACTCCTGGGCTTTTTCTTTACTCATTAATACGACAGCTCCTGCGCCATCATTAATCGTTGAAGCATTTGCAGCAGTTACCGTTCCGTCTTTTGTGAAAGCAGGACGTAACGAAGCAACTTTATCGATAAATACATTTTTGAATTCTTCATCTACTGAGACTACAACAAGAGCACCTCGCCTTTGCGGAACTTCTACAGGTACAACTTCATTATCAAATTTACCAGCATCCCAAGCATCAGCTGATCGCTTATATGATTGGATTGCATAGGCATCTTGATCTTCTCGTGAAAATTCGTGTTTCGTTGCACAGGCATCAGCTAAAACTCCCATGGCATTTTGACCGAATGCGTCGACTAACCCGTCTTTTTGCATACCATCTTCTAAAGTGCCAGGACCAAATTTAGTACCAGTTCTTGCATGAAAATAATGAGGAATTAAACTCATATTTTCCATACCTCCTGCAACAACAATATCGGCATCTCCAAGAGCAATCGCTTGCGCACCTTGCATCACAGCTTTCATTCCAGAAGCACATACTTTATTAATGGTCGTGCAAGGCACTGTATCTGGAATTCCTGCATAGATTGCCGCTTGTCTTGCTGGAGCTTGACCAGTACCTGCCTGAACCACATTTCCCATCAAAACTTCCTGAACCAAATCTGGATTTAGATTGATTTTATCTAAAGCTCCCTTAATGGCAATTGCTCCCAATTTTGGAGCAGGAATGGTAGATAATGCACCCATAAAACTCCCAATTGGTGTTCTTACAGCTGATACAATGACGACCTCTTTACTCATTTTTTACTTGTTTAATTTTTATCACTGCAAAATTAATCATTTTTTAATAGAATTTAGAATGAAACAAGATTATAACCGAACTAAAACCGTTATATTTATTACATTTGAAAGCCTATTTAAAATCCTAAATGAAAGAATTAATAAATAAATGGTATCGAAATCATGCACTTGTCTACAAGGTGCTTTTGTTTATAGCTACAACATTTCTAATTGTCTATTTATTTCCAAAAAGCGGAAAATTCAAATACAGTTTCGACAAAGGAAAACCATGGCAATCTGAAAATTTATTGGCACCTTTTGATTTTGCAATTAAAAAATCGGATTTTGAGTTAAAGAAGGAAAAGGATGAGGTTATCGAAAACAGTACCGTTTATTTTTCACAAAAAAAAGACATAAAAAAGGATGTCTTTGAAAATTATGACAGCAAGTTTAAAACCGTTTTTAAAGATGTTGAACAAGACAAATCGAAATTATATAATGCTGGAAAATCTATATTAAATTCTATTTACGAGTTTGGTGTCATAGAGGAAAACTTCAATTATCCTCCAGATAAAAAAGTCGTAATCCTCGAAGATCAGAAACAGAAAGATGTCACTACCTATGATAATTTGGTAAAAACCGAGTCGCTGAGAGTAAATCTAGAGAAAGTAATAGATGATAAGGGCTATACACAATACAAAACGATATTTCTATCTCTATTTTTTGATGTTATCAGTCCTAATTTAACACTCAATAAATCTATCACGAATAAAGCCCTTCAAGAAGATCTAAACAATATTTCCTCAACACGGGGGAGTATTGAGAGCGGCACTTTGATAATTTCAAAAGGAGAACTCGTTGAGGGGAATAAATATGACATCTTAAAATCATTGGAATCAGAGTATGAATCGCAAGTTTGGAACCAGAAAAATTACATATGGGTTACCGTGGCTTATGTTATCTTGGTAGCATTATCGCTATTAATGCTGCTACTTTTTTTGAGGAAATATCGTATCGAAGTATTTTTGGATAATACAAAAGTGACTTTCATTTTTTTTAATATGTTCTTGATGATTCTACTAACCACATTTATCATCAATTATAATTCTCAATATGTTTATGTCGTCCCATTATGCGTACTTCCTTTGGTTTTAAAAGCTTTTTTTGATGCTAGATTAGGTCTTTTTTCTCATGTTTTAACAGTCTTATTATTAGGCTTTATTGTTCCCAACAGTTATGAATATATGTTTTTGCAGATTATTGCTGGAATCGTTACAATTTTAACTGTGTCAGAGCTTTATAAGCGAGCAAATTTATTCATATCTGTTGGACAGATCACATTAGTTTATATCATAGCTTATTTTGCGTTTTTTGTGATCCATGAAGGAAATATTCTAGAATTAAAAGTTGAGATATTTGGTTTGTTTATTCTTTGCGGATTAGCCACGTTGTTCGTTCAACCTTTAATTTATGTTTATGAAAAATTGTTTGGATTGGTATCGGATGTCTCTCTATTGGAATTATCAGACACAAATACGAAGCTATTGAAGGAGCTTTCTAATAAAGCTCCAGGCACATTTCATCACTCTTTAAATGTTGCAAACCTTGCAGAAGCATCGGCCAATGAAATTGGTGCTAATGCCATGCTAGTACGAGTGGGAGCTTTATACCATGATATTGGTAAAATGAAAAATCCAACATATTTTACGGAAAATCAATCTACTGGAATCAATCCACACGAAGAATTATCATCAAAAGAAAGTGCCGCAATTATCATAAATCATGTAATAGATGGCATTGAAATTGCGAAGAAGAACAACCTTCCGGATAGAGTAATCGATTTTATAAGAACGCACCATGGCACAAGTGTTGTTTATTACTTTTATAAGAAGCAAAAAGAGTTTCATGCGTTGACAACTGAAGTAGACTATCAATATCCTGGACCGAAGCCATTCAGTAAAGAAACTGCTATTTTAATGATGTGCGATAGTGTTGAGGCTGCTTCAAAAAGTTTGAAGGATCCATCTTCAACTAAAATAAATCAATTTGTGGAGGCCATCATTAGTAAACAAATGGAAACAGGCCAGTTTTTGAATGCCAATATTACATTTAAAGAAATCGAATCTATTAAAAAAGTTTTAAAAAATAAACTAGCTAACATCTTCCATTTGAGGATAGAATATCCTGAATAAAATTAAGCCAATAAAAAATTTAAAAATTTGTTGTGTTCTTTATAATGAAAACTTACATTTGCATCCGCATTTAAGAGATCGTTCTTTAAATAATTTAGGAGAGTTGCCAGAGTGGTTAATGGAGCAGTTTGCTAAACTGTCGACGGGAAACTGTCGCGTGGGTTCGAATCCCACACTCTCCGCAAAATTAGATAATCAATTCGGGGTGTAGCGTAGCCCGGTTATCGCGCCGCGTTTGGGACGCGGAGGTCGCAGGTTCGAATCCTGCCACCCCGACAAAATAGAGGTCGCCACACTATAGAGTGTAACCTCTTTAACTTTTCAGAATTAATCAGTTTAATTCTTGAATGGTCGCATAGCTCAGCTGGATAGAGCACCTGCCTTCTAAGCAGGCGGTCGAAGGTTCGAATCCTTCTGCGATCACAAATAAAAAAAGCAAACCAACCATGGTTTGCTTTTTTTATTTGTCTAGTATTTGATTATTTAACCATATATATTATACTGGATTTTCCATTGAGGCTTCTCTTGCCAAAGGAACTTCATTTGGAGATTTCCCTAATTGATGATCTAAATTGAATAACGATTCGCTAGTTGCTTCTGGTCCTCCAGCAATTTTTAGTTTATCAAGTAAATCCATTACCAACTTTTCTTCCTCAATTTGTTCTTTTACAAACCATTGAGCAAAATTAAAAGTTGCCCAATCTTTTTCTTCATGGGCCAAATTTACAATTCCGTTTATAGCCGTCGAATTATCAACTTCATGTTTAAAAGTTCTTTCAAAGCAATCCTTAAGGTTTTTTGGATTAGAAGGAGGCGTTTTTATGGCTTCAATTTTCACCTTTCCTCCGCGTTCCATTATATATTGCATAACCTTCATCATGTGGTTGCGCTCTTCTTGTGAATGGCGAAATAAATAGTTTGCAATACCACTATAACCTTCGCTATCAGCCCAACAACCATAGGATAAGTAAATTTGAGCTGCTTCTGCTTCTTTTGTAACTTGTTTGTTCAAAATAACTTCTATTTTTTTTGATAATCTGTTAGTATCCATATTGTATTAATTTAGTATTACTAATTTATTGATTCTTGCTTGATTTTTTAGACTGATTACGATTGATTTTTAACTCATATAAGAGTTTTTTGAAAGCTAAATAGAAGCTCGGGTGAAATTACCTTAAACCCAATAAGTTTAATCTTTATGTTCTTCAGTTAGTCAGCTCTTATTTATTTTAAATTATAATTTTTCCTTAATTATCTATTCAAATTAGGAATGAAAAATATTTTTTATAAAACCTATATATTTATGGAATTGCGATTTTTAACCTTTTTTCGAATAAAGAAGCCACTACTTTTTGAATTTTCCCCATGGGTTCACCATCAATTTGAAAAGGTATGGATTTGCTCGAAGTGATCATAAAATTATCGCTACTATAGCATTCTGCGAATTCTGATCTTAAATTGGCTTTGTCATATAAAGTTTTTAAGATTTCCATTGTGTCAAATGATTTAAATATCAAGACCTCAAATTTACCATCGTCCATTTTTCCACTTGGGTTAATAGTTGCGCCTGTGCCATAGTGTCGAGCATTTGCGATTGCCAAGAGTATGCCTTTTCTCTGGATGTTTTTACCGTCAAATTCTAATGTAAATTTAAAAGGTGCTTCAGTATTGATGAGTGTTGGAATGCTTTGAAGTAAGTATCCAAACTTGCCTCTAATGGTTGAATCCTCAAAATTTTCAATTAATTCAGCATTCAACCCCAAATCTGCGATATGCAAACAAGTTTTACCGTTGATTTTAAGATGGTCAATCTCCCTAAAATTATCACCAAGCGCCACTTCAATTTGATTTTTTAAATTTTCGGGTAAGTTTAAATTTAAAGCCAGTCCGTTGGCCGATCCTGCTGGAATAACCCCAATTGGGATTTCGTAGTCTTTTAAAATATGAGCTACAAAATTTATGGTTCCATCACCACCGGCAACCAGAATCCGATATGGCTTGTTCGATTTAATTCTGTTTTTAATTTCAGATTCATCATTATTGCCACTTGTTTCATAAATTTCCAAAGACCAATTTTTCTGATTTACTTTTTGGATCACCATGTCTTTTAGCTCTGACTTGTCCCTTGAACCAGATTGTGGGTTAACTACCAGTAAAATATGAAGCTTTTTATGCACTTGATAAATTTTCTTATTAAATTTAATGATTAATAAGAATTGAAACCAAAAAAGTATGCTAAATTTTGAAAATTGATTTAAAACTATATCGTGGCTACATGAATGATGAAGAACTTATTGTTTTTGGTCATGTTTTTAAATCCTGGTCTCCTGCCAGTTACCGCATCGATAGACGTGGTTTTAAGCATGTGTTGTCCATTTTGAGAATGTTCACTATTTCGCCATTGAGTAATGCAAGAATTACTTTGAACTTTAAAGATACGGTCATCAAAACCAAAACTCTGGATGATGGTTATTTTAGATTCACAATTCCTTTCGGAGGTAAAGTGGAGAGTGGTTGGCATGAATATAAAGTAACCTGTGAATTTAATGAATTTGGAATTGTAGCTATTGGAGAGTTATTAAAACCATTTGAAAGCAAATATGGGATCATTTCAGATATAGACGATACCTTTTTGATATCACACAGTAATAATTTTTTTAAGAAATTATACGTCTTGTTATCAAAAAACATCAATAAGCGAAAGATTTTTAATGATGTTGCTGTACATTATAGGGCATTGAGTATTTCTGGTCACGACAATAATATTGCTTCTAATTCTTTTTTTTATGTATCTAGTAGTGAATGGAATTTATATGGATTTATTGAAGAATTTGCCCGAATACATGAATTGCCTAAAGCGGTTATAAAACTTAAAAAAATAAAAACAGGTGTTACAGATTTTCTATTTTCAGGTCGAGGAAGCCATGACCATAAATTTGAAAAAATAAAGGATATTATTTCATTTTATCCAGCACTGACCTATGTTCTTTTTGGCGATGATACACAACAAGACCCTTTTTTATATGAAAGGATTTGTAAAATATTCCCCAAAAACATCAAAGTTGTTTATATCAGACAAACATCAAAAAGTAAAAAAGCAAGAGTAATTAAAGCTCTCGACAACATTCAAGACCTTTCAGTAAAAACAATGTATTACCATAACAGTTCTGAAGCTATCAATCATTCTAAAGAAATTGGCTTACTCTAATCTGCTTTTCATTTTAAATGCATCATTAATATTATTGATAAGAGCAAGAATTCACATTTTTGTTTATTAGTTTATAGAAATTAACTTAACAAAATAAATTCTAAAATATCTACACAATGAGCAACGACAACTTATATAGCGAGGATGCCATAAAAAAAGTAAAGAAAATGGCAGAAGAAATCGATTTTACAATGATGGCAACAAACCTAAAAGAAACGCCTTTGCACATGATTCCTATGAGTACAAAAAAGGTGGATGATAAAGGTAATATTTGGTTTTTGAGTAACAAGAATAGCACACATAATCAAAATCTTCTGAATGATTCCAATTTGCATTTAGTTTATGCGAGTAAGAGTAATATGCAATTTTTAAACGTTTACGGCATGGCGACTATTTCGACAGATAGGAAAATAATTGATGAACTTTACAGTAATACTGATGATATTTGGTTTGAAGGTAAAGAAGACTCAAACATTACAGCTATTTCTGTAAGACCAATTGAAGCGTATTATTGGGACCCAAAAAACAACAAATTGGTCACTTTGATCAAAATGGGAGCAGGAGCCATTACTGGTAATGAACCCGACCTGATGGACCAAGGAAAAATCAACTTATAAAAATATAAGGTTCGATTTTGTATTAGCCATTTTTTTTAATTTTTAATGTTTTAAATTTTATTTTCATTCAAGTTGAAATTCCTAAAATTTACCGAAAAATCAATAGTTCTTTAATTGTGAACTAAAATAGTTTTATTTCAGATATTTGATCTTTCTTTTACGCTTGAATAGTGATTATAATCTATATTTATTTTATTAAAAATGAAAAATTTACTAAGAGCAATTTTGGCAGGCTGGGGAGCCAATAAGATAGGTGGAGGGAAATGCGGTTGTATTGGAACTATTATTGTATTTCTAGTTTTATATTGGTTACTCGGTTATGTATTCGAAGTATTTTGAGTCAATCATGTTCTGAATGTAACTATTTAAATATTTTCTATTCGATTAATTTACTCATTTACTGATATTTACATAAAATTTGTAGTGCATTTCATCGATAATTTTGTATTTCATCGAATTTATGATACATTTAATCGAATTTATTGTTTACAATTTAAAAGTTTTAACATATATTTGCTTACATAATTTCATTTAACCCCAAATTAAAATGAAAAACAACCTACTAAAAGCTGTTGCTTTGGCAATAGTTATGACGCCGCTTTATAATTGTTCTATTGAACCAACAGATCAATTTCAACAAGAATTGGTTACCGAGCAATCCATGAGCTTACTCCTCAATCCCGTTACACCATGTAGCGGTGAAGATCCAAAATCACGAATAACTAACGATGGCGACAGCTTGGTGAATTTTGAAATTCATGATGCTAATGGCGCTTTGATAAACTATGTGTATGGTTTAAACCCGGGTCAGACATCAGATTGGAAGACATTTCCTGTAGGAGTTGTCACATTTACCGTGAGTACTTCCGAATCATCCAAACCCATCATAATAGATATGGGAACTTGTATGGCTTATGATGTTACGATCAATGAAGATAATCAATTGGATACTGGCACGCCTATTCAACTTTAGAGCAGATTAGTAATACCTTTTCGTTATTCATAATGGTTGTGAAGAATAAGTATGAAGTTCCTCCGTCCTTTATTTTGAATGTATTTCGAATTTGTTGCACGGTTTCTGGGAAATTGCGAGTAGTTATATTGGCTTTTTGAAATTCCAATGATTTAATTGTCTTTTTATGATATGGAATTATTCTTGATATCTTGAATCTTCTACCTGGAAAGTCAATTAATTCTTCACTTGTGTATAAATGTGAATGTTTGTGAAGTTTTAAAGCGTCTAATTTAAAGGCAATTGAATTGAAACCACCTGCTTTTAAAATTGCCGAATTTGGCTCATACAAATAGTTGAGAGGTAAGCTGTAATTGATTTTTAAGTCTAGCTCATCAGAATAAATAAAATTAAAAACTTCATTTATTTTAGGTGTGATATTAATAGTTTCAATAGTAATTTCTGAATGATATCCTTTTTCAAGAATCCACAATAATTCCTTGACTTCATTTTTAATAGCTACTACATGAATCGTTTTAACATATTTCAAATCATTAATACCTGCAGAAATATCCAATAAAGGTGATGTTTTAATCATGATATTATTGGAATGGCTAAAAAGCGCTTCCAATTCTTCTGGAACATTAGGTATGCAATCGCTTAATAAGAAAACTTTACCTTTTATGTCATGTCTTCGAGAAGGGTCAATATAGATCCAATCATAATACTTATCGGGCGTTTTTAAAAAATCAATCCCATCGGTCTGAATAGTTTGGACGTTTTCGACTTCGAGTTGTTTAAAATTATGGCTTACGATTTGAGATAAATCCGCATCGATCTCACAATGAATAACAGATTTAAATCGTTTGGTGAAATAAAAGCTGTCGACTCCAAAACCGCCCGTTATGTCAACAATAACTGAACCTGTTAAGAACGAAGCTTTATATTCCGCAGTTATTTCAGAAGAAGTTTGTTCGATGTTGAGTTTATTGGGATAGTAAATGTTTTTGTGCTGAAACCAAGTTGGAAGCTTGTTTTTACTTCTTTTTTTTGACTCTATCTGCTCGATTAACTCCTTGGTTTCTATTCCTTCTATTGAGGTTCCTTTCAAAATTAATGCTGTTAAATCAGAATTCAAATTATCATTGATGAATTCTTGATTTTCAGTATTTAAAAGTAGTGGGTTCAAAAAAAAAATTACATGTTTTTTGTAAGATGTTTGACAATCTTATATTCTGATAAAAACTCTTTTGAGAAAACTTTAATGGTTGTATAAACTGGAACAGCCAATATCATGCCGCTAATATCAAATAATAATCCACCAATTACAATAGCTATAAATATTTCTAGTGGATGAGAACGAACACTCCTTCCAAAAATTACAGGTTGAGAAATAAGATTATCAATAAGTTGCACAATAGAGACACCTACTACGACTTTAATTAGCATAGGCAACAATTCGGTTGAAAAATCAGCACCAAGGTTATTTGAAACGACAACCAAAAGCATTAGTACAGCACCAATAAAAGGTCCGATATACGGTACAATATTTAAAAATGCGCAAATAATGGCGATGGCCAGGGGATTGTTAACATTTAAGTACAACAATAATCCTAAATAAAATAATGCCACAATAAGCATTTGTAATAACAGTCCTATGAAGTATCGAGAAAGAAGTTCCTTCACTTTAATTAGGATAGATAAAGAACGGCGTTCATTTCCTTTATCAGCAAAAGAAGAAACAGCTGTGGTGATCAGTTTTTCGTCTTTTAACAGAAAGAAAGAAATAAACAAAACCGAAAATAGACCCACGACAACATCTCCAATATTTTGAAAAAATGTTTCGACAAAACTTGAAACTAATTTGGAGTTGAAATTTTTCACAAATTCTGTTCGCTTTATGGCTTCAATAATGTTTATTTTTTCAACACCTAAATACTCACTCGCTTGAACATTCAATTCGTACAAATCTTTTTTAACAATATCAAAATCGATATCGGAGATATTTTTACTCTGCACTAAAATAATTGGTAAGAAAATGCGAATCAGCAAGAATAAAAATACACCTACCAAAATTAAGGTCGTTAGAGAAGCAAGTGTATTGCCAAATTTAAATTTATTCTTCAAAAAAGAAACAAGTGGCCTACATATCAGTGATATAACACCAGCAATAAAAATAAAAAGCAATAAGGACTTAATCTTAAATAGAAAATAAATGAGCAAAATAACGATCGCAACAACCGCTAATGTTTTTAAATTTCCTTTTGCAATAGTCCTTGACTTCATCGTGTAAATATAGAATAATTTACCATAGTTTTTAAAACCAAAAAAGTAATTTTTATTATACTGTCCGGGAAATTCCTAAAGAACAATTGAATTTGATTGAAAGACATTTACACCACTCTTTTGACCGAAAAAATAGATGTGAATAACACTATAACTTTGACATTATACTCCATTTGTGAATCCATAATTTTTGGTGTTCTGAATATATTTCCTAAACTATATTATTAATTAACGTTGTCACATTATAGAAAAATTGTAATGATTAGTTTACGATATGATAATCTAACCAGCCATCAATTTTCAAAAGCATACTTAATGATATTTGCTCCCATTTTTAATGCTTTTTCACGTAATTCAACCGGATCATTATGCACTTCAGAGTCTTCCCATCCATTACCTAAATCGCTTTCATAAGTAAATAAAAGCACTAATCTCCCTTCATGAAATATGCCAAATGCCTGCGGACGTTTACCATCATGAACGTGTATTTTTGGCAATCCATCAGGAAACTTATAGGCCACATTAAATATTTCATGTGTTTTTGGAAGCTCCACTAATTCTTTATTTGGAAATACTTTTTTTAATTCCTTGGTAATATAAGGCTGCAATCCATAATTATCGTCTATATGGAGAAATCCTCCCGAAAACAGATAATTTCTTAAATTTTCAGCATCCTCATCACTGAAAAACACATTACCATGACCCGTCATGTGGAGCATTGGATATTGAAAAACATCTAAACTACCAGCCTCTACAACTGCTGGTTTTGGATTGATTTTGGTATTAATATTGCTGTTAGAGAACGCAATCAAATTGGGTAATGATGTTGGATTACTATACCAGTCACCACCTCCTTTATATTTTAAAACGGCTATTTCTTGAGCGTTGCATGTGTAGGCCAAAAAAATATTACAAATCAATGTAACTGTAATAAATTCATTTTTCATCGTACTGAATATTAACCTCAAAAATAAAAATAATACCCTTGAAAATTTTATTTATTGCGTTAATTGTTTTGTTAACGTCTATGAAATCAAAGCAAACAGAAATTCACAAACAAATTGTTGTTTTGGAATTGTTCACTTCACCAGGTTGTTCTAGTTGTCCTCCAGTTGAAATAATGTTGAATAAAATCCATAAAACTTCCGCCCCTTCAATAGTGATTGCAATGTCATATGATGTACATTATTGGAATTATATTGGGTTAAAAGACCCTTTCAGTAAGACGGAATTCAGTTAGAAACAAAGAAAATATGGACAGAAATTCAAAAGTCTTTCTATTTATACATCCCGATCGATTTTTAATGGAATTGAACACTTTGCAGGCTCCAATGAAACTATTTAAATTCGAAAGTAAAATCTGATTTAGAAATAATTAGAAATTGATCTCAATACTAATGAATGAAAAAGAATGATTGGAACTCCATGTATTGTCAACTAATCAGATCAATTAATAATAATTTATTTAATAATTTGATTTATATGTAGTTATATACTTTAAAATAAAGTTATACTTCATTAGTAAAAACAAAACTATGACAAGCCACAACTGCTGCGGTTTCTGTTCTCAATCGTGTTTCTCCTAATGTAACTGGTATGAAATTAGCCTCCAATGCTAAATTGATTTCGTTAGTGCTAAAATCACCTTCAGGACCTATAAGTATTGTTGCATCTTCATTTGGCTTCAAAACTTTTTTCAATGACTTTCTATTAGTTTCTTCACAATGGGCGATGAATTTTTGACCTTCGAAGTCTTGCTTCAAAAACTCATTAAATGAAATGGCTTCATTCAATATTGGTAAATGATAGTGTAAAGATTGTTTCATTGCTGATTGCAAAATCTTCTCAAAACGGTCGTTTTTTATGACTTGTCGTTCGCTATGGTCACAAATTATGGGAGTAATTGCAGTGATTCCTATTTCTGTAGCTTTTTCGAGAAACCATTCATATCGATCGTTCATTTTTGTTGGAGCAACTGCTAAATGAAGTTTGTTGCGTTTCCTTTCGTGATATGATTTTGAAGCAATGCTCGCCATACAATTTTTTATATCTGCAATTACGATTTCGGCTTTAAAAAGCCAACCTTTGCCATTTGTTATTTGCAATTCATCACCTACCGATTTGCGTAAAACCTTAACGATGTGCCTGCTTTCGTCTTTTGAAAAGGCTACTTGTTTTGTAAGTTCATCGATATCGGGATTGTAGAATAATTGCATTTTAGATTTTTTCGGTGATTTTCAGCACTTTTATCTCTTCTATCATTTTTGAGTCATATGTTTTTAAAACAACATAATGTAAATTTTTATTTGGAATATGCACCGTAAAAAGATCTCCAATACTGTTTCCCGAATTGATCACAAGATCTTCAAATTCCGGATCCATCGTCCCTTTTGTAAACCAACCTAAATCACCACCGCGCGTTGCATTGACATCCATTGAATATTGTTTCGCCAAATCCTTAAACTTATATCCTTGTTGGTATTTGTTAAGAATAAGCTGCTCCCAGTCATAAATTTCATCTTTAGTTTTATTGGTACCGTCTAAATACACATAGCTAACGCGATAGTAAGGCACGGCGTATTTATCAATCACCTTGTAGTGTGTCTTTTCAATCTCATTGGAAATCACTCTATTTCCACCTTTTCCCAATTTGAAAAGTTCTTCAGCCAATTCGGTTTTGTGTTTTTCTTTATTGAACACAAACAATTGACCTTTACTCGATTTATGAATCTCAAGAAATTTTACCGCTTGAGTTTCGTCTTGAATGGAATCTAATTCTTCCTCAAAACCATTTTGTGCGTTTGAGAATATAGTAAACAAAAATATAATAGAAGAGTAGAGAATAAGTTTAAGCATAATTAGTTTTTTGTTGATTATGCTTCAAATTTATAATGAATGCTGATACTTAAAACAGAATGAAATTTAAGTTTTTAAGAATTCATTGTTTATAACCTTCTTTCACGCAGAGAGCCAAGAATAAAGAGCAAACATGAAAGATTGAATGAATCTTGAATTCTAAAAATTATTTAGAGGATGGTTTGGTTAAGGTAATTGTTTGATTCAAAAGGACACTAAACACTAAATCTTCAACCTCGAAGAAGCCACCACATCATTCCCAGCAAAGTCACCTTCTAAATATTTTAAATATCCCACGATGGCAATCATAGCGGCATTATCAGTAGTAAATTCAAATTTTGGGACATATGTTGTCCATCCAAATTTATCTTCACCATCTTTCAGCGCTTGACGGATGCCAGAATTTGCTGAAACACCTCCGCCTATTGCAATGTGTTTGATTCCAGTTTCTTTGCTTGCCAATTTCAGTTTGTCTATCAGGATTCCAATGATTGTATATTGTATGGATGCACAAATATCATTTAGATTTTCTTCAATAAAATTTGGATTCGCCTGCGTTTCCTTCTGAATAAAATATAAAATAGCCGTTTTTAATCCAGAAAAGCTAAAGTTAAGTCCATCCACCTTTGGTTTGGTGAATTTATATGCTTTCGGATTTCCCAATTTGGCTCTCTTGTCAATCTCCGGACCTGCTGGATAGCCTAATCCAAGAAGCTTTCCGCTTTTGTCAAATGCCTCACCTACGGCGTCATCAATGGTTTCGCCTATTACTTGCATATCAAAATAGTGATTGACTTTCACAATTTGGGTATGACCTCCAGAAATAGTCATCGCCAAAAACGGGAATGGAGGTTTGTTAAATCCTTCTTCATCTATAAAATGCGCCAAAATATGTGCCGACATGTGATTCACATCAATCAGGGGAATATTCAAACCATAAGCCAATGACTTTGCAAAAGATGTACCTACTAACAAAGAACCCATCAATCCTGGCCCACGAGTAAAGGCTATGGCGCTCAATTGAGTCTTATCGACCTTGGCTCTTTTCAAGGCTTCATGAACTACAGGAACTATGTTTTGTTGATGTGCTCTAGATGCCAATTCAGGTACAACTCCGCCGTAAGCCTCGTGAATTGATTGACCAGCAACAATGTTACTTACTATTTTTCCGTTTAACAATACAGAGGCCGCCGTATCATCGCAAGATGACTCAATTCCGAGTATATAAATATTTTGTGATGACATTAGTGAAGATTAGGCACAATAATTGTTAAATTTGGCTACAAAGTTATAACTTTAAAAGATATCAAAAAACTCCTCAAAATACTATTAAAAATAGCGGCAATATTCTTGCTGCTTTTTGTCATTTTGGTATTAATGTTATCGCTACCTTCTGTGCAGACTTATTTTGGAAAAAAAGCTACGAAGCGCATAAATGATGACTTTGGAACGAATATCAATATTGAAAGAATAGGTTTAAGATTCAATGGAGATGTTGATTTAAAAAGTATCTATATAGAAGATTATAAAAAAGATACACTTATTAATATCAACGAATTGAATACTTCTATCTTGAGTTTTCGCAATATCTATAATGGAAAATTGACGTTTGGAGATATTATTATAAATGGTTTGACTTTTAATTTAAAAACATATAAGGGTGAACCAATGTCAAATTTGGATGTCTTCATTAAAAAATTCGAAGAAGACAACCCTCAGAAAGAAATAAAGACTTTTTTACTGTCTTCTAGTGATATTTCTATTTATGATGGAATGTTTCGAATGATCAATGAAAATAAAGAAACTCCTAAAATTATCGAATTTGACAAATTATATTTAAATGCTACCAACTTCGTGATCAATGACAGTGATATCAGTGCTAGAATCAACACATTTGCTTTTATCGATAGTCGTGGTTTGGTCATTAAAAACATGGTCACTGATTTTGAATATTCCCCAAATCACTTAAGTTTTGAGGATTTAAACATCACTACGTCGCAATCACATCTAAAAGGAAATGTGAAATTCACCTACACTTCAGAAGAAATGCAAGATTTTACTAATAAAGTAAAAGTTGAAGCAAATTTTAAAGATTCTGAAGTATTACTTGATGAACTTAACACATTTTATAATGAATTCGGCACAGAACAACGTGCCAAATTAAATGTTAATCTATCAGGTACTTTAAATAATTTGCAGGCTGATAATTTAAAGCTTTATACAACTTCGCAAACACGTATTTATGGTGATATAAATTTCAAAAATCTATTTAGCCTTGAAGAGGATAATTTTGAACTTGATGGTCGATTTGATGATTTGTCTTCTAATTATTATGATTTAAGAGCTTTGTTGCCTAACATTTTGGGTGAAGCAATACCTTCAGTTTTCTCAAAAGTTGGTAATTTCTCTATTAATGGAACAACTAAAATTACACCGACCTATATTGATTCCAATATTAAAATCCGCACAGATATTGGATTTGTAGATTCAAAAATGCTCTTATCACAAATAGACGATATAGACAATGCCAGTTATAAAGGGAAAGTCATTTTTGATCAATTCGATATTGGCAAACTTATCAACGACCCTTCAGTTAAGGAAGCTTCTTTTGATGTGGACGTTGATGGCAAAGGATTTACTGTCCAAAACTTGAAAACCAACGTTGCTGGTAAAGTGTTTTCATTGAATTACAATAACTATACTTACATGGACATCAATGTCGTTGGGCAGATTGGAAACAACGTGTTTAATGGCGAATTAGTGTCTAATGACGAAAATTTCAAGTTGAAATTCAATGGTTTGGCTGATTTGTCAAAAGACATTAAGACATTGGATTTTACTGCGGACGTGGAGCATGTTGATTTGAATGCTTTAAATTTTGTTAAGAAAGACAGCATATCGATTTTTAAAGGACGAGTAGAAACATCTATGCAAGGTACGGGAATTAATGATGCCTATGGAACCTTACATTTTGAAAACACAACCTATATCAATCAAAATGACGAGTATTATTTTGAGGATTTTGATGTTACTTCAAGCTTTGATGACCAAAAACGAACCATTAAAATTAACTCAACTGACATTATTGAAGGTTATGTAAGTGGTGTTTTTAAAATTGAAGACATAGGCAAACTTGTAGAAAATTCAGTAGGTAGTATTTACACCAATTATCTACCCCATAAAATTAAGGGTGATCAATATCTCGATTTTAATTTTAAAATTTATAATAAAATCATTGAAGTATTTGTACATCAATTAGAATTAAGTCCTAACACATCTATCAAAGGTCGTATCGAAAGTGATGAGAGAGGCTTTAAGTTAGCCTTTAAATCACCACAGATTAGGCTAAACAATTATTTTGCCAATAACGTCGATCTAAAAGTAGACAATTCAAATCCGTTGTTCAATACGTTTATTGAGATTGATTCCTTAAATACGAACGTGTACAATGTCTCAAAATTTAATCTGATTAATGTGACCATGCGAGATACTCTGTTTATCAAATCAGAGTTTCAAGGTGGGCAATTAAACAAAGATGTTTTTAATTTAAGCCTTTTCTATACAATAGATAAAGACAATAAATCTATAATTGGTTTTAAGAGGTCTGATGTGACATTTAAGGATAATGATTGGGTTATAAATGCAAATAAAGACCGACAAAACAAAATTACTTTTGATAGGCAGTTTAAAGAATTTGATATTTCTGAAATAGTCATGAGTCATTTAGATGAGGAAATAGAATTAGCTGGCGAAATACGTGATTCAACTTACA
Organism: Flavobacteriaceae bacterium; assembly: GCA_024635765.1. Classification (GTDB taxonomy): domain Bacteria; phylum Bacteroidota; class Bacteroidia; order Flavobacteriales; family Flavobacteriaceae; genus JBPOFM01. Next base: position 5,749 of record JAGXIE010000068.1, on the reverse strand, counting down.
AGGATATAAGACTCAATTTTAAGGATGTTGATTTAAATAAAATCACGCCACGATTGGACAGTATTCAATTTGCAGGCAATGTTAATGGTCAATTGGAAGTGCTTCAGAAAAATGGGGTATATCTACCGAATTCTAATGTCACAATTGATCGTTTTAAATTCAATGAGTATGAGTTGGGTAACTTAAGGGCTGACATTATCGGTAATGAATCCTTGACAAATTACAAGGTTGATTTATTATTACAAAACGACAACTTAAAATCGCTTCAAGCTAAAGGTCAAATAGATGTGAGCAAATCAAATTTTAATATCGATTTGGATGTTGTACTTGATGAATTCCAACTAGAGCCTTTAAATGTATTTGGTTCAGGTGTCATTACCAATATTCGCGGTTTAGCATCGGGGAATGCAAAGGTTACAGGTAGTTTGGAAAAACCTGATATTAACGGTGATTTAATACTCAATAATGCCGGATTGAGAATCGCTGAACTCAATGTTGATTATGGTTTTGATTTTGATACGGAAGTGAAATTAAACCAGCAGAGATTTATTTTCAATAATGTTGAAATGACTGATTCCAAATATTTTTCACGGGCAACTCTCAACGGCTATATGAGTCACAACAACTTTTCTGACTGGCGCCTTGGTTTAGATATCGATACAAAACGTTTGCTGGTACTTAATACAGAAGATAGTGAAAATGCACTTTATTATGGTACAGCGTTTGTTACTGGTGTTGCCAGTATTTATGGTCCTACGGAACAATTGGTTATAAAAGTAGATGGTAGCACTGCGCAGGGAACGGTATTTAAAATTCCTTTAAATGAAACTCAAAGTTTTGGTGATAATTCTTATATCCATTTCTTAAGCCCTGAAGAAAAAAGGGCACGTTTGAGAGGAGAAACCATCTCCGAAACTGATGTACGAGGATTAGAACTTGATTTTGATTTGAATGTCAATCAAAATGCTGATATAGAAATTGTCATAGACAGGAATTCAGGTAGTACAATACAAGGGAGGGGAGAGGGTAACTTATTGATAGAGATTAATACAAATGGTAAATTTAATATGTATGGCGACTTTATAATTTATAAAGGAACATACAATTTTGCTTATGGTGGTTTAGTCCAGAAGAAACTCGAAGTAGAAAAAGGAGGAAACCTTCAATGGAATGGTGATCCACTCAAAGCACAACTAAACTTAAAAGCCATTTATAAAACGAATGCTAACCCTTCTGTTCTTTTAGACAATCCAATAAATAGGAGTATTCCAGTGAATGTAGAACTGAATTTAACAGGTCAATTAGAACAGCCAGATCTTGATTTTACCTTTGGGTTTCCTAATGTGAGTTCTACGATAAAATCAGAGCTTGATTATCGATTGGAAACTAAAGAAAGTAGAGACTATCAAGGAGTTTTTTTACTAGCAACGGGTTCTTTTGCGAGTGAATTGAGTTTAGGGCAGCAGGCATATGGTACTGTTCAGGATCGAGTAAATAATTTGTTTAACAGTCTGTTTTCTAGTGATGATGACAAAGTACGAGTTGGTGTTAACTTTGAATCTGGTGAAAATACTCCTGAATATCAAACGGATGACCGATTAGGTTTAACCTTAAGTACAAAAATTAGCGATAGAGTTTTATTCAACGGAAAAGTTGGAGTTCCTATAGGAGGTGTGAATCAAACTGTTATTGCGGGTGATGCTGAAATTGAGCTGTTACTAAATGATGATGGGACACTTTCGGCAAAATTTTTCAATCGGGAAAATAACATTCGAAATTTTGGTGAGGAAATAGGCTACACCCAAGGATTAGGTTTATCCTATAACGTCGAGTTCGATACATTTAAGGAATTGCTCCAAATTATTTTTTTAGGAAAAAACAGGAATGTTATAGTTGATCAAAAGAAGGACACTGAAGCCAGAAAAGAAGAGGAACAAATGACACCAGATTTTATTACTATAAAATCAAAATCTGATAATAAAGAGAACAATTAATCTCGAATTCGGAACATATTTAATGATAGTTATTAACGAAAACGTTTGAGTTTGCAAGGCACTGTTAAATAATCTGCAATAGAGAGATAATTATGGTAATAGTTTATTAGTTTTACTTTTCAAACTAAAAATTACATGTCGAATAGCATTAAAAAAGTAGGTGTCATGACCTCTGGAGGTGACTCTCCAGGAATGAATGCAGCCATCCGTTCTGTTGTAAGAACCTGTGCATATCATAATATTGAATGTGTAGGTATTTATCGCGGCTATGAAGGTATGATAGAAGGCGATTTTAAATCTATGGATGCACGTAGCGTTAAAGGTATCATCAACAAAGGTGGAACCGTTCTTAAATCCGCTCGTTCAAAAGAATTTAGAACTGTTGAAGGACGTAAAATGGCACACGAAAAGCTCATAGAAGCCAATATAGATGCTCTTGTGCTGATTGGTGGTGACGGCACCTTTAATGGTGGTTTGATATTCAATAAAGAATTCGATTTTCCTGTTATAGGAATCCCAGGTACCATTGACAATGATATTTTTGGAACAACCCACACGCTCGGTTTCGATACTGCATTAAATACAGTGGTGGAGTGCATTGATAAAATTAGAGATACGGCAAGTTCTCACAACCGACTATTTTTCGTAGAGGTAATGGGACGTGATGTTGGACATATTGCTTTAAACGCTGGAGTAGGCGCAGGAGCTGAAGAAATCTTAATCCCTGAAGAAGATTTAGGTTTAGGACGCCTGTTAGAATCCTTAAGGCGAAGTAAAAAATCAGGCAAATCATCTAGTATTGTCGTTGTAGCTGAAGGTGATAAGATCGGTAAAAACGTATTTGAATTGAAAGATTACGTTGAGAGTAACATGACTGAATATGAAGTGCGTGTTTCAGTTTTAGGACATATGCAACGAGGTGGTTCTCCTTCTTGCTTTGACAGAGTATTGGCAAGCAGAATGGGAGTGAAGGCAGTCGAAAGCTTATTAAGTGGCAAAACAAATTATATGGTCGGGTTACTCAATGACGAGATGGCGCTTACACCAATAGAACAAGCTGTCAAAGGAAAATCAAAAATCAACAAAGAATTATTGCGAGTATCAGAGATTATGAGTATTTAATAATAGGATGTATTTAGTCTTACGAAGACTAGATTTTAAAACAAATAATAAAGAATATAAAAACATAAAAAGATGTCAAATTTAAAATTAGGAATCAACGGATTCGGAAGAATAGGAAGAATAGTATTTAGAGCAACCCTTAATAAGCCCGGAGTAGAAGTTGTAGCAATCAACGATTTATTGGAAGTAGACCATTTAGCTTATTTATTGGAATACGACTCGGTACATGGTCGTTTCGCTGGTAAAATTGAAGTGAAAGATGGCCAACTGGTCGTTGATGGAAAAACCATTAGAGTAACAGCTGAAAAAGATCCACGTAATCTTAAATGGGATGAAGTAGGCGCTGACGTTGTTGCCGATTGTACGGGGATTTTCACAACATTGGATTCAGCACAAGCACATATTGATGCAGGTGCTAAAAAAGTGGTGATTTCTGCACCAAGTAAGGATGCACCAATGTTCGTTATGGGAGTAAATCATAACGATGCAAAAGCTTCAGATAAAATTGTTTCAAATGCATCTTGCACAACGAATTGTTTGGCACCAATGGCAAAAATATTGGATGATAATTTTGGAATTGAAGAAGGATTAATGACTACTGTACATGCCACTACTGCAACACAACTGACAGTTGATGGACCATCTAAAAAAGATTTTAGAGGTGGACGTAGTGCTTTATTGAATATTATTCCCGCATCAACTGGAGCTGCTAAAGCTGTCGGTAAGGTAATCCCAAAACTGGATGGCTTGTTGACCGGAATGGCGTTTAGAGTTCCTACTGCAGATGTATCTGTAGTGGATTTGACATTTAGAACCAAAAAAGAAACATCTTTGGAACAAATCAAAAAAGCATTTAAAGATGCTTCAGAAGGTTCAATGAAAGGCATTGTTGGATACACTGAAGAATTAGTTGTGTCCCAAGACTTTGTTGGAGAAACTCGCACATGTGTTTTTGATGCCGATGCTTCAATTGAATTGAATTCTAGATTTTTTAAAGTTGTTGGATGGTATGACAATGAGTTCGCCTATTCTACAAAATTAGTTGAGCTAGCACAACACGTGCATTCCTTATAATATTTACTATAAATTCCGTATAAGTTTTACTACATTTTTATAGTTGGAGCTTGTACGGAATTTTTTATTCAAAACTCTCATGATTTTAATAGTTGATAGTGGTTCTACAAAATGTGATTGGATTTCTGTAGATAATAATGGGAAACAACTTCTCGAAAAAATTAGAACTAACGGCCTCAATCCTGAAATTCTTAAGGAAAAAAAACTCTACAAAATCATTAGAAAGAGCGAAGAATTAATGGCTCACAAACGTGATGTCACACATATATTTTTCTATGGTGCTGGTTGTGGTACTGAAAATCCAAGATTACTTTTGAAGAAAGTACTTGAAGATATATTCATAAACGCCGAAGTCGAAGTAACAGAGGATACTATGGCTGCGGTAAGAGCAACTTTGAATGATGATGATGAAGCGGCCGTGGTTTGTATATTAGGCACCGGTTCCAATTGTAGTTATTATGATGGCACACATTTGCATCAGAAAATTATATCCCTAGGTTATACGCTCATGGATGATGCTTCTGGTAATTATTATGGAAAACAGCTGATTCGTGATTATTATTTTAACCACATGCCTGAAGCTATCCGTGTTTCTTTTGGTGACAAGTACAATATGGATGCCGATTACGTTAAGTACAACTTATACAAACAACCAAGTCCAAATGCGTATCTAGCAAATTTTGCTGAATTTATGTTCTTGAACAAAGATTCAATATACGTTCAAAGCATGATTAAAGAAGGTGTTAGATTGTTCGCTAAAAATATGATTCTTCAATTTAAAAATGAAATAGAAAAAGTACCTGTGCATTTTGCAGGTTCTATTGCATTTTTCTCTCAAAATGAAATTAGGGAAGTGGGTGAGGAAATGGGTTTCAAAGTTGGTAACTTTATACGTCGTCCTATTGAGGGACTTGTTGCCTATCATACAAAACGATTGTAATGGAAATTGCTATTATAGCCCATGATGGTAAGAAATCTGAAATGGTTCAATTTTTAAATGAGCATCGGGCCATTCTTGAGCAAAAGAGAATCACACTTGTGTCCACTGGAACTACCGGTCAAAAAGTAGAGAAAGCCGGTTTTATAGTAAGAAAACTTCTCTCTGGTCCACTTGGAGGAGATGCTCAAATAGCCGCGCGTGTAGCCGAGAGTAAATGTAATATGGTTTTGTTTTTCAGAGATCCTCTGGAGAAACATCCACACGAACCAGATGTGTTAATGCTAATGAGATTGTGTGATGTCCATAACGTACCTTTAGCTACAAATCCAGCCACGGCAGAATTATTAATGAAAGGCCTATGAATTATTGCTCTTCACTGTAAATCCTATTTTCCTGCTCTTCAACTCTAATAAAAGTGGTTCGTTTAGTCAATTCTTTTAGCCGTTGTGCACCAACATAAGTGCACGTGCTTCGTACACCACCAAGAATGTCTTTTAAAGTTAGTTCAACATCACCACGATATGGGACTTTTACTGTTTTACCCTCACTCGCTCTGTATTCTGCAATACCGCCCACATGCTTTTCCATTGCAGTATCTGAACTCATCCCATAAAATTGT
>JAGXIE010000067.1 GCA_024635765.1 Flavobacteriaceae bacterium | reverse complement strand
TCTAAATATTGGTGCATGGGGACCTCTTGTTGGAGCAATTGTTACTACGTTTATTTACCAGAGAGGTGCAGGTGTCAAAAAATTACTCAAACGTGGATACATGTTCCGTATTGGAAAATGGTGGTGGGTCATCTTACTCACATTTCCAATACTAATTGGTGGTTCGTTGTTAATATCTAGCTTACTTGGTTATCAGCTTCCTGAATTCGATGTGCTAGCACAACCTGCCATCTTACCAATTGCTGTTGTTGTAATCTTCTTCACTGGAGGTCCTTTACAGGAAGAATTTGGATGGCGAGGTTATGCATTTGAGAATCTGCGAAACAAATTTGATGCTTTAACATCTGCAATTATTTCGGGCATATTGTGGGGACTTTGGCATTTACCTTTGTTTTTTGTTCCAAGAGCAGAGGATTATTATAACCGTCCAATGTGGGGACTTTTATTAACAACAATTTTAGTAGGAATTATCTTGGCATGGTTCTATGCAAATACAAAGGGTAGTATTTTTGCAGCAATGCTTGGACATACAATGTTTAACTGGTCCAATTGGGCCCTTCCAGCACTCAAATCAGATATAGCCTCCTTAATATTATTTGTCTTGTACTTCATAGCTGTCGGTTATATAATATGGAAGTATGGAAGAAAAACTTTGACAAAGGTATAAACATTAGTTCTGAAAATATAATTTTAGTAAATCAATTAGGGGACCTTATAACGGGTTTCCTTTTTATGTCATTAAACAATTGTGGCAAAAATGATTGCTATGCTTTGAAGAAAGCGTATCATAAAGAGTAAAAAGGAAATTTTTTTATTAGAATCAAAATTTAAAAGGAGTGATAAATTAGTAAGGTGCTTATAGAGCAAACAGCCTAATTAATTAAAACCACTCTTTGACAAATTATGGGTTAACCCTAAAAAGAGTAATCAATTGGGATTGAAGTGAAATAATTTTGATCCCGATTTTGTATGTTTGGAACATGTAATAATTTGCCGGTGAAAGTCCAATACAGATTTAACAATAGGAACTGTTAGTTAAAGTTAAGGATGTAGTGAGTGACTGTGAATCTGAAAGAGGCTGAAGCAAAACCCTGAGCCTACAAACAGAAATCACATCAGGTTGAAATAGTGAACTGCTTTTAGATTAACATAAACAAATATTTCTTTGTTCAATAAAAAATCAACTAAATATCAGCAAAGATTAGCACAATGCTTTTAATTAATAAAAAAACAATTAGTTTCACTCTAATTAGCGATACTTAAACAATTTAGCATTAATACTATTTTAAAAAACATCACCAAATTGTATAAATATTTGAGTGGTTAGACAATAAAGAACACAAAGTTTGATACAATGTAAAGCCCTTGAATTCAAGGGCTTTTAGTATTTTTAGAGATAAAATGTTGAATATATAGTAGAAAATAGTTTCAATTACGCTAAAATGTTTGCAACGGAAAATGCACCTAAGTTTGCTGTGGTATTTTAGTTGCATGCTTTTTAGCGATAATAGAATAATAGATATGTTTCCAAGAACTATGCATGTGGAATCGGTTTTGAGACTGGTAAAAACAAGAATTAAATAACAGTATATTTTTGACTGTAATAATTGCTTAGCATCTGGAATCCTTTTTATTAAAGGGTTCCTTTTTTGAGACTAACTACAAGCAGATGAATCAAATATATACAAAAATATTGACATTAATTGGATAAGACTATATACTAAACTAAACATGTTTTAAACGTGTTTAGTTTAATGCCATTGGAGGTTTATTTTGAAAGAGGATATTAATGCAAAAGAAAGAATTTTTGAGACTACACTTAGATTGTTATCCAATAACAAATCTGCTAATCAGATTACTGTGCGTGAAATTGCATCAGAAGCATGTGTGAATGTTGCACTTATTAATTACCATTATCAGTCTAAAGATAATTTACTTCAGTTGGTAGTTAAACATAAAATGTCAGATCTTATTAAGGAGTTATATAATGATTCTGTAAAAGAATTACATCCACGAGAACAACTCAAAAAACTGCTGATTAAGACTGCTGATATGGGATTTGATCATTATGAAATCAACAAAATAGCCGTTGAAGGAGAGTTAAGAAGTGGGTGTATCAATTCATGTAATATGATTATTCCTTTATTAGAAATAATATTTGAAGATGAGAACCAAGAAAGAAATAAAATTCGCGCACTACAATTAATGGTACCATTTCACAACATCATGTTGTACCCATTAACTTATAATGATTATCTGAATACAGATTTTTTTGATTATAAAAAAAGAGCATCTGTTATCACTAAGATGGTTGATTCTTTTCTAGAAGGAGTTTGAAAATGAATAAAAATTCTGAGTTTACAATGAATAAATCAATAACATCAGTGGTTTCAGCTATAGGGGTCATATTTGGATTTGGAGGTATGTCGCATGGATTTTTTGAAACACTCCAAGGAAATACGCAAACTAATAGTTTCATTATTAATGCTATTGGTCCAACACATCAAATGTGGGAACATGGCAATGAACCGGCGTTTACAATAATTCCAAATTTCCTTGTCACTGGGTTACTGGCTATAATTATTGGTTTGGTTATTGTGGTGTTTTCGCTGAAATTTTTACATACACGTTATGCATCATCGATATTTTTGGCTCTTTTTATCATGCTTTTTCTAGTTGGAGGTGGCATAGGACAAGTGATATTTTTTACTTACGGTTGGATGCTTGCAACGAGAATTTACAAACCTCTAAACTTCTCAAGAAAGATTTTATCAATGAACTTTCGACGGGTCATAGGATATATATGGCGGCCTAGTCTTATTTTAAGTACATTGTGTATTATTTTTTCTTTAGAAATTGCAAGTTTTGGGTTTGTACCACGCATCAATAATCCAAAAATACTATCAGATATTATGCTGATTAGTCTTGCTATAGGCCTTTTTGCACTTATTCTTTCTACACTGGGTGCTATCGCCAACGATATTCAAAACCGAATGGAGGACACTAATAAATGAAAAATTCTATACTTATAGCATATGCATCAAAAAAAGGATCAACAAAAGAAATTGCTCAAGCCATATGTTCAAGTCTAAAGGATATGAACATTGAAGCGGATATCAAAGATATAAGTCAAATAGCTGATATAAATGACTATGATACATTGATTCTTGGCAGTTCTGTTTATTATGGTATGTGGCAAAAAAGCTTCGTAAAATTCTTGTTAAAAAATAAGGATACCCTTTGCCAAAAATTTGTTTGGTTGTTCTCAAGCGGGCCTACTGGTGAAGAAAAGCCTCTGGATATAACAAAAGGTTGGTTAGTACCGGCCAAGCAAAAGGAACTTATTGGCTATATCAAACCGGTAGAGATAAAACTATTCCATGGTAAGTTAGATTTAAAATGCTTGAATGTATTTGAAAAATTGATTATTAAAAAAGTTGATGCTCCTTTTGGGGATTATCGTGTATGGGATAGTATTACTTCTTGGGCATCAAGTATAGGGAAGTATATACTAAATAAATAGGTAGTAAAACTCTGTTGAAATACTTTGGTGCTGTTGATCTAAAGGCACGTACCCTAAGGTAAAATGATTATTCCTACATTACAAGTAACTTTTGGAGACACGAATAAGGAATTAAATAGAATTAGAAATTTACAATTAATGGGTCCATTTCATAATATTATATTGTGTCCAAAAAAATACAATGTATATTTAAATACCGATTTTATTTTGATAATAGGAAAAAACAGAAGCAATTACTATAATTGTTGACACATTTTGAAGGGAGTTTGTTGATGAGTACCCAAATATATTATTTTTCTGGAACAGGCAATTCTATTTTTGTTGCAAAAGAGTTGCAAAAAAGAATAGCTGATTCTGAAATAATTTCAATCGTGAGTATGTTAAGCAATGATTCATTAAATATTAAAGGTGATAAAATTGGATTTGTATTTCCAGTACATGCGCTGACTATTCCAATTGTTGTAAAAGAATTTATCAAGAAAGCAAATTTTGAAGCAGATTATTTTTTTGCAATTGCAACAAGGGAAGGAACTGTTTTTAGAGGTTTTGTGGAGATAGATCATTTGTTACATAAAAAGGGAAAACGATTAAATTCAAGAGTAGTCATTAGCATGTTTAGTAATGATGCTAGGCAAAAGAATTACAGGAAACCTACTGAGGCAGAAGTTCTTAGTATGGAGAAAAAAGTAGAAGAGGAATTAACGATACAAACTGAAATAATTGAAATGAAAAGAGATTTGAGTAATATGGATATATCATACACAATTAATTGTAGTAGTAATCCACTTGCAAATTTCTTGCTTGAGAAATTGGTGATTTATGGTATGGATATTTCTAAGTATGTTGGAGGTGTAAACTACTATTATACAAGTGATAATTGTATTGGATGTGGAACATGTGAAAATGTTTGTTTGTCTCAAAAAATTAAGTTAGTAGATAAAAAACCTATTTGGCAAAAAGACGTTCTATGTTTTATGTGTTATGCATGTCTTAATTATTGCCCAGTAAAAGCAGTACAGGTAAAAAGTATTATTGGTGTAGTATCATATACAGAAGAAAATACAAGGTATTCACATCCATTTGCTACAATAAATGATATTGCAAGTCAAAAAAGCGGCAAAAATAAATAGCGATGTGAACGATAAGATAATTCGGAGAAGTTATATATGAATGGCCTGTAAAAGTGTGGGTTAATTATCCCTGACGTGGTCAGGGGCAAGCTACCTGATCTTTTAACTTTTTTTACGAAAAGGTTACGATCAGTCCCTTGCTTCGCAAGAATAATTAAAAGAGTTTGCCATTTAAAATCAAAAAATAAATAAAAAAATTCGTAAATCTGCCCTCTATTTCGGCTTAGAAGTAGAGGGCTTTTTTGTCTGAAATTATTAAAATTTCATAATAATGTCTGGAAAAATCCGGACAACACCCTTTCATTTCGCGTATAGAAGTAGAGGGTTTTATTTTGTACCAAAAAAGTGCGTCACTTACCCTCTGAAATCGGCTTAATAAGTGAGAGGATTAATGTCTTTTGGAAATTACTTTAACTAGATGAAGTGAATGTAAAAATTACAATTTCATTACTAAGCACCTAGAAGTTTACTCACTTCCTTGGTATTTTACCTAAGTAGTAGGGGAATAAAATTTTTATAAGAAATTTGTCGATTTATATGCTAAATCTAATAGCATCTATGATTTTGGTAATCATCAGATTGAGCCAGATTGTTTAGGTGATGTACACATAGATTTTTGTTCTAGTTCTAGATCATTAATTAGACTTGGCTATAATCTATACAATGGTTTTCAAGATGATGAATCGACACCAATTCATATATTGTCAGGGTTAGATGAAGATAATTACCTGATAGCAACGGAAAGTCTTGGTATTAGATTTGGTCATTCACATCAAGTTCAATCTACGCTGGACGATGATAAAGTAGAAATTTAAGAAGGTGATGATTATGAGAAAAGAATTCATTGGATTTAAAGTGACAGAACAAGAGAATGTACGGATTAGGCGAGAAGCTGAAACGTCAAAAGTAAATCTTTCTACTTATGTTAGAACATCATCTCTTGAAAAAGATATCAAAGTCATTGATGGACTAAGAGAAATGATTCCAGAGCTTAATGCTATTGGTAACAATCTGAACCAACTAACAGTAATGCACATACATAATCCGAACCTTGAAGCAATTAAAGAACAATTTACACAGTTTGTAGAACTTGCCGAATCTACACTAGAAGGACGGTGAATTCATGGCGATTATTAAGATGCAAAAAATAAGAGTGGGTAAGCCTTACGGACTAAAAGTGGTTTTGGATTATATTCAGAACCCAGATAAAACTGAACATGGAATATTGGTATCAGCTAAAGATGGTTTATTAGACTGTGCTTATCAGCAGATGTGCTTAGTAAAGCAAGATTACCAGCAGATGCATGGACGTCAGTATGTCCATATCATTCAATCATTTAGCGTATCTGATGATTTGACTAGTCAGATAGCCATGGAGGATTTCGCTTGCCATTTTATTTCCTAAAAATGCGTATAAAAAAGAGAAGATATCTTCTTTAAAAAATAGTTACGCTCATTTACTGTATGTAGTAAATCGCAGTTAATATTAAAACTTAATATTAAGCTCTTGACATTTTAATTCATATGCCATATATTTTAACTAAGTTTAAATATTTTAACTAAGTTAAAATACTCGGAGGTTAGCATGAAACAGACGAAAAAAGAACGTACTCAAAATGAAATCATTGAGGCTGCGAAGGATATCATTCATGATAAAGGATACGAAGCCATTACAGTTCGATATTTGGCTAAAGTAACAGGATATTCATATACCAACCTATATTATTATTTTAAGGATGTAAATGATCTCTTGTGGACATTACGTCTCGATATGATTGAAGATATGATTATTGACCTTACATCCATTTCTATTAAAAAGGATAATCCTGTGGAAGAAATTATTGGTGCTTTTTCCTGCTATATAGATTTTTTCTTCAAGCATCCAAATGTCTTCCGATTTTTTTATTTTTATCCTTTTGTTCAGCCGGAGGGAGATGATAGTTATCAAAAGTTGGAGCAAAAGTTTCGCGGCATGTGGCAGACCTCCTTCTTTAGATTAATTCAAGAGGGCATCATTCAAGCCGAAGATATTGAAGTTGTAGCTAAGAGTATTATTTATGCGCTTCAAGGAATGATCATGCTGAGTTTCTCATCTAATGGCTCCATAAAACAAGAAGACATCAAAGATGAGCTTGTAAAATTTATAAATTACTTACTCAAAAATAATTAGAAAACTATTTAAGGAGGATATGACTTATTAAGCAAGGTTTCGAAATCAACTTTCGGCCGCTTTATCGCATTGCCCAGTATTTAGCTTTAGCAATGCTCATTCTTATTCCATTGCAAATCATTACTTATTTGATTGTACCCTCATCGGCAGGAGTATTGGGCATGATTTTTTCTTTACTGTCCCTCATTCCTTGGGTGGTATTTGTTGCGCTACTGATGATAAATTTCAGAAAATTCGCCGTAGACACTTCAATTTAATTGGGACGATAATCTGATACGTTATCTGAAAGTATCTTTAAAACAAGGAGGTTTTATTATGAATATTGGTATTATTGTTCATTCCTGTACTGGAAACACACTAAGTGTTGCTGAAAAGCTTAAGGAAAGCCTTACACTCAAAGGGCACAAAGTTACACTTGAGCGCGTTACAGCTGTCGATGAATCACCTCAGGCATCAACTTTTCAGCTTCAAACTATTCCAAGAATTGAGAGCTATGATTGTCTTTTTATAGGAGAGCCAGTAAGAGGTTTTTCACTTTCGCCTGTTATGAGTTTGTATTTGACTCAACTGACTAATCTCAAAGACAAAATAATCGGTTGTTTTGTAACTGAATTCTTTCCTTATCCTTGGATGGGTGGGTCGCGAGCTGTCAACCAAATGAGAAAGTTATGTGACCAAAAGGGGCAATGGCAGCGGAAATTGGAGTTGTTAATTGGTCAAGCCTTAAACGCACAAATAGAATAGATGCGGTTATTGAGAACGCATTTAATTTACTGGAGGAGAGATAATGTTTAAAAAAAAGACCAAACTTATTTTGTCATTGATTTTAGTAATATTAAGTATATTTGCTGTTGCAACATTTGCCATAATTAAAAATTCAGAAGCTAATATGCAAAATTTACTTGATGTTTCTATTCAGGATATCAATATGCAAAACATATCCGATGGAATATTTTTAGGGAAACATGATGCCTTTCCTATCAATGTTGCAGTTGAAGTGAACGTTAAAGACCATATAATTGTATCAATTGATTTAACAAGGCACACCAATGGTCAAGGAAAACCAGCTGAGGTTATAATCGATAGTGTTATAAATGACCAAACGCTTCAAGTGGATAGTATTGCAGGTGCAACATATAGCAGTAAAGCTATCATATTGGCCATTGAAGACGCATTGATTGACGATATGGAGGAATAACATGAGTGGAGCAGAGCTTAATACAAAGTGGAAAAAATTTTATTTTGTAGGCGGATGTGCAGCGATGACATCCTTTGTGCTTACATTATATGACATCATATTTGGATCGATTACGAGTGGAGATTTGTCTATATTGCCTCATACCGCAATCGAAAGATTTAATGAATTTCAACAAAGTATTTTCATGGGCTTATACCGTTTGGATTTCTTAAATCTAATCAGTTATATGATTATGCTCTTTGCATATTTTGCTATTGTTATGGCACATCGAAAAGAAAACAACCCCGAAAGTATTTTTGCTGGATTACTTGCCTTTCTTGGAACAACTATTTTCATAAGCGCCAATAAGGCACTTGCCATGTTGAATTTAAGTAATAAATATTTTATGACATCTGATCTTGCTCAAAGAGATTTGTTTGCAGCAGCTGGAGAAGCAATGTTGGCAAGTGGTGAACATGGTGGATTTGGTGTGTTTATTGGCTTTTTTATCTTAACGTGTGCAAGTTTATATATTTCTATAGTTATGCTACGTGGCCATGTTTTTAGCAGAGTCAATTCCATTTTGGGTATTGTTGGGTATCTTCTTTTACTTGTTTATATTGTATTGGTCACGTTTATTCCATCTATGAAAGCTTTTGCAGTTATTATCGCTGCACCAGGTGGCTTAATGGCCTTGGCATGGATGTTTTTGCTTTCTGTAAAACTTATTAAAATGAGTAAATAAATTTTAGGTATCTATTATTTAAGTGAGATAGAAAATCGGCCATCTGACATCACTTGACAAAACTCTGGCCACCCTGTTTGTTGGAACATATCAAGAATAGATATAACTCCGGTGCATACTTTTTAGCGATATTCAAACAATTTAGCGTTAATACTATTTTATAGAATATAGCTAAATTGTATTAAAGTTGTAGTTATTTGCCAATAATAGTATATAAAAGTCAATTTGATTATTGGCTTTTTTGTTTTTTGAAAAACACACTATCTATAATTTTATTTTGAAATACAATAAGAATTATGATAATCGATTGAAAAAAAATCTTAAGGGTAACACTATTGCAAGGTTAGTATCATTACAAATTGAAGCTTATAATCAATAGGGAGGAATGGAAATGGCAAAGGTATCACGAGAAATGATAGAAAATCAAGGTGTTGACGTTGACCAATTAATAGAGATATTAGTTAAAAATGCATCTGCTGAATTGACAACATTTTATTATTATACTGTTTTAAGGAATCATTTGACAGGAATTGAAGCAGAAGGAATAAAAGAAATTGTTGAAACAGCAAGAATTGAAGACAGAAATCATTTTGAAGCATTAATTCCTAGAATTTATGAACTTGGAGGTACACTTCCTAAAGATATGGTTGAATTTCATAATATTTCAGCGTGCCCACCTGCCAAGTTACCAGATGATCCAACGGTTAAAAGTATTGTTGAGGTGTTATTGGAGGCTGAAAGATGTGCTGTAAGAGGTTATTCAGAAATTGCTAAGATAACGGCTAGTGGGAAAGACCCTAGAACTTATGATCTTGCCACTGCAATATTAAATGAAGAAATTGAGCATGAAGCATGGTTTGAAGAAATTTTAACTGGTAAGCCATCAGGACATTTCTTAAGAAGAGGAGAAACATCACCATTTGTTTCAAAATTCATGAGATAAATATTTTGAAAATTTAATAGTCAAAAACCAAAGACCAACTTTATTATATAAATAATTAAGTTGGTCTTTTTGAATTCGAAAACTTATATTTTAAGAGGTTTACATAGGGGCCGATTAAAATAATAATCCGATTACTTATGATATTAAAAAATATCAATAATATTACAGAATAATATTTGAAGGATGGCAATTATTTCAATGATGTTTGTTTAGTTAGCCTTAAACCAACTAGCGCTTTATAAGCATCTATAAGTTTGTCGTAAATAACTAACCATTGCGAAAAACTAGAGAAACGCTAAATTGTATCAATATTTGAGTGATTAGACATAATACCAATTTAATATTGATACAAAGTAACCCACTGATTGATTTCAGTGGGTTTTGTGTTTAGTCAATTATGTATAATTATTACTTCAATTTTGTACTATGATATATTTAGAACCTGTTATCTGCTAATTTTTACGATTTTTGATTAGATATACATTTTGAGAGAAAGCAAATTTATAGAGTTAAAACCAAATATCGATAAGTAAGAGGTTATAAGGTAAGACCTAATTTAATAATCATGTCTAAATACTCCATGAACTTATCTGTATATAATTGAACATCTTTGCTTTCTGTTTCAAGGTATCTATTTAAAAGACCACTGTAGGTAAGAATCATTAATTCATTGATTTTTTCAGCTTGTTCTTTTTCTGTGAAACATCCATTTTCAACACAATTATCAACGAGGGCCATATTTCTTTTATAAATATCATTTTCGCTTAACATGGCTTTCAATCGCTTATTCTCTGTATTCAATCGATCAGGGAATATTGTGTGATATAAAGTAACGGTTTCATTTAATCGAAGACTATATCTTGAAAAAAACAAATCATAAAAAT
The DNA here is from genome assembly GCA_024635765.1 of Flavobacteriaceae bacterium. Classification (GTDB taxonomy): domain Bacteria; phylum Bacteroidota; class Bacteroidia; order Flavobacteriales; family Flavobacteriaceae; genus JBPOFM01. The sequence goes on along the minus strand of JAGXIE010000067.1, from coordinate 4,920 downwards.
CATTGGGATTTTTAAAAGTTTCCTCAACAAAGATTCGGAAAACTTTCTTAAGTTCCTCCAATGGATCTAAATCATCTGGAATTTCATTGTATAGACGTGTTTTGTATACTTCGAGATTTGAAATTTTTGTGAAAAAAATAAGATGTTCCAAGTCGTTGAAATAGTTATAGATGGTAGCGCTATTATAACCAGCTCTTTTAGCTATGCTTCTGATGGTTGCTTTTTCAATTCCTTCTTCATGGATTATTTGATCTGCCGCTGTTATGAAGTAGGCCATTATACGCAATCTTTTAATGCTTAATTCACTCATATATTCTCTCCAATTCTTCAAATCTTATAGTATACACGACTTCAGAAAATAACAATCAAATGAGACTTATTTTTTGAGGTATCCAATATGTGCTAAAAGAATTATAACACAAGTAAAAAAAATATAACACAAGATTGATAATAAAAACAATTTTCGATATAAATTAGCAATAAAGTGATGAAAAACATGATTATAAATATATATTTATGCATATAATCATGTTTACATTATAAACAAGATTATGGTATAATAAGGTCGATAGAATTGATATATATATATCAATTCTGAAAGGAGGGTCAAAATGAGATTAGAAATTGGAAATTTCCACGTTCACAATGTAGAATTTGGGAAAACATCTTCCTACAAGGATGGGACCTTGACAATTAACAAAGAAGAAGCACTTGCAGTAGTTTTGGAAGATGAACATATCACCGATGCTGACATCGTTTTAACAAAACCTGGGGATGATGTTAGAATTGTGCCCGTGAAGGAAGCAATTGAGCCAAGATTCAGATTAAATGGTGGACCAGCGTTTCCAGGCGTGACTGGGAAAATCGAAAGAGTAGGTAGTGGCAAGGCGGTTGCTCTGAAAAATTGCAGTGTATTAGCTGTAGGAAAGCACTGGGGTAGTTTTGGCGATGGCTTAATTGATATGAGTGGTGAGGGTGCTAAGTATTCAATCTTCTCAAAATTAAACAATATTTGTTTAGTTGCTGATACTGATGAAGAATTTGAGCGCCATCAAATACAGAAGAAAAACCATGCCTTACGATGGGCAGCCCATCGCTTGGCAGAATATTTAGGCAGTATAGTAAAAGACATGACACCTGATTCATCTGAATTATTTGAATTGGAACCGATTACAAAACGTGATGAAAAAGTTCAAGGTTTGCCATCAGTTGTTTTTGTCATGCAACCTCAATCTCAAATTGAAGAATCAGGTTTTAATGATTTAGTTTATGGATGGGATACTAATACAATGCTGCCAACATACATGCATCCAAATGAGGTTTTAGATGGTGCTATGATAGGCGGAAGTTATATGTGCTGCTCTTCAAAATGGTCAACATATGATTTCCAGAATTGCCCAACAATTAAGTCGCTTTATAATGAGCATGGTAAGACAATTAACTTCTTGGGCGTCATAATGTCAAATCTTAACGTTTCTTTGGAGCAAAAAGAAAGAGCAGCAATGTTTGTACAACAGATAGCCAGTAACCTAGGCGCAGATGCGGCTATAATTACGGAAGAAGGTTATGGCAACTCAGATGCTGACTTCATTGAATGTATTAGGCTCTTGGAAGAGGCAGGCATTAAGACTGTTGGCTTGACGAATGAATGCACTGGCCGTGATGGACTCTCACAACCACTGGCGGCTTTAGACATATCTGCAGATGCAATTGTTTCATGTGGCAATGTTTCGACATTGATAGAATTACCACCTATGGGAACTGTTATAGGCGAACTGGAGTCATTAATGAGAGATGGATTGTCTGGTGGATGGGCAGGCGATGAAAAGCTCGGACCTTCTGTTAGAGAAGATGGATCAATTATCATGGAAAACAATTCAATGTTTTGTGGTGATTCAACGCTGGGTCAGTCACCTAAAATGGTAATAGAATTTTAATTAAGGAGGTGAAAAAATGAAAAAAGGAATTTTATATTTAAATCAATTTTTCGGACAAATTGGTGGAGAAGATAAAGCAGACTATGAACCATCCATTCATGATGGACAAGTTGGAGCAGGACTTTTGCTAAACAATTTATTAGAAGATGCAGAAATTACTCACACCGTAATATGTGGCGATAATTTTATGGGTTCCAATGAAGAAGCAGCAGTAGATTCTATCCTGGGATTTCTAGAAGGGAAAGAATTTGATATTTTCTTTGCTGGACCAGCCTTCCAAGCAGGTCGTTACGGAAATGCCTGTGGTGTAATTTGCAAGGCTGTAAAAGAGAAGTTTGGTGTACCGGTTGTTACGTCCATGCACCAGGAGAATCCGGGTGTCGATATGTTTAAGAAAGATATCTACATTTTAAGAGGTGGTCCTAGTGCCGCTAATATGAAAAAAGACATGCCCAAAATGGCTGGATTGGGAAATAAATTGTTAAAAGGTGAAGAAATAAAAGGTGCTGAAGCTGAAGGCTATTATCCTCGGGGGATCCGTTTTGAAATCTTTTTAGAAGATGAAACACCAGCTTCGGAGAGAGCAATCAGCATGCTTCTTAAAAAAATTAATAACGAACCTTTCGTTTCGGAATTGCCAATACCGGAGCTTGAGACAGTACCAATAGCACCAGCAATAAAATTAGCTGATGCCAAAATCGCTCTTATTACATCAGGCGGCATTGTACCAGTTGATAACCCAGACAAAATCCAATCTGCCTCAGCAACACGTTGGGGACGTTACTCGATTGAAGGAATGAAGAGATTAGGAAATGAAGCAGACGGTGCGTTCAAAACAATTCATGCTGGATATGATCCATCAGCAGCAAATGCTGATCCTAATATAACCTTACCTTTGGATGCGCTAAGAGCTTATGAAGAAGAAGGAAAGATTGGAAGTATCCATGATTACTACTATGCGACTGTTGGTACAGGAACAGCAGAAGGTGAAGCTGCAAGAATGGCTCTGGAAATAATTGAATACTTAAAAGCAGATAACGTAGATGCTGTTATTTTGACTTCCACCTGAGGTACTTGTACACGTTGCGGTGCAACGATGGTTAAAGAAATTGAAAAAGCAGGTATTACAGTTGTACAAATGGCGAACTTGATTCCAATAGCTAGAACGGTTGGTTCAAATCGTATGGTTCCGACTATTTCTATTCCCTATCCTTTAGGAGATCCTAAAACATCAAAAGAAGAGCAATGGAAATTAAGATATCATAGAGTTGGTGTTGCATTAGATGCTTTGTCAACTGATATTGAAGAACAAACAGTATTTGAAGTATAAAACTTAAGAATGGAGGACAGTTAAAAATATGAAAAAAGAACAATTTTGGAATCCTGTTTTTACAATATCTTTAATAGTATCAGTTATTATAGTCGGCCTTGGTGTTATTTTACCGGAGGGTTTTGCAAGCATAACATCAGCATCATTTAATTTTTTGGTAGGTAACTTTGGTTGGTTTTATATTATAACAATGTCATCATTCGTGGTATTTGCACTGGTGATATTATCTAGTAAGTACGGTAATATTAAATTAGGTAAGCCAGATGATAAACCTGAGTATAGCTTATTATCATGGTTTGGAATGCTTTTTAGTGCAGGCATGGGTGTAGGTCTAATATTCTTCGGTGTAGCAGAGCCATTATTCCATTTTTCTGGACCACTGAGTGGTATCGCACCAGAATCAGCAGCAGCACTTGACTTTGCTTTTAGAAAGTCATTTTTACACTGGGGATTACATCCTTGGGCAGCTTATGCAGTTATAGCACTAGCTTTAGCTTATATGCAGTTTAGAAAAGGAGAAAAAGGTCTTATTAGTAGTATCTTTATTCCTCTAATTGGAAGAGAAAAAGCAACCGGGCCAATAGGTAAGACAATCGATATTTTAGCAATTTTTGCTACTGTTGCTGGTGTTGCTTCTTCACTTGGGATGGCAACACTGCAGATTAATGGTGGATTGAATGGATTAGTGGGATTACCATTTAATAAAGGTATTCAATTGGCTATTATTGGAATTATAACATTCTTATTTGTTATAACTGCAATCATGGGAATTAAAAAAGGTATTAAGCATGTATCAGATATGAATATTATATTATGTTTTGGATTAATGTTGGTTGCATTTTTGGTAGGACCAAAAGTTGAAATATTAAATAACTTAAGTAACTCTGTAGGTTTATATTTAGCAGGATTAATTCCAGATAGTTTTGCAATATCTGGTGATTCATGGTACGGCTCGTGGACAGTATTTTACTGGGCTTGGTGGATTGCTTGGGCTCCATTTGTTGGAACCTTTATAGCGAGAATATCTAAAGGTAGAACAATCAGACAATTTATTGCTGGCGTTTTAATTGCACCAACAATTATGAGTTTCTTCTGGTTCTCAATATTTGGAACCGTTGGTATTAAGGTTTTTGATAAAATTGGTGCTTTCACTACAGAAACAGCATTCTTCCAAGTATTTGAACATTATCCGTTAGGAACTTTATTATCTGGTGTAGCAGTAGTACTATTAACGACTTTCTTTATTACATCAGCTAATTCAGCAACATTTGTAATGGGTATGTTTTCAGAAGGTGGAAATTTAAATCCAGGTACGCCTAAGAAAATAATTTGGGGACTAGTAACAGCAGGCTTAGCAGCAGTATTATTACTTGCAGGTGGCTTAGGTGCTTTACAAACAGGTTCAATTGTAGCGGCCTTCCCATTTGCATTTGTAATGATTGCAGCGATGTTCTCTTTTGCTAAGGCTTTAAAAGGGGATGCTGCGTACATGGCAGAGCAAAAAAAGTTATCAGATAAAAAATAGGTAGGTACTTTTGCCAATTTAAGCATATAAAAGTCAAATTAATTTTTGGCTTTTATATTTTTTAAAAAAGATGATGTGAGTAAGATCAAAACAGCTAGGCTTATTCATGACATAGGTATGATTGGCGT
>JAGXIE010000066.1 GCA_024635765.1 Flavobacteriaceae bacterium | reverse complement strand
TAATCATAGATTCTACCTAGAGAAATCTCAATCGTCCGATTAGTTACATTATCCAAAAACATTTTATCATGAGAAACAATCACTACCGCACCAATATAATTTTTAAGAAATCCTTCTAACCAAATAATGGATTCGATATCCAAGTGATTGGTAGGCTCGTCGAGAAGTAAAATATCATTATTTTGTAGTAATAATTTTGCCAATTCGATTCGCATTCTCCATCCACCAGAAAACGTATCAGTCAGTTTGTTGAAATCATCACGTTTAAAACCCAATCCTTGCAGAATCTTTTCGGTCTCTCCTTGATAATTGTAACCTCCAATGATTTCGTATTGATGTTGCACTTCATTTAAATCGACCATTAGGTCATGATAGCCTTGACTTTCGTAATCCGTGCGCTCAACCAATTGATGATTGATATCATCAATTTTCGCTTCCAAAAGTTTAATATCCTTAAAAGCTTTGTATGATTCTTCAAGAACAGTTCTTCCAAAAACAAAATCAATATCCTGTTTTAAAAATCCAATACTTAAATTTTTATCAGCGGCAATTTGTCCAGAATCAGGCTCCATTTCCTTTGAAAGAATTTTGAGCATGGTAGATTTTCCTGCACCATTTTTCCCTATGAGACCTATTCTATCTCCAGTACCAAGCCTAAATGTAATGTCTTCAAAAAGATATTCGCCCTGAAATGATATAGAAAGATTGTGTATGTTCAGCATTTTCGTAATAATTGAACAAAAAAAGTATTTAAAAAACTAATTTTGTATTTTTAATTTAAAAGTGCAAAAGTACACATTCTCTATGATAAATAAAGGAAGTAAGCTATATAGTATTTTTACAGGCACTTGCCCGAAATGCCATGAGGAATCGATGTATGTTAATCCTAATCCATACGTGCTTTCCGAAATATTTGAAATGCATAAAAAATGTTCCAGTTGTGGTAAAAAATACCGCATTGAGCCCTATTTCTTTTATGTTTCAGCGTATGTAAGTTATGGTGTTGGTGTTGTTTTTGCGTTAGCAGCTTTCGTTATTAGCTACGTGTTTTTGCAATCTTCATTGGTCACAGCTGTTATTGCCATTATCAGTACGTTAATAGCGTTTAGTCCAATTATTATGAGACTTTCTAGAAATATATGGATTAACATGTTCATGCATTTTGATAAATCGTTTTTAAAAGAGAACAAGTAATTAAGTCCTTCTCATGTCAATTTCTTTATCTGCAGCGACCTGCCCAATGCTTCATTACCATGGGAAGAATTTTGAGCATTTATTTGTAAAATATTTTTAAAGTTTTGGTTGCAAAACCTTAATTTTGCAACTTCAATTAAAGTGTAAAAGCAAACAGTATTCATGATAAACAAAGGAAGTAAGCTGTACAGTATTTTTACAGGCACTTGTCCGAAATGCCACGAGGAATCGATGTATCTCAATTCTAACCCTTATGTACTGTCTGAAGCTTTAAAAATGCATGAAAAATGCTCAAATTGTGGTACCAAATACCTGATCGAACCTTCATTTTTCTATGGCTCCATGTATGTAAGTTATGGTGTGGGAATTGCTTTTGCAGTCGCTGCTTTTGTGATTAGTTATTTATTTTTGGGTTCAAGTTTAGTTACAGCTTTTATTGCGATTATTGCTGCAATTGTTATTTTTGGACCAATTATCATGCGCTTATCGCGGAATATTTGGATTAACATGTTTATAGATTTCGACAAATCTTTATCAAAAAAATCATAGTTAAATAAATCTATTAATATTTATTTCTTTCTCGAGAGGAATTCTATTTTCGAGATGATCGTATAAAGCTTTGGCGACATCAGGTGCAATCATAACACCACGTGTTCCCAATCCATTTAAAATGGCCATTTGTTTATGTAGTGGATGCCTACCAACCAGAGGTCTTCTATCTTTCACCGTGGGTCGAATTCCGGCACGTTGATCTACAACTTCAAAATCACAGGTGATAAGTTCCTTTAAATTAGAGACCAATTCTGATCTAGCTTCTGTCGTTATTTGGTGTGTTTTGTCCTTCCAGTTATAGGTTGCTCCTACTGAATACAGGTCATTCCCCTCTGGCACAACGAAAACTGACGATTTCAACATGAAATCTATCTTTAATTCTGGAGCTTTGATGGTAATCACTTCTCCTTTCGCGACATTGAGTGGTAGCTCGTTAAAAAATGGATTCGTCATCATCCCAAAACCTTCTGCAAAAACAATATGTTTGGCAATTAAATCATTATAACCAATTGACGCTTGTTTTAATTTTAAATTATTGCAATCAAAAGTCTCTGACTTATAGGAATTTTGTGCAATAAGAAATTGTTTGTAGTGTCTAATTAAAGTAGCGGTGTCAATGCGACCTGTATGATTCACTTTTCCAAAACCAAATTGAGCAGTGATAAAAGGATTGTTATTTTTAATTAATTCAACCGACAAATATTTTTCAAGAGCTGGTTTATCGGATGCTGTAAACCAATTATTTTGTTCCTCTATAGATGCAAAGCGCCTATATATCGGAAGCTTATAATCCAACTTTACTTGAAGTTTCTGTTCTAGATGCTTATAATAAGGCAATGCTAAAGCTAATTGCTCCTTGGCTCGCCATACTTCAGTAAAGCGTTTTAGCGTCACGGGATTGTAAAGCCCAGCTGCGACGATTGATGATAATTGCGATTGGTTATCAAACACCACAAATGATTTTTGATTTTGAATTAATTGCTCACAAAAAGCAATTCCGGCCAATCCACAACCAACAATTATATAATCTACATGTTTCATCGGTACAAAAGTAATATAATAAAAAGCGCCCACTTTTGAAGTGGGCGCTTTTTACTTGTATATGTTTTCTTTAAATTAGTAATTCCACATATCTTGTTCAAAATCACGAATCTTATCTTTAATTCGATCAGATTCTAATAATTGCATCAATGCATTGTCAGCAACATAATCCTTTACATCTCTATCGCCAAATACATTTTCTTCTTTGTACATATATGCATTGAATCGTCTTGAATTCAACAAATGATCGAAAGAAAGCGGCATCGAACTATTTTTGTTATTGAATGCCTTTGCTTGATGAAGAATAGTTCTCACTTCAGGATAAAATACCCAAAATAAAGGAATCGGCTCTTTGTTTGCCTCATCATCAGAATCAATGAAGTTAACGTCAGGTGCTGCAGGCGCTATACCTAGGATTCTATATTTTAATTCGCCTTGGCGTTTATCAAAATACCATAATCCTTTAATTAGATAAGCACTGATATCATAAGATTGAATATCTCGTTTAGTGATATATTCAGGATCTACCTTACCCTCAGCATTGTATTGTTGGTAACCAATATCTAAAGTATCTACTTTATGCAACGCAGACTCAATATCCTTTAGTGTACGTTTTGCCGTAAAATACGAATCGTCATAAAGGTTTTCAATCTTCCCACTATTGATGTTATTTAACAAAACATCATATAGTGATCGTCTGTTTTTACCAATATTATTAGTATCTACTGGAAAATAGAGTGGAAAATTGACACGTTCATCAAGAACTACTTTTTCCCAAGTCATTTTTGAGAATAAAATATCTCTATCGTCAACATATCCATATTCCAATGGCTTATCGTTGTCCATAGCCAATTGAGCTTCAGACTTTTTACCAATTTCTTCTGGTGTTTTAGCATTCAACAGATTCGTTTGTGCAAACGAGCTTGCTGCGATACTTACACCTACAACTGTTAATAAAAAACTTTTTAAATTCATAATCTTCGTATTATTTGGGACTTTTAGCGCAACATATTTACAACGCTAAAACATTACCTAAATTATAATTAGTTCGATATTTCAACAAAAACTGGTGACACATTTGGTAATTTAACTGGATTACCAACGATCGAAGCTTTAATATCGAAAATCTGAACACCGTCACCACGAGATGCCTTACGCAATGCATTTTTGGCTTGGTCACTCATTTTATTTCCGTTTACACTTACAGATGGTTGTCCTGGTACTTTAATCTTAAATGAAGTGACTGCTAAATTTAAATCAAAATCAAAATCATTCAAAACAGCTCCTACGGTACCAATTTCTAAATTTTGACGAGGTAGACTTACATTGTCTTGCTGTCCTGCAATAGTACCGGACGGTTTTGGAATATCCTTGATACGGAATGTAGCTCTATCAGAAACTTTCGTTCCATCTGGAAGTGTACCTGTGACATTGATAACCACTTCTCTACCTTGACCAGGACTCATATTATATTTACCAACACCACTAGCTTTAGATAAACCAGGTGCACTAGCAGATACATTATTATCTGACACGCCAGCAAATGAAATGGTCATTGGGTTAACTACACCACGATAAACCACATTCATCTTATCTGCAGAAATGGTGGCAGAGTTTGGTTTAGGAACTACAGAATAAGAACTTTCGAAATTAATTACAATATCTTCACCACCTTCTTTAAAGGTAAACTGACCTTTAATAGGTTGTTCTCCCACTGAACCAGCTGGAAAATCTAACATTGTAGCACCTTCTTTCATAGATTCAGAAGATAATTCTTTTCCGTTTACAACCACTTTATCGGCTCTTAAGGTATTATCCTTTTTTCCTAAAATGATTTTACCTGTAAAGTTTTCTCCACTAAAAAATGCAGTCTTGTCAGGTACTATAATAGCTTCAAAATTGGTCAGTGATGCCTCTACTTTGAGTTTACCTGCTAACATAGATGATAAAACTTCAGATTCAGTTGTTTTAACATCGGCTTGCAATTGCGTCATTTTAGTTAATGAAGCTACTAATGGGAAACCTTTATAGTGATAATCTAACCATCGTATGGTATTTCCATCTCTATTTTTTACAGGCTCTGTTGCAAACTTCTCTTTAACGTCAGCTGCAATCCCAGGATAATCATTGCCAATTACTGCAACAACTCCTTCTCTGAATTTAGCAATTTCTGCTAAAAATTGCTCGCCTTCAGGCTTTAGCTTGTCTCCTTTAAAGAAATTATTGTCAAGGAAATCTCCTTTGTCCATAACTTCATAATCTTTTGGATCTTCAAGTTTTTCGGTCATCTGCCCTTTAAGATTTGACAGATAAGAATTGAAATCATTTGCCAGAGCAGATATTTGTGCTGCTTGATCTCTCAAAGGCTTATATTTTTCCGGTTGATCAATTGCTTGCTGTTCCAAACCTGCAAAGAACAGAGCATTACGCTCTGCAGCTGCTTCGTTTGATTCAACCAATTTTTCGTTCATTAATCCAAATGCTGATAGCACCTCTTTTGACATATTCAATGCTAACATCGCAATGAAGATTAAATACATCAAGTTAATCATTTTCTGCCTTGCGGATAATTTTCCTCCTGCCATTTCTAATTAAGTTTTTAGTTATTAATTGTTTAAATTTTACTAATCACTAATTAGTTTCTATTCATTGCAGAAAGCATTCCACCATATACACCATTCAATGATGATAAGTTAGAGGCCATAGCTTGCATTTGTTCTTTTAGTTTCGTTGCATTTTCAACTGCTTCTTCGTTGATTGAAGCTTGACGACTTGCAGATTCCATTTGAACTTTGTAAAGACTGTTCAAAGACTCCATTTGAGCCGCAGCCAACGACATTTCTTCGCCGTATTTTTTGGTAGCATTCATAGAATCTAAAGTTGGGGTAATCCCTTTTGCTGCACCTTCGAAGTTTTTGATACTGCTTCCTAAACTAGCCATCAATTCTCCGTCAATTTTTGCGTCTTTTAATAATTCGTCTAATTTTTTAGATAATAATCCTTCAGCGTCTTTGGGTTGATCTTTTTTAGTGCTCATTCCTTTACCTCCAGCTAATTCTGGATAAACTAATGACCAGTCTAAATCATCATCTACTGGTTCGAAGGCAGAAATAGCGAAGATAATTGCTTCTGTAATCAAACCAATCGCTAACATTACGTTACCAGTTAAAGGTCCTATTTCAAAGTGAACGATTTTAAAAAGCGCACCTATAATTACTACTGATGCTCCTAGTCCGTAAGCCATGTTCATAAACTTCTTACTTGCTCTTGATTGTGCCATAATTTTGTTGTTTTAGTTAAGTTGATTCCTTAAGTAGATTAATATTAAATTTGGTTTGTTGTTGTTGGATGTTTTTTAGTTTGTTCCGTTTCCTGCATTAGCAGTAACATCAGTACCCATATAATCCTGAACGGTTCTGAACCCTATATAACTTCTTGCTGAATCCGCATATTCGTAGTCTCTAGAGCTTACTTGCAAGAAATAAGCAACATCTTTCCAAGACCCACCACGCACAACTTTACGTTGGTTATCTGCCTCATTAACATTAGGATTTATTGTTGACATATATTCATAAGAAGCTGGATCATAAGACCCATTTACCCATTCTGATACGTTACCAGCCATGTTATAAAGGTTGAAATCATTTGGATCGTATGATTTTGCTTCTACGGTATATAAAGCTTGGTCAGCAGCATAGTCACCACGCAAAGGTTTGAAGTTAGCCATAAAACAACCTCTATCATTTTTAGCATATGGTCCACCCCAAGGATAAGTTGCACCTTGTAAACCACCTCTAGCGGCATATTCCCATTCTGCTTCAGATGGTAGTCTGAATCTGTTCACAGGTTGTGCGCCTTTTTGCTTTTGATATCCGTTTTTGTTCAATGTTCTCCATTGGCAGAATGCATTTGCTTGTTTCCATGATACTCCTACAACAGGATATTCTCCATAAGCAGCATGCCAGAAATAATCATTGTGCATTGGCTCATTGTATGAATAAGCAAAATCTCTGATCCATGCAGTTGTGTCTGGATATACCTCAACTTCTTCTTTCACAATAAACTCCGAACGTTTTTTGTTCTTGTTTTTTGCAGCTTTAGCGATGTCCATATACGTGTATTGGAACTTGAATTTTTTTACATCCCAAGTACGCTGACCGTTATAAGATTCTTCCATAGGTAGATACATTGTATCCATAACTTCGGCATAGTACTCGTCTGGATATTTAGCAGTGTTAAATATCAAATCAGTGTCTTTATTTAATTTTCTGCCTTCATAACCAGTTGGACCTAATCCACTGTAGTTATCATACATGTATTTTTCGTAAACAGACATATTGTCTGGATCTGCATCTTTAAATGCAAATTCACCAATACCTCCCGTGCCAGGAGTTTGTCCAACTTCATCAGCCAAAATGGCCAATTTAGTTCTTAAGATAGAATCTCTTACCCAATACACGAACTGACGGTACTCATTATTAGTGATTTCAGTTTCATCCATGTAAAAGGCACTTACAGTGGCCGTTTTAGTTGGTGCATCTTGCACACCAGCTAAATCATCATCCGATTTACCCATGATAAAGGCTCCACCAGGAACTAAGGTCATACCATAAGGCTTTTCTGGATGCCATTTCTTTCCTTTAACTCCTACTAGTTCTCCTCTGTCACCAGAGCCACAACTAGCCAATAGAGCTAAAACAGCGGTTAATAAAGCAAACTTCTTCATATTCATATAAACTCGAGGTTAAAATATTAGTTTTAAAATTGGTCTTAAAAAATTTGAGGTGGTAAACATATCTATATATTTTCAAATAAACAATTTTTTTTCAAACTTTTTTACACTTTATCCTAAAAAAGGTGCATTTCATCGATAAATTATATGTTAAAACCAATTCTGCAAATGTAATCAAAAACTGTTCTTCTTAAACGCTTTGTACCATCTTTCTGGTATTTTACCGTGACTTGCCTCGATATAATCGTCATGCATGCAAGGTAATAACGTATGCTTTTTTAATTTATTATTAACATTCGGCAAATATGGTATTTCAATCCACCAGCGTCCTGTTTTAACACTTTTATAAAAGATAAGCTCCTCATCTTCAACTAACACATTATACTTTTGATAATTAGTATCAATATTAAAATCATCATCTTTCACCCTACAATTGACACCTTCGATGAAATACCAAATTATTTGCGCAACGAGCATTGCAGTAATTTGGTCGTCTTTGGAAGGACGATATTCATAAACGCCAAAGGAGGACACTTTATTACTTATGCCTGCATATCTTGAGATAGCACAAATTTCCTTACCATCAAAACCGTTTGGGGAGTGCTTTTGTTTTGTGGAAACTTCTGAAGCCTTAACAGATTTTAAATCTAAACTTACAATATGAGCGTCTCTCATGACTGGCTCAACTAGATGTATTGATTTAGAAATATCGCCTAACCGGTAAGCTTCAAAATATAGCTTCTCCATTAAATCGATTTCTTCCTGTGAATTAAAATAGGTTTGAAATCCAATAGTTGAATAATTAAATAAATTATAAGGCTTTTCTAAAATAATCTTACCTAGATAACTATTGTTCTTTATAGGCTGTGTGGCATCGCCTAAATCAAAATTTGAATCAACATTCACAATATTGACCATTGGTGAGAAAGTATCATAGGCTCTATAATTGGGATAAGTCAAATCTTGACTACCTCCTAATATAACAGGTATGATTTTCTTTTCTAATAAAACCGATAAGGTTGTCTTGACTGCGAAATAGGTATCCTCAACAGTTTCTCCTTTTAATATATTGCCTAAATCGGCAATGCTCGTTTGCCAATTACCTGGAAACAATCCATATAAAGATACTCGAAGTGTATCAAAACTAAAATCCTCTCCTATATAATTAACATCGTTACGGTTTTCTAAAACACCAATAATAGCAATTTTCACCCCATCCAAATCAGGAATGCCTCTTTGCTTAGAGTGAATTTTGATTTTTTTTCCTAGTGATTGCTCTGACAACAATTCATTATGAGCCAAAACTGAATCAGAAACCGGTGAAAGAAAATTAAAGTTCATGAAATGAATTAAATGTCAATTTTTTAATGATTTTATCAAACTCAAATATCTATATAATAATTGACTTTTTGTATGGCACCAAAACAAAAATAGTATCCATAATATTCTATCCTGCTATTTTTTTCAATAGATAATTGAGAAATATTTAAAAGAAAGTTTGATTGTTTAAAACCGAAAACGCTATTTCTTTTTTGTAGCAGTTTTTTTTGTGGGTTTCTTTTTAGCTCTTGCAGTCTTTTTTGGTGCTTTACTTGCAATCAAATCTTTAGCTTCATCTAAAGACATTTTAGAAACATCGACAGATTTATCTAATTCAATTTTTATTTTGCCTTTTGTTACCGTATGTCTTCCCCAACGTGCTTTCTCCACTTTGATTCCTGCATCTTCCCAATGATGAATTAGTTTGTCCTTTTCCTTTTGAAGTTTGTCTTCAATCAACTCTTCAATATCATTATCAGACAAATTATCCCAATCATATTTCTTGTTGACGTTAATAAACATATTGTTCCATTTGATGAATGGACCAAAACGACCTTTACCTTTTACAACTGGTAAATTTTTATACTTATATATAGGAGCATCTGCTTTTTGCTTTTGCTTGATGAGCACAATAGCATCATCAAGTTCTAAACTCATTGGGTCGGCTCCATTAGGAAGTGACACAAAGTTATCTCCAAATTTGACATATGGCCCAAATCTACCATTATTGACCTCAACCTGTTTTCCTCCATAAACACCTAAATCTTTTGGCAACTTGAACAAATCCATTGCTTCTTCATAAGTAATAGTATTCAATTGTTGATCTGGAAGTAAGCTCGCAAATTGTGGTTTTTCCTCTTCATCTGGTGTTCCAATTTGAACCATTGGACCAAATTTTCCTAAACGAACCAATACCGTTCTTCCAGTTTTTGGATCTTTACCCAAAATTCGCTCACCTGATTCTCGTTCAGCATTTTCTTGCACATCTTCTACTTGTGGATGAAAATCTTTATAGAAACTTTTCATCATCTTAGTCCAGTCTTGCTTGCCTTCAGCAATTTCATCAAAATCCTCTTCCATCTTAGCGGTAAAATTGTAATCTAAAATAGTTCCAAAATGGTTCACAAGAAAATCAGTCACAATCATTCCGACGTCAGTTGGTACTAGCTTCCCTTTATCTGAACCTACTTTTTCATTAAGTTCCTTTTCTTTGATGTTTCCAGATTTGAATGTAAGCTGAACATAGTTACGTTCTGTTCCATCCACGTTTCCTTTTTCTACATAGTTTCGATTCTGTATTGTGGAAATAGTTGGCGCATATGTGGATGGACGACCAATTCCCAATTCTTCTAATTGCTTTACTAAAGAAGCCTCGGTATATCGATAAGGAGGACGCGTATATCGTTCTGTTGCTGTTATGTGTGAATTCAACAATGTTTCGTTAGTTTTCATTGCTGGCAGCATACCCTCTTGCTCTGTATCTTCCTCGTCGGTACCTTCTAAATATACTTTTAAGAACCCATCAAACGTAATGACTTCTCCATTGGCGGTAAACTGCTCTTTGTGAGTAGAGGCACTGATTTTTACATTGGTTCGTTCCAATTCGGCTTCGCTCATTTGGGAAGCAATTGCTCTTTTCCAGATTAAGTCATATAAACGGGCTTGATCTCTATCAATCGTGACAGAATGTACAGAAAAATCTGTTGGCCGAATCGCCTCATGTGCTTCCTGAGCTCCTTTTGATTTTCCTTTATAATTACGCGGTTTACTATATTTTGAACCATAAGCACTCTCTATTTCGGCCTTAGCACCGTTGCGCGCTTCATTAGATAAGTTAACACTATCAGTTCTCATATAGGTAATAAGACCTGCTTCATAAAGGCGCTGGGCCATAGTCATAGTCTTACTCACTGAAAAATACAATTTACGAGAGGCTTCTTGTTGCAAAGTTGAAGTTGTAAATGGAGCAGCAGGCGATTTTTTAGCTGGCTTTTTCTCTAATTCGGTTACTTTAAAATTCGCTCCAGAATTGGATTCTAAAAATTTATAAGCTTCTTCTTTTGTCTTGAATGATTTTGGCAGTTTAGCCTTAAATGTCTGTCCTTCTTCATTTGAAAATTCGGCATCAATTCTATAGGAGGCTTCAGATCCAAAATTCTGGATTTCTCGTTCTCTTTCAACTATCAATCTTACAGAAACCGACTGAACACGACCTGCAGACAAACCTCCTTTGACTTTTCTCCATAATACTGGAGAGAGTTCGTAACCAACAATTCTGTCCAGAACTCGTCTTGCTTGTTGTGCATCAACCAAATGATAATCAATAGAACGCGGATTTTCAATGGCTTTTTGAATAGCTGTTTTTGTAATTTCGTGAAAAACGATTCTTTTTGTTTTCGCTTTGTCAAGTTTTAGAGTTTCTGCCAAATGCCAAGCGATTGCTTCTCCTTCTCGATCCTCATCACTCGCTAGCCAAACCATATCAGCTTTGCTAGCCAAATCCTTCAATTTTTTGACAACGTCCTTTTTATCTTTCGATACCTGATAGTTTGGTTTGAAATCACCTTCAACATCAACACCCAATTCTTTGGAAGGCAAATCGGCAATGTGTCCAAAACTAGACTCAACCTTATAGTCTTTACCTAGAAATTTCTCAATGGTTTTTGCTTTTGCAGGTGACTCAACAATTACTAAATTCTTCGCCATATTCAATTTTTTATGGCTACAAATGTATATGAAAAAAAAGTATTCAACCTAATTTATAATTTTTTAGACTCTTATAAACTACAATTTTATCCGATAAACACCACAAAAAAAGCCTGATAAATCAGGCTTATATTTTCTTTCTGGACTAGGATATTGCTTTTTAAAATTCATCAACCTTTCCAATTTCGTTCAATTCACTCGATTCATCAAATCCAATGACTTCTTTGTAAATAAAATAGACCGGCAAATATGCAAATGAAGCGGTTACAAAAACACCTATAAAACACATTAATAGTCCTACAAATTGTGCCAAAAAACTAGATATTATAATCAATCCAAACGTTAGTAACCATTTCTTATTACCTAGATCGAAACTAGCTTTAATAATATTTGAAGCTGATAATTCTGGATTAAAAGCGAACATCAATGAAAAAAATGAAAGTGGCACCATAACATAAAATAGAGGCAATACACAAAGCAACATCGCTAATAGTGATATACCTACTGAAGCTAAAGATAATTTAAAGACCTTAGCAGCATAACGCTTCTTGAAAAAATAAAAATAATCATCTGTGCCAACAATGTTCAAATCTTTTTGCTTACAAATTCTAAAAAATGCTGCTTGCATCGTAAAGGAAATGAACATCGCAAAGAACATGAATACTATCATAAATAAAAGGAAAGGCAACAAAACAAGAAAATTAGGCTCCTGACCTTGTTGCAAAGATTCAGGATCAATAATACCAACGGCAATCATTGGTAAATACATCACTATATAAAAAGGAATCATTAAGGCACCTGTTATAATAAGTGTCAGTAAGCCTTGCAACCAAACTTTTTTAAATAATTCGATGCATTGATTAAAGATAGTTCCGAAATCCAGTTCTCTAGCACTGGCAATTTTTGATTGTATTTCTGCAAATAACATAGTTGAGTGGTTTAGTTGATTTCCCCAAAGTAACGAATAGTATTTCAAATCTTCAAACAAAATTAACAACTGTCACTTTGTCACAATCCCTAAATAATCCTATCTTTGCGAACTTAATTGATTTGAAAGTAATTTCTTTAGAAGATGGAGAAAGTCATTGATGAAACCAAACAAGGCGAAAGCCTAGTTTTAAAACAAAAAAACGGCAATACTCGTAAATTGTTTATAGAGAGTTATGGTTGTGCCATGAACTTTAGTGATAGTGAAATTGTTGCTTCCATTTTAGCCAACGAAGGTTACAATACGACCGATAAATTGGAAGAAGCCGATTTGGTATTGGTCAACACCTGCTCCATTCGTGACAAAGCAGAACAGACCGTTCGTAAACGACTGGAAAAATACAATGCCGTCAAAAAAATCAATCCTAAAATGAAGGTTGGTGTTTTGGGTTGTATGGCAGAAAGACTGAAAAGTAAATTTCTTGAAGAAGAAAAAATCGTCGACTTGGTTGTTGGCCCTGATGCATATAAAGATTTACCAAATCTTATTGAAGAAGTTGAAGATGGACGCGATGCCATCAACGTCATCCTTTCAAAAGATGAAACTTATGGCGATATTTCACCTGTTCGTTTAAATTCAAACGGAGTGACGGCATTAGTTTCCATCACACGTGGCTGCGATAATATGTGCACGTTTTGCGTCGTGCCTTTTACACGGGGACGTGAACGAAGTCGTGATCCTCAAAGTATAATTGAAGAAGTGAATGATCTCTGGAGCAAAGGATATAAAGAAATTACTCTGCTCGGACAGAATGTGGATAGCTACCTTTGGTATGGTGGTGGACTCAAAAAAGATTTTGAAAAAGCTAGCGAATTGCAAAAGGCAACTTCGGTCAATTTTTCACAATTGTTAGAAATGTGCGCCAAAGCTCAACCTAAAATGAGAATTCGATTCTCAACTTCGAATCCGCAGGATATGACCTTGGACGTTGTTCGAACAATGGCAAAATATGATAACATTTGCAATTACATCCATTTGCCTGTTCAAAGTGGAAGCAATCGAATTTTAAAAGCAATGAATCGTCAGCATACGCGCGAGGAATATTTTAAATTGATTGATGACATTCGAGAAATATTACCTGATTGTGCAATTTCACAAGATATGATTACCGGTTTTCCTACAGAAACAGAAGAAGACCACAAGGATACCATGAGCCTGATGGAATATGTGAAGTACGATTTTGGTTATATGTTTGCTTATTCTGAACGACCAGGTACTTTGGCAGAACGTAAATTAGAAGATGATATTCCTGAAGAAATAAAAAAAAGCCGATTGCAAGAAATTGTAGATCTTCAGCAAAAACACAGCCATTATAGAACCCTAGAATTTATTGGAAAAACAGTTGAAGTACTAATCGAAAAGTCCTCCAAAAAATCTGATAAAGATTGGTCTGGTCGCAATGCCCAAAGTACTGTAGTCGTTTTTCCTAAAGAACATTATAAGGTAGGCGACTTTGTTAATGTAAAAATTAATGAATGCACCACAGCCACCTTGATTGGTGAAGCAGTTGGATATTCAAAAAACAATTAAATAATAAACCATGAAAAAACTCCTACTAATTTTACTATCCATAACCTTATTCACAGCCTGTGATGTTGAACCATTGGATGGAGATGTTTTAAATAATGGCAATGAAAATAATAC
>JAGXIE010000065.1 GCA_024635765.1 Flavobacteriaceae bacterium | reverse complement strand
TTTGGAAATTTTTTTCCTACAAATGCCATATGTTTTTTTGTTTAAATTATTAATTTTTGTCCTACAAACTTACGTTGGCAAAGAGGATTTTTTGATAGGAAATAATTATATAAAAGAATGGCAAAATAGCCTGTGCAAATGACCTTAAGAAAGGATGGCTATTTCTATTGAATCGATAATATTAACGGAATATAATTATGAGCCTGCTAAATTCTTACTGTTATAGTAATGAAATTATTGATTATGATTTTTTAATTTGTTTGATTTTTATTTTGAAAGCAGCAAAGATTAATGTTGTAAATGGACTTAAGTAGTTGAAAAACGCATAACCTGCGTAATGTAAAGTATCAACACCTAAAACACTACTCTGATATGCACCACATGTGTTCCAAGGAACCAATACAGAAGTAACAGTTCCAGAATCTTCAAGGGTTCGACTTAAATTTTCGGGAGCTAAACCTTTATCTTCAAAGGCTTTTTTATACATCCTTCCCGGAATGACAATTGCTAAATATTGGTCGCTCGCAATCGCATTTAATCCTACACAACTAATAACTGTACTGGCAAATAATCCAAATACAGAATCGAATAGATTCAATACAGATTTGCTGATTCTTGCCAAGGCTCCAATGGCATCCATCACTCCGCCAAATACCATAGCACAAATTATCAGCCAAATAGTGCCCAGCATACCAGACATTCCGCCGGAAGAAAACAAATCATTCAGTTCTGTACTCGTGGTCGCTACGGATGTGTCAACAGTCATGGCTGTCATAATACCTTTATAACCCGAAAGAAACGTTAAGCTGTCTGCTCCGGTAATTTGTTTGACTATTTCTGGTTGAAAAATTAGCGCAAAAATCCCACCTAATAAAGTACCAACCAATAAAGCGATTAACGGTTGGGTCTTTTTAACAATCATTAAAATGACTGCAACAGGCACCAAAAACACCCACGGAGTTATGTTAAATGATTCCTTAATGGATGTTAACATGATTGAAGTATCTGTATTTCCTGAAACATCAATATTCAAGCTAATAACTATAAACAATATCAATGTCACGACAATAGTGGGTACGGTTGTATAAGTCATGTATTTAATGTGAGAAAACAGCTCTCCGCCCACCATTGCTGGGGCTAAATTAGTTGTATCGCTTAAAGGAGACATTTTATCTCCAAAATAAGCACCAGATATGACCGCTCCCGCCGTCATACCTGGATTTATTCCTAAAGCGTTTCCTATACCTACAAGTGCAATACCAACAGTTGCAGAAGTTGTCCAACTGCTACCAGTGGCCACAGAAATAATAGCACAAATAATAACACAGGCAGGTAAAAATATTTCAGGACTTAATATTTTTAAGCCATAATAAATCATGGAAGGAATAATACCGCTAATAAGCCAAGTACCAGCCAATGACCCTACAAAAAGCAGAATCAGTAACGCTCCAGTGACAGATTTGACGTTTTCCGCAACTTCATCCATCATTTGATTAAAAGACACTTTATTAAAATGACCAACAATGGCTGCTACGGCTGCACCTAATAACAATATAAACTGATTGCTTCCACTCAACGCATCATCACCAAAAGCATAAAAAACATTAAAAAACAACATGATAACTAATGCAGCTACTGGGATTAATGCTTCCCAAATGTTTAATTCCTTATTTTCAACTATATGCTCGTCTTGTGGTTCTCTAGGCTTGATATCTTGGCTTTCCATTCAGAAAAATTAGTTAGTTACGGATTGTAATGTTACGATTTTGAAAAACCATTTGCAAATGAAATTAGTTATGTACTTTTAATGACTGAAATATGGATTCACTTACTCAAATTGTTTTGGGCGCTGCTTGTGGAGAAGTTGCCCTTGGTAAAAAGATCGGAAACAAAGCCTTGCTCTTTGGGGCTATTGGAGGTACAATTCCGGACTTGGATGTCTTTGTAGGCCGATGGATTTACTCTAATGAAATTGATATTATGTCTTTCCACAGAGGATTCATGCATTCCATTCTGTTCTCATTTCTTGCTGCTTTCCTATTAGGGTGGATTGTTTTCAAACTATATGACTCTGGTAAGAGGAAGCATACCACGAATATAAAGGACTGGATTTGGTTGTTTTTCCTGTCACTATTTACGCATCCCATTCTGGACTGCTTTACACCTTATGGAACTCAGTTGTTCGCCCCTTTTAGCAATTATCGTGTTGCTTTCAATAATATATCGGTTGTTGATCCTTTGTATACCGTACCGTTTATTATGTGTTTAATTGGGATGATGTTTTACATGCGAAATACAAAAAATAGACAATTTTGGCTTAAAATGGGTATAGGAATTAGCTCTGCATATATGTTGTTAACATTAATAAACAAGTTTTATATCGATTCGGTCTATAAGAAATCTTTGGAGTCTGAAGGCATTGTATTCAAGCGCTTCCAAACACAGCCTTCTATTTTTAATAATGTTCTGTGGTATGGAATCGCTGAAACTGAGGATAGTTATTATGTGGGTTTTTATTCGCTATTCGATTCGGTTTCTAAAGTTGAAGACTGGAAACGCCTACCTAAAAATCATGATCTTATACCAAACTCAAATGGAAATATAAAGACATTGGCCTGGTTTAGTAATGGCTATTATAATTTCATTCCTATAGAAAAAAATATTTATCGCTACAATGATTTGAGATATCCCTCTTTTGATAAAGATGATGCCAATAAATCTGTATTCAGTTTTACCATAAAAAAAGAAGGAGAACTTTGGAACGCACTTCCATTTGATGGCAAACCTCCATCAAGTGAAGATTTAAACTATTTTTGGAATCGTATGAAAGGCCACTGATTTAAACTCTCATTAAGGTTTAAGGATGTTAAGTTCCACCATACAGGTTTTCATTGTTTGATAGGTTCTTTCGATATCGGCATCCAAACCTATTGAAAATCGAATCAATCCTTCACTTAAACCCATTTCTTTTTGTTCCTCTTCAGGAATTTCTGATGAGGTAGAGCTTCCGGGAGCGCTGAATAGAGTTTTATAAAAACCTAAACTAACAGCCAAATAACCTAGGTTTTTCTTTTGCATTAATTCCATTAATTCATTGGCTTTGTGCGATGTGCCAACATCAATAGTCAACATGCCACCAAAACCATATTGTGGGTTCATCATCGACTTGAACAACTTATGCGAAGGGTGAGATTGTAAGCCTGGATAAACAGTCTTCAAACCATCAGCTTCAAACTTTTCTGCTAGAAACAGACCATTTTTACTGTGCTGTTGCATTCTAATATGCAAGGTTCTTAAATTTTTTAATATCGATGCAGCCCGGAAACTGTCCATTGTAGAACCTAAAAGCATACAAGCGCCATCATTAACGTTTCTTAAATCATCTATAAATTTTTGAGTACCACATACAACACCACCCACAGTGTCACTGCTGCCATTAATGAATTTAGTCAAACTATGGATGACAATTTCAGCGCCCAACTGAATAGGAGAGATGCTCAATGGGGAAAAGGTATTGTCTACAACTAGCTTAAGGTCGTGTTTTTTAGCCAATTTAGCCAAGCCTTTGAGGTCAGCAACTTCAAGAAGCGGATTACTTACTGATTCGCAAAAAATGATTTTTGTATTTTCCTTAATGGCGGCTTCAACAATATCGAGTTTAGTGATATCAATGAATGAAGTGCTAATTCCCAATCTAGGAGTGAAATTTTTTAAAAAAGCATAGGTGCCACCATAAATTGTTCTACTGCTTATGATATGGTCACCAGTACTACACAATTGTAAAATTACAGGTGTAATCGCTCCCATTCCAGAAGCGGTAACGTTTGCTGTTTCTGTTCCTTCCATGGCAGCTAACGCTTCACCTAGGTACAAGTTTGAAGGAGAGGAATGTCGAGAATACAAATAACAACCATCCGCATTACCTTCAAAGGTGTCAAACATTGTTTTTGCGGACAAAAATGTATAGGTTGAAGAATCGGAAATGGATGGGTTAACACCTCCAAATTCGCCAAAGTATTGTAAATCCTGAATGTTATTTGCTGGTTTAAATGCCATGAGAGTCGAGTTTTAAGAGTAAGACTTGTTCAAAGATCTTACTTTTTAGACAAAAAATCAACTTGTTTGTAATTATTTAGAATATAAAACTATAAATAGTTATATTTATAGAACTTAAAACTATAAAGCACATTACTTTTATATTTAATTAGATAATTTTTAACTTATGAAATTTGATTCCGTTGATAAAAAATTACTCGCGCTACTTCAGGATAACAGCAAGCCCACGACGAAAGAGCTCTCAATCAATCTCAATTTATCTGTGACAGCCGTTTACGAGCGTATTAAGAAGCTAGAAAAAGGAGGTGTGATCTCAAAGTATGTCGCACTTGTAAAAAAGGATAAGGTAGATAAAACCTTTGTCGCTTATTGTCATATCAAATTAGTGCAACATACTCAAGATTACGTGATTAAATTTGAAAAAGAAGTCGCTAATCTTGCAGAAGTCCTAGAATGTTACCATATTAGTGGTGATTATGATTATTTGCTTAAAGTCATTGTGAAAGACATGGAGGCATTTAGAGAATTCATGGTTAAGAAGCTTACATCAATTAGTCATATAGGAAGTACGCATAGTATGTTTGTGATCAACGAAGTGAAGCATACTACAGCAATAAATATTTAATTTTGATACAATCGGCAACGTACAAATTAACAGAATTCTTCGTCATTTTTATAGCTTTACCAGTGAGTTTTGCCTTTGAATATCCTTTTTTAATCAAGGCAATTTTAGCCATTATTGGATTTATATACGTCATTTATATTTTGCTGACTGTTGAAAGTAATAAGTTTAAAATAGCTCCTAATTTGAACTGGCTATTGTTTTTCAAGCACGTATTTATAAAACTCGTAATCATAGCCATGCTTACCATTGTTTATATGTGGTTTACAAATAAGACTGAATTATTCCACGTATTGTTTCAAAAGCCAAAATTTTGGGTTTTGATTCTTTTCGTTTATGCGATGTTTTCGGTTTACCCACAAGAGTTAATTTATCGTACATTTTACTTTCAACGTTACAAAATGCTTTTTAAAAGTAAGTCATTGTTTATATTTCTTAATGCGATTTTATTTTCGTTAGCTCATATCTTCTACAGGAATCCATTAGTGCTGTTGATGACATTTTTAGGTGGTATTCTCTTCGCATTGACTTACGATAAAACAAAATCCACACTTTTGGTTTCCATTGAACATGCCATTTATGGTTGTTGGTTATTCACCGTTGGAATGGGCAGCATGCTTGGGTTTCCTTCTTAAATTTTAATTTTAGGGTGATTATTTTTAGTGGTAAAAAAATCAAATACTTCTGATGAAATAAGCTATATATTTACACTCGAAATTGAAAAATTTTCTGACCCCAATGAAACATGCATCTTTTGTCTTGGTATTTTGTTTATCAAGTGTAATTTACGGACAAAAACAAAGCCATGTTATAAAGGCAGGTTTAAATTTTGCTACGATCAACTCTGAAAGTGACGCATTCACTTCTCGGATTTCCTTCCATGCTGGTTTTGGTATAGAAAGTGAGTTGAGCGACACATTTTCTCTCGCTCCGGAAGTCTTGTTTTCGTCACAAGGCGCGAAAACTAAAAATAGTTCTCAGCAAGAGCTCCGTTTAAATTATGTAAATCTACCAATCATGTTCCGGTTTTATCCTGATGGCGGTTTTTTTATTGAAGCAGGTCCACAAGCTGGAATTTTAGTGTCTGCCAGACAAAGTTCTAACGGCAGTAGTGATTCCAATGTAGCTAATATCAAAGGTCAGGATTATGGTTTTAATTTAGGAATGGGTTTTAAATCCAAAGCTATCATTGGAATCAACGCTCGCTACTATTTTGGCCTTCGGGATATCAATGATTATGAATATGGAGAAAAAACAAAAAATGGTGTTTTCCAGATTTCCTTGAATTTTTATTTGAATTAATTGAAGAGCTCCGTTTTATTGAAATTTTTTTAGTCTTCCTAGTTTCAAAAAATCATACTTCGTAATTCGTAATTCGTAAATCTAAATCGTATTTTTGTAAGCGATTTAAAACAAAATAATTAATTATACTCTTATGAATTCATACGATGTAGCCATTATAGGTTCTGGTCCAGGAGGATATGTAGCAGCCATTCGTTGCGCACAATTGGGAATGAAAACTGCAATTATCGAGAAATATTCAACATTGGGAGGCACTTGCCTTAACGTTGGTTGTATTCCAAGTAAGGCGCTTTTGGACTCGTCTCATCATTATGAAGATGCCATTAAGCATTTCGAAGAACACGGTATCGATATTCCGGGTGAAATCAAAGTGAATTTAAAACAGATGATTGCCCGCAAACAATCAGTTGTTGACCAGACAACCGGCGGTATCGATTTCTTGATGAAGAAAAATAAGATTGATGTTTACACAGGCGTCGGAAGTTTTATTGATGCCACTCATATTTCAATCAAAGGTGAAAAATCAGAAGAAATAGAAGCAAAAAATATAATTATTGCAACTGGAAGCAAACCTTCAAATCTTCCATTTATTAATATTGACAAAGAGCGTATTATAACATCCACAGAAGCACTTAAATTAACAGAAATACCAAAACATTTAATTGTGATTGGTGGCGGTGTAATTGGTTTGGAATTAGGTCAGGTTTACAGACGACTAGGCTCTGAAGTAACCGTTGTTGAATATATGGACAGAATCATACCGACGATGGATTCTGGGTTGTCTAAAGAATTGACTAAAGTGTTCAAGAAAGCAAAATTCTCCATCGAAGTATCTCACAAAGTAAAATCTGTTGAGCGAAAAGGTAATGAAGTCATCGTAAAGGCAGATAACAAAAAAGGAGAAGAAGTCGAATTTAAAGGAGATTATTGCTTGGTTTCTGTGGGTCGTCGACCATATACTGATGGACTAAATGCTGAAGCAGCAGGTGTAAAGTTAACAGAAAGAGGACAAATTGAAGTTAATGACCATTTACAAACGAGCGCAAAAAATATTTATGCAATTGGAGATGTGGTGAAAGGGGCTATGTTAGCTCATAAAGCATCGGAAGAAGGTATGTTGGTCGCAGAAATTATAGCAGGACAAAAACCTCATATTGATTATAATTTAATTCCA
>JAGXIE010000064.1 GCA_024635765.1 Flavobacteriaceae bacterium | reverse complement strand
TCCGACCTACTCGGAACATAGTGCAGATATATTGCAAAATCAATCCATTTCCCCTTAATAAATCGCCTTAAAGCACACATAGTTAAAAAAATAACTGTAATTTTCCATTTCAAAAGAAGTAATTGTAAAGATAAATAAAGAGGAATTTAATGGCATTTTTTCAAAATTCGGTACTCAATAAACACCTGAACGTACAGGATGCAGAAACTGTAAAAGCTGCTTATCAAAAATTTACTGCTTATTTTCATAACCCTACCATACAGCAAAACATTAGAAATGCCAAAGAAGAACAATTTCAAGAAGGCTTTTTGCGTGAACTGTTTGTAAGGATATTGGGCTACACCTTAAACCCACAACCGGATTTCAACTTAACTACCGAACTAAAAAACGAACGAGGCGCCAAAAAAGCCGATGGGGCGATTTTACTTAACGGAAAAGCTTTGGGTGTTATCGAACTGAAAGGAACAGACACCAAAGATTTAGATAAAATCAATATACAGGCGTTTAATTACAAAAATAACCATGCCGGTTGTGTGTATGTGATTACTTCCAACTTTGAAAAACTACGCTTCTTTATTCACCATTCCGTAGAGCATTTGGAGTTCAATCTTTTTACGCTTACTGAAACCGAATTCCGGTTGCTTTGGCTGTGTTTGGGTGCAGGGAATTTGCTCAATGGCGTGCCGTTTAAAGTAAAAGAAGAAATATGTTTTACCCAATCAATTGCCCAACTTTGTTCACTACTTTATACTCCAAATCTTCAAATTCATTAAAATGGGCTTTGCCGCATTTGATTTTCATTTGCTCGTCTGCACTGAGTTTTAATAAGTCAACCTGTGGCGTTCCTGTGTCTTTGGTTTCTGCGACAAAGTATATTTTTTGGTCGTCTTCAAATACCAATGCCCAATCGGGATTGTAAGTTCCAATAGGGGTGGGGATTTTAAACCAATTGGGTAATTTAAAGTAGAATTTTATCTGGTCACTGGTTTCACAGTCTTTGGCAAACTTACTTTCAACACCTGAATCCAAAGGCACAAACTCCTCATAAATGGTTTTTGATGGGTCTGTAACCTTAAACGAAAAGGCGTTCAGGTAAACTTCCAGTTCCTGGGCTTCAAACAAGGCCATTTCGTAATCTGTGCCTCCAATTTTTTGATATTTGATTCCGTCAATCATCAAATCATACAAAGTCCGTTTGATAGCTGTTGTTGCCAGGTCTAAAAACAATTGCGGATTGATAATAATATCCTCAATTCTTCCTGACTTACTCAAAATTTCTTCAATCGTGGAACGGGTCAATTCGGTTTTGCTTTGTATGTAGCCCAAAACATCAGGGATTTTCCAAGCGTAACCGCCATAAGATTCTACCTTTTCTCCAACATAGTTTGTCTCAACACCTTCTTCATTCATAGTAATTCCAATCTTTGTGGAACGAATGGATGGTGATTTAATTTCAGGCAAACCTTTTAAGGCTTTTGCAGCCAAAGTAATTAACTCCTCTGTATGGTAGTCCACGCGATAAGTGGTTTTCTTTTTCAGCTTTTCCCAAATCTCGAGAAATTTAGGGTCGGCTTCAAATCCTTTGCGATATTTGATGGCCGTTCTTGTTTGCTTGTTTTTGATCCTGCCTGTAAATGCCACACCACAGTCTTCTTCAATTTCTTTTTGCAACGCTTTGGCAAAATCGTCATAGGCTTCATTGGCAATTACCGTCAAACGGTTGATGTTTTGGTCATAGGTTCGTTTTCCTGTTTGATCGACTGCCAAACGCAGACCCCTCCCAATTTCCTGTCGCTTTTTAATGTCAGATTTGGTTTCGTTTAAGGTGCAAATCTGAAATACATTGGGGTTGTCCCAGCCTTCTCGAAGGGCAGAATGTGAAAATATAAAACGCAAAGAATTGTCCAGTCCCAACAGTTTTTCTTTGTCTTTCATGATCAAACTGTAAGTGTCGTCATCTGCTTTGGTTTCGCCTGAGGTATCTTTTAATTTACCCTTTTTGTCTTGAGAAAAATAACCATTGTGAATTTCCTCTACCGGAAATCTATCCAATTCCTTAAATGCGGGTTTGGCAATGTATTCTTTATAAATTTCTTCAAACCAAACAGCAAACTTTCCTTTTACAGCGTTTCCGGCTTCATCATAGGTGCGGTAGTTGGCAACCTTGTCAATAAAGAACAAGGACAACACTTTAATGCCCAATTTGTTCAGGCGTTTTTCTTTCTTTAAATGTTCTTCAATGGTCTTGCGGATTTGAAACTTCATGACTTCATCTGTCAACCCGCCTTGACTGTCACCTTTGTAGAGTAAGTTCCCGTTTGAAATGGAAATACATTGGTTGACCGCATCAATTTCCTCAATGATATAGCCGTCTGCATAAACTTCCCTTTCGTTGGAAAGTTTGTACAAATCATCACCCACTTTTACGGCTACAGATTTCTTTTTCACACCGCCTTTATCGTTCACATTAATGGAAACCTTGGCTGTGACTTTAGTTTTTGTGGCTTTAATGGCATCCACCTGCACAAAAGCATCGTTATAGGCATTTTCTTCCATGATGGAATCTACCTCAATTTGCTTCACCAACCCTAAATCATAAGCTTTAACCGGGTTAAGGTTATATGTCAGGTTGTATTGATTTCGGTGAGTGGCCGAATAACGCAGCGTGCACAACGCTTTCAAGTTTTCAATCGCTGCAATACGCTTTTCGGTTTCCATATTTTGTGGCTCGTCCACTATGACGATAGGGTGGGTCGCCTGAATAAATTCGACAGGTTTTTGCCCGTTCAGCTTGTCGTTGGGTTTATTAATTATGTTTTCGTCTTTGGCAAACGAATCAATATTAATCACCAAAACTTCAATGTTGTTGGTGGTTGCAAAACCTCTCAAAGTGGATACTTTGGTGCTGTCATACACCTGAAAATTAACAGGCACATTGTCATTCAGGGTTTGAAAATGCTCGTGGGTGATTTCCAGGTTTTTCAAGACCCCTTCCCGAATAGCCACCGAAGGCACAACTATCACAAACTTTTTAAACCCATATAGTTGATTCAGTTCATAAATGGTGCGCAGATAGACATATGTTTTTCCGGTGCCTGTTTCCATTTCTACCGAAAAGTGCATACCGTCCAACTTCTCTGAAACGGCTATTTCATTGTTGGTTTGTATGCCTTGCAGGTTTACAAGTATTTGTTCTTCTGATAAAATCAGGTTGTTGCTCACACCATGAATCAGGTTCAAAGCACCTTCTTCCTTGAGGTGAAATTCCAAAATAGAATCTTCCAAAGGTTGCCCTTCAAACAAATCCGTTATGGATTTGATGGCTTCTTGCTGATAGTTAAGATTGGGTTCAAAGGTTAGCTTCATTCCTTTACTTTTACAATTAATGTTTCTAACCAATTGCTAAACCTTAAACATCTTTCCAGAATGGGATTTATTGTATTTACCTCTGCTATCAACCCACCATAAAAGGGTTTGTTTTTATCAAAACCGGGGATTAATTGCTCAAGTCTTTTGGACGGTGCTGTTAATTCACCATCATTCAATTCCTCAGGATTATCTTTTTCTTTTACAGCTAATTTCAATCTGTTTAAGCTACGTGGCTTTAGGTCAGGCAAAAATTCAAAACCCTCTTCTGAGGCAAACAATAAACCTTCAAATTCGTGCAATTGTATGTAAGGAATAAATCTAGGGTTGGTAATTGCTTCTGCTAAAGCTCCTTCTAAAAAATCAACCCTCTGAATTTTATTTTGTTTATGTTGAGCGTCAACAAATTGTGGAAAATCACTCTTTAATTTAAAGAAGTCTATAAAAGTAGTTACTAAAATATCTTTCTCACTATTCAATAACTTATCTATATTATGCTTAAGCCTGTCATACTTTACATCGCCTCCTTTATGCCCCTTACTTGTGGACATTAATATAGCACGTACATCATAGATGTGGTGCGAATTGAAATAGGGTCTTAAAATACCATTTACAAACTCTTCTTCTGTTTGTCCCTCACAAATTATATATATAGCTCTCATCATAATCTACCCCCTATTACATTTTTCTCCCACAGTTCACCAATAGAGTAATCCTCCAACCACGTTTTTAGCGATTCTTCTGATTGTCTTTTAAATACCGTTTGATTATCCTCTCTGTTAGCTACGATAATATCATCAGCAGAAAATTCATTGACAAAATTTACTGATTGTGTTGCCACAATAATTTGCGATTGCACAGATGCTTTTTTAATCATCCCTGCTAATTTTGCTATTGCAAAAGGATGAAGACCTAATTCAGGTTCATCTAAAATGATGGTGCTTGGTAAAACAGGCTGTAGTAATAAAGTTGTAAGTGCAATAAAACGCAATGTTCCATCAGAGAAATGGTGGGCGTTAAAATATTCATCAGAACCTTTTTCAAACCAATTCAGAAAAATCACATCCGGGTTTTTGTCATCAGGAGCCAAGTCAAATTTCTCAAAAAACGGGGCAACTGAAGTTATTGTGTACTCAATCATTTTAAAATGCTTGGGATGTGTATCTTTAATTTTATAGAGAAATGATGCCAAGTTACTTCCGTCAGGTTTTAAATATTTGTAATCTAGTGTCTTGTTTGGTTGTTTTAAAGATGAACTGGAACTGGTATCATGAAAATGAAATACATTAAAACTGGCAAAGAAATCCCTCAAAAAACCTGCTCTTTCCATTCCATTTTCCGCTATTCCACTCTCGTCTTTTCCTTTGCCTCCCAAATCTTCAAAATTCCAAGATTCATTATACCCTCTTGCAAATGAGTTAAACCCACCCTCATCTCTTTCAAAATAAAAACCAGTTGCCTGTTGTTTTGGGACTAACTTAAAATCATAACGATTGTTGGTGTTTTTGCCTTCCGGCTTGAATACAATACTTCCTTCTATTGCTTTTGATTTTTTTCTCCCAAAATATAACAAGCTATTTTCATATCCATTCTCTGCCACAAAAAAACCCAATCGTTTTTTAGATATACTGTTTAACATCTTGAAAAACGAAATAAAATTACTTTTACCTACACCATTTGCCCCAATTAATATATTAATGGGTTTAATTTGAATAGCTCCAGAGTTTCTGATTGACTTGAAGTTTTTTATGTTAATTCTATCTATTGGCATAACTATATCGTTTTAAATTCAATTCCCGCATCTTTCATTTGCAGCACGGTATTTGTTTTTAATTGGTCATTACCTTTAAAAAGCTTATCCAGGGCAATCACTTTGACAGGTTGTTCAGCAATGACGGCATCAATGATGTCTTGTGTGGCTTTCTCTAAAAGCAAAATCAATTCATTGCTGTTTATTTTGAAATAACTGGCTTGTTTTTCAATAGTGCTGTTCAGGTCTTTACCGCTTTTCAACAACAATTCATACACCATATTTTCTACAGTGGCATTTTCAGAAACCGGGTCCACAAACAACTTTATTTGCTCTGCCAATGCCGCAGCATTATTGCCTTCTATTTGTTGCCACTGCTTAAAGTTGCTATCCGATAAAATTAATGATTTAAAGCCCAAATCAATTTCTGTTTCAACTTTCGTTTCAAACTGTATTTGACTTTTCTTTTTTTCTTTATCAATCTGTAGTTCTTGTTTAATTGTCTTTGCAGCTCTTCTAATTCTTTCTTTTGAGACTTCAGCAATATTTTTAAATCCTGCTTTTAGTGCCTCACTATTTTCCTCCAAAAGTTCGGGTAATTGGACACAAATATATTTTCTATTACCCTCATCTTCTTTGTTCAACTCCATAACTGCGTGGGCAGTTGTACCGCTGCCTGCAAAAAAATCAAGAATTATATCATCTTGTCCATTCTTAACAGATTTGATTAAAAGTTTAGCCAAAGAAGTTGGTTTTGGGTATGAAAAATAGCTTTTACCTTCAAATAGTTTTTCAACTTCAATTCCACCGTCACTCTTTAATGAAATTATTGACCGGAGTAATAAATTATCGAGTTCATCTAAATAGTTAATTGAGCTTGGTTGTGTGTTCTCATCTTTGTCAAACCAAATTCTACCACATAAAAATGACCCATCGTGTAGTTCTAACACTTTTGTAAATTTGCCATCAACAATTTGTGAAGCATCATTAAATGAATCTTCTTTCCAACGCCAACCTCTATCTGGAATCTTTACTGGTTTTCCTGTTTTTGGGTGTTTTACTTCATATCTTGGCCCAAATGTATTTGCATTTGGCCAACTCATATTTATTTTGCCCCAAAGTCGGTATTCATTATTTAGAGAATTATAAAGCGTAATTCCTCTATCATACCCCTTTTTATTATATAATTTTCTAATTAATTCTTCTCCTTCATTTAAAGGCATTTTTTTCTTTCTAATTTTTAAAAGCAGGTCTTCAATTTCTTGTAACCCTTCTTTTGCCATTAAAAATTCGTGTTTTAAAGAACTGTCTTTTACATAAATTAGAACATACTCGTGGATGCTACCGATTCCTTTATCATTTTTTGGAACTCTCTTATTCCAATTGATACATTCGATAAAATTTTCCTCACCAAAAATCTCATTCAATAACATTCTTAGGTTATGAACTTCGTTATTATCAATATGGACAAACATAACTCCATCTTGTCGAAGTAAGTTTTTCGCTAAATACAATCTTGGCATCATCATGTTGAGCCAATTGCTATGGTATTGACCGTTTTCTTTGCTGTTCTTTTTGAACATCCCGTCTTTGGTCATATAGCCTTCTTCGTCTTTGTCGCCTACACGTTTTTCATAGTCGGTTTTGGTTTCAGAGAATTTATCGGGATAAATAAAAGAGTCGTTACCGGTGTTGTAAGGCGGGTCGATGTATATCATTTTCACCTTGCCGAAGTAACTTTTTTGCAGCACTTTCAGCACTTCCAGGTTTTCGCCTTCAATAAATATATGTTCGGTATGGTCAAAGTTGATGCTTTCCTCTTTCACCGGCACCAGGGTTTTGGTGGTGGGCGTTTGCAATACTTTAAACGCCTCACTTTTCCCGGCCCAATTGAGTACATAGCGTTCGTTGGCAAAGTTGATGTGTTCCCCCAGCGTGGCTTTGAGTTTTTCCCAATCTATTTTGCCTTCACTAAAGGCTTCAGGCAATACCTGTCGCAAGGCGTTTATTTTTTCTTGTTCCGGTGTCACACTTGTTCCGTCCATAGGTGTCATTGCTTCAATTACTGCTTAATTGTCAAAGTTACTTATTTCTGTTTGTTGATACCCTCTTCTCCATAATTTTATTTTGGGGAAGGTTTATGGAGTTGGTTTTAAATATGCAGGGTTTAAGTGAATAAATATAGGGAGATTTTTTAAAAAAGGGTGGGGTGTTAGTTGTCGATTGTTATTGAATTTTAGGAGCGCCATCAGGAGATGGCGGTGGGGTTTTGACTTATTAGTTTTGATTGAGTTGCTGTGAAGTTGCAGACTTCGAGAGCGTGGAAAGGTGCCTCTTTGTTCAAATCTAGGAAATCAATTCTTTCAATGAGCTATAATTAATTATACTTTTGTCAATATAACTATAGGTTTGTGGAGGCATAAAACCTGGAATAAGATTCTTTAACCTCTCTAGATGTATAGAATGCTTGATTAGGTTCTTGACCTCTTGCAATTGAATTCCGAAAGCACTTTTATTTTCTTTATAATAATCATAAAATTCCTGTTTCGAAATTCCTGTTTGCTCACCAAAATTTTCCCATAATATATTTGGGTTTTCTTTGACGATATTTTCAATTTTATAAACTCCCCAAAGTTCTTTTACCGGTGCAGTCACATAAATCAAAATGAAGTCATTTTTTCCAACTTTTTTAGGAGCACACTTGCGTAACTCTATAGTCTTCTCTCCTTTGAGTATCTTTCTCGCATATTCTGGTTTTACAGAAATGATCAATATATCATTGTTTTGCATCATAAATTCATTCCCTGTTTATAAATTGCAATATACGTTTCAGTTTTTATTTTTGTGGGGGCAACAATCATAAATTTTTTATTTTCTAAAACGTCAAAAATGTCACATATATTTTTTAATGATATTGGAGTTTTTAACAATTCGGTGTCAGAGAAAACAAAAGCCATTATTTTATCTTTTTTACCGGCCGTTTTTGAAATATCCTTCCATTTATATACACCTAAATTCTCAAATTGTTTGAATAACTTTTTTGGTTTATCTATGAATACTTCATCAACATAGGATGATGCTATTATAGCCCCTTTAACTTTAGTTGATTTGTTTTCACTTGAATACCAAAAGATTCTTGCGGGTGAATCTAAAATTTTTGGAAAGGCTGAACGATAATATACATTTTCACGATTAAGTAAAAGCTCATATTCAGGCTCAAATAAAGCTAGTTTTTCATTAGAATTATCATTAAATAATTGCTCTGCCCAATGCGGCTTTATAGGAACGATGTAGGATGGAATATCTAAATCTTTTATTTTTAAAGGAGATAGATATCTTTCATAATTATATTTTTTAATGAATTCATTGTAATCCCCCGCATTTTGTAGAGTTACATCAATTTTAGCGAAAACATTTTTTGTATTTGAGTCTTGATTAATAGTAGAAGTAAGCGTTTTAATGTCTAAAACACCTTTTAAGTTTACTTTTTGCCAAGAATTGTTGAGTTTTATAAATCTAGCTTCTTGAATTGAATTTTTTATATCATCCTCTAAATGTTTTTCTGTTATTTCAATGCACGTTCTTCCTTCATTAATTGAAGTTAATATTGTTTTAAATAGAAGGTGTTTTGTTAAAGTAAACCTCAAACTACTATTAAGAAATCTAAAAACCGGGATTTTCATTTTCTTTTCCGATCTTCTATCAAAAATTACAAACGCCAACAACAAATCTTTTTTTGAAATGGTAATTAATTCAAATTCATTTGGTTGAGAAAGAGAGTCACGAACTGTCTTCTGAAAATGACTTTTTCTTTCGGATGGTTTTAAAAATGTTTTTGTAAAAAAATCAATATTTTCTGTTGAAACTCTTTTCGAATTAATGCTTGTTCCTATCAGGGCTTGAGGCTTATATTTTGAAACTTGCATGTTTTCATCCAAATGAGTAATAAAATCACTTGGCCTACAAACAGTTAAATTATACTTATTAAAAAACTTGCTGTTTTTTATAATTTCATCATCCCTAGTAATGAAAAATTGTGCTCCTCCGGTGATTGAATAAGCGATATGATTTAAATCTGATTTGTCGTTTTTCTGTTTTAATGGGAATTTAATTTTTAATTCTTTTAAGGTTTTGATAAATTCATCCTCATCTTTAAAAGGAAGTTCTTTAAAGTAGTTTAATAAAGCCCTACTTGATTTTCTAACTTCAGATGTTTTTGCTTTGTTAATTTCATTATGAATTTCCCTAGTAAAGAAAAGAATGGCTTCAGTTAGTAACCAATCACTCTTTAATGCTAAACTTTCCTCCTCTCTTTCTTCTTTAATATCAAGAAAAATGTTCATATCAATAACAGCTACAATTTTATTATTTTGCTCGTATTCCGATATTTGTGTAAGTAAGTTATTTTGATAATGTGGAAACCACCAAATTGTTAAAGGGAGACCTTTTTTACTTCTGCCAGCTTTTTCTTTAATAGGAACAAAATTAAATTTTTCCCAAACCTGATCAATTCCATAATCATTTCTACAACTTAATTTTATTCCATCGTACTGCTTAGTATTCTTTTTTAGGTAATCAACTAACTTAAAGGCAGTTTTATTTTTTCTTCTCTTTTCATTGATACAAAGATGAACAATAGTAACTCTACTATATGAGACTCTATACAGGAGATAGCCAAGGAGCTCGTTAGAACTCTTTTCAAAAGCCCCAATTAACTGACCCTGTTTGGCATATTTTTCAAATGCAACATAGGGTAAAAAGCCAAGAGTTTTAGAGTTTCGATCACCTAGTTCAATGGCATCTTTGAATTCTTTTGAATTTATCCTATTTATTAAATTGATTATCAAATATATCTCTATAAATTTAGGTTTATACTTTTAAAGTCGACTGTAAAGCTTTGGCATCAATAGTTTCAGCTATGAAAAGCCCCCATATTTTATCATTTAGTTTTACAATTTAAACTAAAATTTTCTGTGAAATTTTCAGTTTAAGTAGAATCAAATAAGTACTTAAATAAGTTTGTATACAGTTATTGTCTTTCTTCAATCAATTCCTTTATCTCGATTTCATCCTCTTTAATTTCACACTCCTTGTCAATCTTAACATATTTGATTTTTTCTTTAAATTCAGGCTCTAATGGATAGGGCGGACAAAGTGAGCCACTTGCGGCGGATGAAAGTGAGCATAGCAAAGTAATTGCTAAAAATCGATTCATTTGATGTTAAAATTAGTGATTATTTTTCATTTTTTTACGCATAGATTCTCCTTTAATTTCTATTCTATGTGCATTGTGAACAAGACGGTCTAAAATGGCATCTGCTATTGTTTGTTCTCCTATTATTTCATGCCAGGCTTCAACGGGTAATTGAGAGGCGATAATAATACTATGTTCACCGTGCCTGTCTTCAATAATTTCCATAAGTGCGTGCCTGTTTATAGCATCCAAAGCTTTTAGACCGAAGTCATCTAAAATTAACAGATCTTGTTTTTCTAGCTTATTGATTTGTTTCAAATAAGAACCGTCAGCTTTTGATGTTTTAAGAATGGTAAATAGTTTGTTGGCATTGTAATAAATCACCTTGTACCCTAAGGAACAAGCTTGATGGCCAATGGCTGATGCTATATAACTTTTACCAACTCCTGTGCTTCCGGTGATTAGTATGTTCTGTTTTTGCTTTATAAAATCACAGTTAGCAAGACGTTGTATTTGATTTTTATCCAACCCTCTTGAGGCATCAAAGTCTATAGCTTCCATAACTGCATTGTACCTAAATCGAGCGGTTTTTGTTAATCGTTCTATCTTTCTGTTCTGTCGGTCATCCCATTCACTTTGAATAAGGTAGGCTACCAGTTCATCATTGGTATAGCTGATGCTCTGTGGTGATAAACTACTATCGAAGGCTCTATGCATTCCATATAGCCTTAGCTGTTTCATCTGTTCTAATGTTTGTGTATTCATCTTTTATTTATTTAAGTTTATTTGTAGTAATTACTGCCTCTAATGTTATCATGTATTGGGATGTCAGACTGATTTTCAATATCTTCATCTAAAGTATCCCAGCCGTTTTTAAGTATACGTTCTATCATATTATAATTGTAAGCTCCATAATCTAATGCGCGTTTGCAAGCATTATCCAACCGTGTATTGCCCACTTTTTTTGCAAGATGTAATATGCCTAAACATGATTTATAGGATTGCTCCGGATGTTGCTTTTTTTCCAATATATTAATGATCAATTCCTTGCAGTGACTGCCAATGTTTGCAGCCCAAGTGATGAATTTTTCACTACTCCATTCGCTAATAAAGCGATGGTGTGAAGGCATGTGCTCCTTAATGGTGCTATATCCATATTTTTGTTTTTTCCTTGGATGTGCAGTAATTAGCTCTTGTTGATAGTAGACTTCTAAAGTGCTGTCTGAGTAAATTACTTTAACACG
The DNA here is from genome assembly GCA_024635765.1 of Flavobacteriaceae bacterium. GTDB lineage: Bacteria > Bacteroidota > Bacteroidia > Flavobacteriales > Flavobacteriaceae > JBPOFM01. Next base: position 1,238 of record JAGXIE010000064.1, on the reverse strand, counting down.
TTTACCTATATGCTGATAGGGTAAGCTATAGTAGTGCTTGTCTCTACTAAAGTATATATGGCTATTTTTGTGGACCGTAGCATTGGCATATCGCTTGATCTCATAGCGTTTCTCGGGCAATGGTTTAAGCTCATGTTTTTCAATCTCTTCAAATAAGGAATAGCGAGAATATTCACGACCTCTAAAAGACATATTATTATGCGATTGCAACTGTTCTAATATGGCTTTATTAAGTTCAGCCTTGGTGTGGAAAGTTTGGTTGCGCAGTGGCGCAAATACACGGGTGTATATAATACGCACAGCGTTTTCCACAATAGCCTTATCTCTTGGTCTGTAAGCCCTGGTTGGTAGTACTGCTGTTTCATAATACTCAGCAAAATCTACCAAAGTTTCATTTACTTTTGGTTCGTAACGACTACTTTTAGTGACTGCTGCCCTCAAGTTGTCAGGCACTAAAGCCTGTGGTACACCACCATAAAACCAAAGTGCGTTTTCTACGCAAGCAATAAAGTCTTCTTTCTTTTGGCTCTCGCAGGCTTCTACATAAGTGTATTGACTACTTCCTAATACACAGACAAAGACTTCTAAATCTTGTATCTCTCCAGTGTATCGGTCTACAATGGATAGCTTCTTGCCTGTAAAATCTATAAAAAGTTTATCTCCAGCTTTATGTGTTAAGCGCATTACTGGGGAGATCTCTTTGACCCATTCCCTGTACCAATATCTAAATTGGGAAAGCTTGTAGCCATCTGGATGTTTTGTATAGTACTCTTGCCAGAGAAGTTCTTTTGTAACGCCTGTTTTTCGTAGTTCTTTATCAAAATATGGAAAATACTTCTCTAAAGTTAAAAGTTGTGGGCTCTTGACTTTTTGGTCGGATTTAAAGAGCCTGTTTAGCTCTTCAAGTGTCATGGCAGTCACCTCGTAATTGGTAAGCTTATAACGCTTAAAAAAATCAATGTATTTAGTGACTGTGTTACGTGATAAACCGATGACAAGACTTATTTTTCGCTTACTAACACCTTCATTGTAGAGTTTGTAAATCTGTTTAATTTTTCGCATATCTATTTGTTTGTTTGCCATGATCTTTTTTTATGCAAAAAAGATCTAAAATACTTTACAAATAGAATCGATTATTAGTGGTTCACTTTCATCCGCTGTGGGTGGTTTACTTTCACCCGCCGCACTATGCTCACATTAACCCGCTGTGGGTGGTATACTATGTCCGTTTTTTGCAC
>JAGXIE010000063.1 GCA_024635765.1 Flavobacteriaceae bacterium | reverse complement strand
TGACGTAATGGTCTTTTATTTTAGACTGAATGAAACGTGTGGCACTTTTACGCAGTTCGCGGGCAGTATACTCGTGTTCCTCATCATCAATAAGACGAATAGATCGAGATTGATTGCCACCACCTTCTGAAATAGCACGAATATTGCCGGGAAGTTCAGAAAGGTTTAAAACGGGAGCTTCAATCTCTTTACTGTAAATAGAACGGTAATGATCGCCCCATAACAAACGGTACAAACCACTTTTATCGGTTTCTTCTTTAGTGTAAATTGAAGTTTTGTGAGTATCGCCAAATGTGCTGATATCGGGATAGGAAATTTCGTCCAGGGTCGTTTGTTGGCGTCTGATTTCTTTTTCAAATAATTTTTGAGGAGCGCTTTCCCCGGTGGCAAAAAATTCCACTTTAGAACTTCGGTCTTTATAAACAGTAAGCCGTGCGAAGCCATTAGTTTTTGCGGTAAATTGCCCTTCTTTTGCTTTGCGTACATTGTCCAGTTGATCACTGGCCGCACCACTGATAATCTGACGCACACCGTCATCAGCTATGTACTGCAAGTTTCTATCACCTGCAGAGACAAATATCACATCAGGAAACAAGCTGGCTAGGGTTTCAAGTGTGCCCGACATTTGTTGACGCTGTGTACTGTAAAAATCTTCCACACTTAATCCGCCGATATTTTCAAAAAAGTTTTGACTTGACATGGTTAGAATCGAATGGTGGATTGCCACAATTACCGTTTTATTTTGCTCGTCTTTTAAGTCGTCTTTGAACTTGGCAAAAAAGTCATCACGGGTTTTGATTTCGCATTTATTGTTTAGGTATAAGTGATCGTCCCAATCTTCTAAAAACCACTGCGAATCTATCATCAGCAGTTCTACATTGTCCATATTTAAATCTTTTATCTCACGTGGGCAACCATCATTAGGCCAAAATATAGCATCACTATTATCTTGAATAAATGATTCCATATCGTCAATAGTCTCATGTCCGTTTTTATTCCATTCATTTTTACCGGTCATAAAGATAATTTTACCATTAAAATTGGCTAATGGTTGCATCAGGCTTTTTTGCAGTAATTCTTCAGTTTGTTTGCGTTCTTTCTTTTTTGGAGGATAACCGTTTTTTGTAATATTCCCAAGTGCAACAAAGGTTGCTTTATGGTCTTGTTGAGACATGTCGATAATAGCCTTTAAAACCCCTTGAGTAGGTTTTCCGGTCTCAAGTTCAGTATTTCCGGTGAAGTAAAACGTCTGTTCAACTTCTTTATCTTGGGAAAACATGCCCAGATTAACAAAAAATAAAATAATTAAAAAAATTACATTGCGACTTATACTTATTAAGAAGGAACGAAAAAGCAAGTGGAGCGTATATACCATACAAGATTAATTTGTGGATTTGTTTACTTTTAAAATAGTTAATAAAGATAAAACCTTACGAAAGATTAAGCAACTATGGAAATAAATCATTTTTGTTCTTTTAAGATAAATGTGGACCTTAATACTGATTAAAAACCGATACTTGATTTTATTTTTTCAGTTTTGCCTAGAATTTTTTCCGGAATTGCTTAAAAATTGGTATAATGCTTATAATTTAATCGTCCTCTAAGTTTAATCGTTATGAAAAGGATATTCTTTATTGCAGTGAATGTCATATTAATTTTTAATATGAATGCTCAAATTAGTTTCGTTGATCAGGCCACTAATTTAGGTTTAGGAAGTGCTTGTGGCACTACATATTTGGGAAATGGAATTACATTTTATGATTTTGACTTAGATGGTTGGGATGATATTACTTTAAATACAGAATCTGGGCAGTCAATTCGTTTTTTCAAAAATGTAAATGGAAGTTTTCAAGAATTAACGCTATCTATTCCTGTTATAAACTATCAAACTAAACAATTAAATTGGGTAGATTTTGATAATGATGGTGACAAAGATTTATTTATAACCAGTGATACTAACGGTAATAAATTATTCGAAAACACGGGAAATTTAGTATTCCAAGATATTACTTTGAATTCTGGATTGGCAACTGCAAATATGTTCTCTTATGGTGCTTCATGGGGAGACTATAATAATGACAGCTTTTTAGACGTATTTATCTCCAATAGAACTAACACTATTGCAAACAAACTTTATAAAAATAATGGCGATGGTACGTTTACAGATGTAAGCATTCAAGCGGGAATCCAAACCCTGGCTGTGGCATCATTTTGTGCAGCGTTTTTAGATATCAATAATGATGGTTTTCAGGATATATATGTATCTAATGATAAACCATTTAATCCAAATGTCTTATATAAAAATAATGGTGATGGCACTTTTACTGATATTAGTGCCAGTTCGGGAACCGATGTTGGTATTGATGCAATGACAGTTACCGTAGGTGATTTCAATAATGATAGTTGGTTTGACATATACATTACAAATAATCCAAACGGCAATGTTCTACTTAAAAACAACGGAAATGAAACCTTCACCGATGTTGCCACCAGTTCTGGAACCATTTTTGGCAGTGTAGGTTGGGGCGCTTCGTTCTTTGATGCAGATAACGATATGGATATAGATTTATATGTGTGTGGTATGTTTGATGCGAATGAAGATTATTTTTTGAGAGGAGCATTTTATGAAAATAATAATGATGAAACATTTAGCTTAAGTAATTCAAGTTTTCCTGGAGACGATAGAGTTAGTTTTTCGAGTGCAGTAGGCGATGTGGATAATGATGGTTTACCTGATTTAGCAGTATCCAACAATAATGATGAAAATCTATTTTTATGGAAAAACAACACTACCACTTCTAATAATTGGTTAAAAATAAATCTAGAAGGAACTTTAAGTAATAAGGATGGAATAGGTAGTTTGATCGAGATATCTATAAATGGAGATACGTTTTATAGATACACACATTGTGGTGAAGGGTATTTATCACAAAGTTCAGGTACTAATATTTTTGGTTTAGGACCAAATCAATTGGTTGACTATGTAAAAGTTAAATGGTTAAGCGGATTAGAAGATGTTTTTTATAATGTTGCTACAAATCAGGTGTTACATATTGAAGAAGGCTCAAGTCCATTGTTGGTCGACGAATTTAGTTTAGATAGTAGTTTAAAAATTTACCCAAATCCCTTTAGTGAAGAAATAACCATTGCATTTTCTTTAAAAAATAATGAGCATATCGTCATTGATGTGTTTGATTTGCTCGGGAGAAAAATAAATACACTGTTGAATAAGGAAGTAATTGGTAAACAAAATATTATTTGGGATGCCACAAATCACGAAAGACAGAAACTAAATTCTGGGATCTATTTAATTTCGATTCAAGGAGAAAGCAGCACATCAGTTTTAAAAGCTATTGTGCAGTAATGATTCAAGCTTTAGAATTACATAATTAAAATAAACAGGCGTCTGTATTTGTCCTATAATGTACTTGCGTTACCTGCCTGTCGGCAGGCAGGTGTAACTTGAGCTTTTTTTAATTGCGAAAGTTCTTACCAATGTTTGTTTAAAAAATTTATTCTCAAAAGTTTCTTCTATAATGTTAATGGATCACTTTTTATGCTAGCCTGTATCGAGCGTAGTCGAGATGACGTAGGGGGGAAGCATAATGTGTGTGGAATGATTTAGATAATTATTTATAACCCCAATAACAACACAATAAAATGACTTAACCGAAGTAATTGCATTATTATTAACATAGGCAGAAATATTACCGAATTTTGAAAACGTATGGTTCACCCGTATATAATGTATGCTAAACAAAAGGATGACTCCAGTCAGTGGAATTTAGTGTAGGTAACATTAACATGGCTTTTACATAAAGGTTTAATCCAAAAAAAAGTACATATATATCCAAAATAATCGTTTAAAGATTATTTTGGACTACATACTCAATTATAGGAATTAAGTTTATCGAAAATGTAAACTTAAATCCTTAAAATTATGACTATTTCAGTAAGTAATCCCCAGGCTTTTTATCAGTTTTTTTATCTGTTAGCATTTATATTTATGTTTTCTGTAGTTATCTATAAAAGCATAAAGCGCGGTTATCATTTACGATCTGTATTATTGATGCTTACCACAATTACGCTTTTTACCGTAATTGGTACTAGATTATTCACAATTCCAATAGAAGATTGGATCACTGCAATTAACACAAAGTCCCCGGAATTCAATAACAGATCATCAATAGGAGGGTTGTTATTTGGTTTAGTTGGGCTCATAATTTCGCAACGTATATTTGGGTTTAAAAGACCTATGTTAGGTCTATTTGCATGGTTGGCACCTATTGCTCTCGGCATTACAAAATTAGGTTGTTTATTTAATGGCTGTTGTTACGGTCTGCCTTTCAATGGTTTTTGGGGTATTCAATACCCTGAAAGTACCCATGCACACTTTAACCATTGGTTTTCGGGTAGTATTGAAAAGGATACCATACTTTCATTATCAGTGCACCCTGTCCAGTTATATGAAACCATTATGTTATTTATTATCGGTTACATTGTATGGAAAACGCATAAAAAATGGAAAAAGAATGTGAGTGCCATGCTATTTGCCCTGTGCTTATATTTTTCACTGCGCTTTGGAGTTGAATTTTTTAGAGATCATAGTGTATCCCAATTTAGCACCACATATTATCTGGGCATATGGTCTTATCAATGGGGCATGCTTGGTTTAGGACTTTTATTAGGTATGATTTTATGGTTTTACGAAAAACGTGTTAGCGTAGAAATCACAAAAGGTCGCCAAAACTCACCGTATATCCATGCAGAATTTGGTTATGTTCTTATATTATCGTTTCTAATTTATACGTTCACAAATCTACTTCTGCCTTTCGAGCTCAAGGCAGTTTGGATGATGTTTATTCCTGGCATTATACTATCCTTTTATTATCTTTTTACCGAGACAAGATTAAGAAATCATCGCAAACTTGTAGGTTTATTGCTACTTGCGCCCTTTTATGTTCTGGCCCAAACAATACCTGATCAAACACCAGAAATAAAGCAATACAAACGTATAGA
>JAGXIE010000006.1 GCA_024635765.1 Flavobacteriaceae bacterium | reverse complement strand
TCATTACTCATGATTTGAAGCATATCATCTTTGGGAGATAATTTTGCAAAATTTTTCATTCGTAAATTGAAATCCATTTCCATAAACTTCATTCTATTCAAATCAATAAGATAAAACTCATAATCGTTTTCAGCATTGATGCGGATTAAGGTGTTTCCAGGAGAATGATCTAAAAAATTGACATTGTTTTCGTGAAGTTGAAATGTAAATCGAGTAAACGCCCTTAAAATCGATTCTCTTTGAGGATAATTTGTTTCTCTAATCAAATCTCTGTAAGAAATATCATGTTCCAAATGTTTGCTGACATAATAACCATGCTTATATAAAAACAATGTAGAGTAATCAAGGTAAGCAATTGGATCAGGAGTTTTGATGCTGACATTCAACAAATGATTTGCATATTCATAAGAACGTTCAGCTTTTGACTTTCTAAAAAATTTATATGCAAGTTGATTAACAAGGTTTGGCTTTTTGAACGCTTTGATGTTTATTTTGTTTCCTGATATCTCTGCAATTTTCACTTTGTTCCTTCTGCCATCACCGATCATATTTTTAATGTCGCCAAAATTATTGATTAAAGTTTTCACTTCAGCTTTGCCAAGAATGCTTTGGTTATCATTAAAAATAAATTTCTCAATCATGCAATTGTAAACGAATGGTAAACATTAAAAATCGTAATATTGCAAAGATAAGATTCCTTTCATAACAAGTTTATCATGTTTCAGCATTTTTTGATTACAAGGTTTAACCTCCGGAAGTCAGACTGGACCACCAATAAAAAAAATGTGGCCGTGTTAACCGAAGAGTGGCACAAAAACCGATTTAAACTTTTCACTGACTTTTGTTTTCCTTCTGTTTGTTCACAGACCAACCAAAATTTTGAATGGCTTGTGTTTTTTGACACTACAACACCAGAGATTTACAAGCAAGAGATTTTAATTTTAGAAAGCCAACTATCAAATTTTAAACCCATTTTTACCGATGGTATGGAGCAGTTTCTACCCTCATTGAAGGCTTACATTGCAAAGAATAAAGCTCCTTATATCATCACCAGTGGCTTGGATAATGATGATTGTTTGAGCAAAAATTATATTGAAGAAGTGCAGAAGCAATTTGACAATCAAAGTTTTATGGCTGTTGACTTCATCGACGGATATACTTTACAGATTTCTCCAAATGTCAAATTAGGAAAAAAATTACATCTTTATAATCCCTTCATTTCGTTGATCGAAAAAAATGAAGATCCCAAAACAGTCAGTAATGTGTCTCATAGACTTTGGAAAAAAGAAAAACGTATTTTACAAATAAAAAATCGCCCTATCTGGTCATCTGTCATTCACGATGAGAATAAAGTAAATGAGTTTACAGGCTTTGGACATGTTGAAATTGATGCCTTTTTAGAAGATTTTAAAATATCAAAAGACGCCGAACAACTCGTAAAATTAAAAATCATCCCATCAAATGAATGGAAGTTCACTAATATTTCAAACTACATGAGCTCTAAATGGAATGTCGTTTATAAGAATTTAAAAAAGAATCTTGGGTTCTATAAATAACGATGGTGTTATGAATATACTGCACTTATCAAGTAATCTAAAGTTTGGTGGTAGCGAGCAACAATTAATTTATTTAATCGATGCTCTAAATAAAAACCAAGTTACGAGTTATGTTTTCTGTTTCGAGGATTCCATTTTGTTAGATTATGTTGGTGACATAAAAGGAAAAATAATTGCCGTTCCCAACAATAAAGCTTACTCCAAAACACTATTAAAAGATTTAAGAAATACCGTTTTGGATTATAAAATTGACGTCATCCATATTCATAATGGAAAATTTGTCTTGACGTACATGCTATGTGATATTATTTACAAATTACCTTGTAAAACCATTTTTTCCAAAAAAGATATGAGTACTAGCTCTAGCTTTTTGAGTAAATTCAAGTACAATTATAAAGGGATCAAAAAAATCACATGTGTTACAGAAGCCATAAAAACACGCTTTAAACAACTGCTTTATCCTAAAAACCACCACAAACTGATTGTGGTACGTGACGGACTAAATTTAAATGATCTACATTATAATAACGACAAAGACATCCATAAGGATTTTCACATCCCAGAGGACAAAATCATTATAGGAAATGTTGCAAATCATGTCGATGCCAAGGACTTAATGACTTTAGTCAACGCCCTCGATCATATAGTAAATGTACTTAAAGTTAGAAATATCCATTTTCTTCAAATTGGGAGATTCACAGATTTTACAGAAACTTTAAAATCATCTGTTAAGGAAAAAGGTCTTGAAGATTACATCACATTTACTGATTTTTTAAAAGAAGGTTTTAAATACACTGCTCAATTTGACGTGTTTCTGATGAGTTCAAAGAGCGAGGGTTTGCCTTTGACTATTTTGGAATCCTTCTATTATAAAGTTCCTGTTGTTTCTACCAGAGCAGGTGGAATTCCAGAAGTAGTGGTTGATAAGGAAAATGGGTTGCTTTCTAATATTAAAGATTATCAAGATCTTGCTGAAAATATCTTATTACTTTTAAATGATGAAAAATTAAGAAATCATATCGTTGAAAATGCCTGTAAATTGGTAATCCAAACGTTTAGTGCAGACACTATGGCAAAACAGACCATATCTGTCTATAATGAAATTTTGTCTATTTAATCTCGCTTTCAATTAGTATTTTCGTTATCACACTAAATCGGAATCAAACCATTTCATGAAAGAAAAACCAGAAATATCAATAGTTAGTCCCGTTTACCAAGCTGAGCGAATCATTGATAAGCTGGTTGTCGAACTCAAACAGGTGCTTCAGAAGGAATCTCTCACATTTGAGATTATTCTGGTCGATGATAGAAGTCCTGATCGATCATGGAAAGTAATGAAACAATTGGCGAAACAACACCCTGAAGTAACCTGCATTCGTTTGAGCAGAAATTTTGGGCAACATCCGGCAATTATGGCAGGACTGTCCCACGCCAAAGGCAATTGGATTGTGGTCATGGATTGCGATATGCAAGATCAACCCAAGGAAATAATTCCATTGTACCGAAAAGCGCAAGAAGGTTTTGATGCCGTTCTTGCCAGACGAACCAAACGTCAGGATGGATTTTTTAAAAAAATGTCATCAAAATTATTCTATAAAACATTTAATTTTTTTACAGGCGTGGATATCAATAGTGAAATAGCCAATTTTGGCATCTACCACAAAAAGGTCATAGACAATTTGCTACGCATCGGGGACGCGCTCATTTTCTTTCCCTTATTCGTAAAATGGACAGGATTTAAGCAGACAACACTAGAGGTAGAACATTTAGAGCGGCTGGAAGGAACTACCAGTTATAGTTGGATGAAATTATTCCAACTTGCGTTTAATACCATCATTTCGTTTTCAGACAAACCTTTGCGATTGTTCCTCAATTTTGGAATCATCGTGTCCTTGCTATCTTTCTTTGGTTCCATCTATGTGTTTTACCAAGCCGTTACAGGCCAAATAGCCATTATGGGATACAGTTCTCTGTTTATCTCTATTTGTTTTTTCTCCGGTATGATCATCACCTTACTTGGGGTCATAGGTATATATTTAAGTAAAGCCTTCAATCAAACCAAAAATCGACCTATATATATTATAGACCATGTATACCATAAATAGATTAGATTGGGACAGTGATTTTTTCGGAATGGAGGTTGGTGAAATTTCAATTAAAAACACATCTAAAAAGTACCTAACCATAGATTTGGATGGGTTTGATTGGATAATTCTAAAACAATCAACTAACGCAACTATTGTTTTAGACAATTTCAAAAACACTTTTACAGAAACAAAACATACCTTTTCTAAAAATTTAACGGGAAACACAGCGCCACTCGCATCAATGGATATTCAGGATAGTGACGAGCAAATGATAGCACCCGAGCAACTCTATGATCTTGCTTATGAAAGTGGGAAATACAGTCGATTTAAATTGGACCCCAACCTTTCCGTACAAAAATTCAAGGAGCTCTATCAAAAATGGGTTGATAACAGTTTAAACCATAAATTTGCAGATAAAGTTTTTTTTATCAAAAATAAGGCTGGCATTCTAGGTTTTGTGACCATCAAAAAAAATCCCAACCATGCATCCATTGGGTTGATTGCCGTGACAGAAAATTCCCAAGGAAAAGGTTATGGCAAGCAATTATTAAAAAAAGCTGAAAGCTATTGCATATCAGAAGGTATTCAAGAACTAAGAATCCCTACACAAAAAGAAAACGCCATGGCGTGTCAATTTTACAATAAAAACAATTATCACATATCTGAAGAACTAATACTTAAGCACTATTGGAAAATACAGCAATGATTCCTTTCAACAAACCTTTCCTTACAGGGAACGAAACCAAATACATAGAAGAAGCCGTCGCGAGTGGCAAAATTTCAGGAAACGGAATGTTCACGAAAAAATGTCAAGCGTTTTTCGAGAAAACGTATGGTTTCAAAAAATGTTTATTGACCACCTCCTGTACCGATGCTTTGGAAATGTGTGCTATGTTAGCCAAAATTGAGAAAGATGATGAAGTCATCATACCAAGTTTCACATTTGTATCCACCGCATTGGCGTTTATCAGACAAGGTGCCAAAGTGGTATTTGCCGATTCATATTCCAACAATCCTAATATTGACCCCTCAACTATTGAAGAACTTATTACTCCCAAAACAAAGGCCATTGTAGTGGTGCATTATGCTGGTGTTGCATGTGATATGGATGCCATTATGGATATCGCAACAACTCATAACTTACTAGTAGTTGAAGATGCAGCACAAGCAATTGATTCTTTTTATAAAGGGAAACCACTTGGAACCATTGGACACCTCTCCGCGTTTTCATTTCATGAAACAAAAAACATCATTTCTGGTGAAGGCGGAATGATCTGTATCAATGATGAGCAGTTTTCTGAACGTGCAGAAATTTTATGGGAAAAGGGCACCAACAGAACCAAGTTTTTCCGGGGAGAAATCAATAAATATGATTGGGTAGATATCGGTTCATCCTTTTTGCCTTCGGAAGTGATTGCCGCTTTTTTATGGGCACAACTGGAGAATTTACAGAGCATCCAATCCAAAAGAAAAGAGATTTGGAACCATTATGAAACACAGTTAAAGAATGCAAATTTAAAGGCTTTTGAATTGCCCGTGGTTCCATCTTATGCAACACAAAATGGACATATGTTCTATCTTATTTCAAAAACACCCGAACATAGGACAGCACTCATTGCACATTTAAAAAAGAACAATATACACGCCGTGTTCCATTATTTATCGCTTCATGCCAGCGTTTATTACCATGAATACCATGATGGCCGCAACCTTCCAAATTCAGACCATTATACCGAATGTTTGGTGCGATTACCCTTATTTTATGATTTGACTCTAGAGGAAACGAATCATATCATCAATCAAATTGTAGCTTATGACCAGGGACAATAAGATTTTAGGTAGCTTTTCGGTCATTCTATTACTTTGCTCTGTAGCTTCCATAATTGCTTTTTTTTTGTTTCCTTTTGTGTCTCAAGACTCTGGGTATTTTTTGAGTATGATGAGAGATATTCATGACGGAAATATTTATTTTCTAGATATTTCATCACCCTACAATCCTTTAGCAATATGGATACTTGGAATCCCCTATTATTTTATTGAAACACCAATTTTCGTTTATCATTTATTGATAAATCATATTATTATGATTTTATCGACGATCTTATTATTTAGAATTCTAAAGAATTTTAACCTAAATAAAATATTGACTCTGTTTTTGAGCTTGACATTTTTTGTAATGTGCCTTATTTACGATGGCAACTTTATTATGTTAGAACCTATTTCGGTTCTTTTTCAGTTAGTAGCGTTGCAACAATATCTCATTTACAGGCAAACAGGCAATATCCAAAAGTTGATTTTATGCGGATTATTTGTATCCCTGTCATTTCTTTCCAAACAATTTGGTTTATTCCTCTTGATACCAATTGGTCTAGACATCGTCTTAAGAAACAATAGATTATTCAAATCACTTCTATTTCTGGGTATTGGATTAGCCTTTCCGATAATACTCTTAATTGGTTATTATGCGTTTTACGGAATGGATCTGTTGCAATTTGTAATGTCTGTTTTAGGTAAAGGTCAAACATTCGATGTAGGCACTGGTACTGGCATGCATACAGGTTTTAAAGTTTCAAATCTTTTTGATTGCTTATTGTATATGCCATTTGTTTATCTGATTCCATTCTTTTTAACCGGCAAGAATTTTAAAGATTTAATCTTCTACTCCACTTTGGCGCTTTCTTCAATGACAGTATTTATTTTTGCAAGCTACGATCATTATTTCCAATATATTTTTCCTTATGTGATCATTTTATTTGGATTTGTTATGAGCACAAATCAAAGATTCCTAACAAAACCCTTGTTTTATATCCTGATATTAGTTGGTGTATTGAGATTGAGTTTTAAAACAGTGTCAACTATTAAACATCAAAAGGAAGATTATAAAATTCAGCAGGAAAATTTATCTAGACTGAATCAAGCTGTGCCAAATGGTTCCCAAGTATATTTAAACGGAATTTCCTGCGCTTATTATTATCTATGCAATTACAAATCCATCAATCTGGAAAAAATAGGTTATGCTTTTCCTGGCTATTTTTATCTAGAAACGATTCTTGAAAATACTAAAAATGGTTCCTATTTAATTGTGACGGAAGAGAACCTGGAAGGCTATCGCACTAAATTAAGTGAATTTGAAAAGAAATCAATCAACTTTCAACATGATCATGGTCAAGAAATAATTTATATTTTCAAGAAAAAATGATGAATCAAGATATCAATAAATCCCTGGAAACTCTAAAATCTGGTGGTCTTATCCTCTACCCTACCGATACAGTTTGGGGTATTGGGTGCGACGCCACAAACATTGAGGCCGTAGCAAAAATTTTTAAACTCAAACAACGTGAGGATAGTAAATCGTTGATTTGTTTCGTAGCCGATGATCGAATGTTGAAAAAATACATCAAAAAAATCCCAGAAGTGGCGTACGATATTCTTGACGTTACAGAAGATCCTATTACAATCATTTATGACGAACCTCAAAATCTGGCATCTAATTTAATTGCGTCAGATAATACCATTGCTATCAGAATACCAAATGATGATTTTTGCTTCCAATTGTTAAGACGCTTTAATGGTGCCATTGTCTCGACATCTGCAAATATTAGTGGAGAACCCACCCCAAAATCCTTTAAAGAAATAAGCCTAGACATTTTAAAAGGTGTGGACTATGTCGTAAATTTGCATCACGAAAAAATCTGTGCCAAACCTTCGTCAATAATTAAGTTGGGAAGTAATGGGGAAGTAAAAATTATTAGAAAATAAACCTCAAAGTACAAGCTCCAAATTCCAAATAGTGAATTGGATTTTAATATTTGAGTTTTGCAATTTCGGAAATGAACCACGAGCAAGTCTTAAAACATCCAATTTTCAAAACAATTTCACAATCAGCAAAGGAATTGAATGTAGACAGTTATGTCATAGGTGGTTTTGTACGCGATTATTTTTTGGACAGAGGTTCTCATAAAGATATTGATATTGTCGCAATAGGAAGCGGTATCGAGTTAGCGAAACAGGTTTCTAAAAACCTTCCAAACAAGCCAAAAGTTCAGATTTTCAAAACCTATGGCACGGCAATGCTCCGCTACGATGATATTGAAATTGAATTTGTAGGTGCGAGAAAAGAATCTTACAACGAGGATAGTCGAAACCCAATAATAGAAAATGGCACTTTAGAAGACGACCAAAACCGTCGAGATTTTACGATTAATGCATTAGCACTCGATTTGAGCGAAGAAAATTATGGACGCTTATTAGATCCTTTTAAAGGCATTGAGGATTTGAATCGTCAAATAATCCGCACACCGTTAAACCCTGATATTACTTACAGTGACGATCCTTTACGCATGATGCGAGCTATCAGGTTTGCAACGCAATTGGGCTTTACTATAGAAGAAGAATCTCTTCAGGCAATTAAAAGAAATAAAGATCGAATTAAAATCATAACGAACGAACGTATCGTTGTGGAATTGAATAAGATTCTTGAAAGCAAAAAACCATCCGTTGGATTTTTGTTGCTCGAAAAAACAGGATTATTGGATCATATTCTACCAGAATTAACGGCCTTAAAAGGTATCGATGAGGTGGAAGGTCAAACGCATAAAGACAATTTTTATCATACCCTCGAGGTTGTCGATAATATTTCAAAAAACACGGAAGATGTCTGGTTGCGTTGGGCTGCTTTATTACATGACATCGGGAAAGCCCCAACTAAAAAATTCAGCAAAAAGGTCGGCTGGACATTTCATGGGCATGAATTTGAAGGTTCTAAAATGGTGTACAGGCTCTTTAAACGCTTAAAAATGCCATTGAATGACAAGATGAAATTTGTTCAGAAAATGGTGTTCATGAGTTCCCGTCCTATCGCACTTTCTGATGATTATGTTACAGATTCAGCAGTTCGCCGATTGATTTTTGATGCTGGTGATTATGTTGAAGACTTGATGACGCTTTGTGAAGCCGATATCACCACAAAAAATCCAAATAAATTCAATAAATACCATAATAATTTCAAATTGGTAAGGCAGAAAATCGTTGAAGTAGAAGAGCGAGATCACATTCGTAACTTTCAACCACCTATTTCTGGCGAAGATATTATGAAGGCTTTCAATTTAAAACCTTCAAAAGAAATTGGAATGATTAAGGAGACTATAAAAGAAGCGATTCTCGAAGGCGATATTCCTAATGAATACGAAGCTGCTTATGATTTGATGTTGAAGGAAGGTGAACGATTAGGACTTGTTAAGGTTTGAGGTTTGGTGTTTGAGGTGCAAAAAAAAAAACTGTATTAATATAATCAAATGAAAAAAGACAATAAAAATGTCATTTACTGGTTGCTCACAGGTTGTGTACTCATATTTATAATGGTGATAGTTGGCGGCATCACCCGCCTAACACATTCTGGACTTTCAATTTCCAACTATAAACTCATTTCTGGAACGCTTCCCCCTATGAACGAAGCGGAATGGAACGATGCATTTGAACTTTATAAGCAATATCCAGAGTATCAAAAACTCAATACTCATTTTGGAATGGAGGATTTTAAGGATATTTATTTTTGGGAATGGTTCCATCGATTTCTAGGTAGAATGATTGGTCTTGTATTTCTGATACCATTTGCCTATTTCCTTATCACAAAGCAGCTTTCAACATCAACGATAAAAAAATCAATTATTTTGATGTTTCTAGGAGGTTTTCAAGGATTTCTGGGCTGGTATATGGTCAAAAGTGGCCTCGTGGACCGACCAGACGTGAGTCATTTTCGTTTAGCGGCACATTTGACGACCGCTTTTATAACCTTTGCTTATACATTTTGGGTAGCTTTGGATTTGATATTTCCCAATAGAAAGGAAATTGACAAGCAATTCAGAAATCTTGTGCGTTGGGGTCTTGTTGTCCTATTTATCCAAATTATTTATGGCGCTTTTGTTGCTGGTCTTGATGCAGGCTTTATTCACAACCACTGGCCTTTTATGAACGAAGGCAAACTAATTCATGAAACCGTATACATCGAATTAGAGCCTTTTTATAAAAATTTCATAGAAGGCAGAAGTGGCGTTCAATTTGTGCACAGAACCTTGGCTTACGTAGTTGTGATTTTCATTCTTGCCATTTGGTATAAAGGCAAAAGACTTAATCTAACAAATTATCAAAGCAAAGGTATTGATGCCTTGCTTATTTTGGTTGGGTTACAATTTTTATTGGGAGTGCTAACAATTATGCTTGCTGTACCAGTTTGGCTAGGTGTTCTGCATCAGGTTGGTGCTTTCTTTTTACTAGCTGCTATGATGTTTACCTTGCATCGATTCAGTAAATAATCACAGAAAAAAATTATATTTGAGTATGATTTATAGATTCAGAGTTATCCTTGATAACGATACAGAAGATAATGTCTTTCGAGATTTGGAAATACGTGAAACTGACACACTAGAGGATTTGCACAATGTAATAGCACAATCATTTGGTTTTGAAGGTTCTGAAATGGCGTCCTTTTACCGAAGTGACGACGATTGGAACCAAGGTGAAGAATATTCCTTGTTCGACTTAAGTGAAAGTGGAGATGAAGTGAAACTTATGTCAGAAACCATAATCAATAATGTTGTACATGAAGCAGTAACAAAACTTATTTACGTGTATGACTTTCTAAACATGTGGACGTTTTTTGTAGAATTAGCAGAAATCGTTGAGGAAACTGACAGTACAGATTATCCAAACTTATTGTTCGCACATGGCCAAATCCCGGAAGAAGCGCCTCAAAAGTC
>JAGXIE010000062.1 GCA_024635765.1 Flavobacteriaceae bacterium | reverse complement strand
AATGCTTGGCGTGCTGATCTTTGCATTGATGGAATCCAAAACATAAGGTGTTCCTGTTTTGACAAAATATTCCGTAGTAGCCCTTTGATCATCCGTTTTGTTAACGGTGTAAGAAGCTTCGGCATTGAACCATCCTTTACTAAAATAATATTGTCGGAGTAGCTTTTTGGATTTTTCAGCTTTGTCTTCATTGAAAATCACAGGAGCCTCACCGGTTTTTTTCCACCAACTATTAATGTTCTTCTTGGCTTGAATAAGCGCTTCATATTGCTTTAGAGATAGTAGATTCTTCTCAAAAGTTCTAGGGTTGTCAGGGTTCCTGTATTTAGCGTTTAGAATAGAATCTATATTTGGACGCGCAAGATTATAAAGATGCAGACGTAAAGGGAAGCCTAGTAATTTTCCGTTAGGTCTTTGGTAAATTAAATTATTGATAAGCTCGGTATTGTTCTTTTTATCATTGACATATACAGCATTTTTTGTCAATAAATGCTCATCTTCTTTTACACGTTTTATCGCATTACAAGATGTAAAAAGAACGATAGTTAGCGTAAATAATGATATTTTTGTGAGAGCGTGATTCAATACTTATTGAATTATTGTTTATTTGAATTCAAATTTACTGTTTTAAGATTGTTATTGCTAAACAAAAACTAGTCCATAAAAAATATCTTATTTTAAATCGAAAACACAACAAATGTAAATACATTTTGATGCTTACAAAGAACCAAATAAAATTAATTACGAGTTTATCCCAAAAAAAATTTAGAAATCAACATCAACTTTTTGTAGTAGAGGGTAAAAAGGGCATTGATGAGTTTTTGAATTCTTCGTTTGTGTTACATCATTTGTTTTCAACGATTGATAGTTTTAAAGTCGAAATTGACAAATTCTCATCAATAACTGAAGCAGAATTAAAAAAAATAAGCAATCTCACGACACCTAATGTGGCCTTGGCATTATTCGAAATTCCAATTAGCAAATCTGTTGAAAATTCAAATTTGATTTTAGCTTTAGATGAGGTTCGTGATCCTGGTAATTTAGGCACCATTATTAGACTTTGTGATTGGTTCGGTATTGAACATTTAGTATGTAGTGAAGCAACGGTTGACTGTTACAATCCCAAAGTTGTTCAAGCAACCATGGGTTCTTTGACAAGGGTTACAATTCATTATTTAGATTTAGAAGAATATTTAAAAGCTACAAATTTGCCAAAGTTCGGAGCATTTATGGAAGGTGAGAGTATTTACAATCATATTTTACCCACTGAAGGAATAGTAGTGATGGGAAATGAAGCCAATGGTATTTCCTCTAAAATTGAAGCTTTGATTGACAAAAAGATAGGCATACCGCCTTATGGTAATACACAAAGTACAGAGAGTTTGAATGTTGCCACTGCAACAGCCATTCTATTGAGCGAATTTAGGAGACGCTGAATTGTTTTTTGAGAGAATCATAAAAATTCAATGTGATTCTTTAACTTGATGATTTAACGTCTTACAAACTGGATATCTATTGAAACGTAAAGTTCACAAATACACCTCGCGTTTTCATCGTGGTAATATTGCCTGTCCAAGGACTGTTCGGATCGACATCCCGAATCACTTCATCATTTAGTGCAAATATGCCTCGTATAGTTGGTGTAAACTTAAAATAGAAAAGATAAAAATCAATCCCGAACCCCAGCTCATAAAATAGCATATTTTTTTTCGATCTGAATTGACCTGCACTATTATCATCAGGGTTTTCTTCATTACTTGAAAGATTGATAGCTGTAGAAAAGCCTCCAACAATAAACGGTTTGATATTGTTGATTCGTTTAGTTGAAATTTTCAAAAGTAAAGGCAAATGGATGTATGTTGATTTCACTTCTCTCAACAAATCAGCATCGGTAAACTCAACGCCATCAAAATAACTTCGATCGTACTGCAGATTTCTTTGCGTAATATATAAACCAGGTTCAAAGCGTACATTGAAATAATCGTTGATCCTCACATCTCCAATAAGTCCTACGTTAAATCCAAAATTGTCCTCAACTAAAATATCTTTTTTGTCCTGCTCATATTCAAATTTGAAGTCATAGCTATTCAGACCAAAGAAATAACCCCAATTTAAAAGGTTTTTGTCCATGGTGCCCTTGCCGCCGTTGGCATCATTAAGAATCTTTTCTTTACTAAATAATTGTGCTGTAGCCGAATGACCTATGATAGTGAATAGAAAAACAATGATTATTTTTTTCATAAAATTACTTGGATGCTTTATAAATTGTCGCCACACCAAAGGTTTGAGGCAAGTCTTTGACACTATTAAACCCAATTTGTCGTAAAATATTGTTTAAGGCTTCTCCATAAGGAAACTTTGATGCTGATTCACTTAAATATGAATATGCCGATTGGTCCTTTGAAAAAACTTTGCCAATAGTAGGCAATATATATTTCGTATAAAAGGAATAACCTGTTTTGTAAAAACTTTTCGTTGGTACAGAGGTTTCTAAAATAACAAAAATGCCATTAGGTTTTAAAACTCGATAAATTTCTGCGAGACCTTTTTCAAGATGTTCAAAATTTCTGACGCCAAAAGCTACTGTGATGGCATCAAATGTATTGTCGTCAAAGGGAAGGTTTTCCGAATCACCAACAATCATTTTTATTTTTGAATCCAATTGTTTATGTGAAATTTTTCGTCTTCCAACTTCAAGCATACCTGCACTAATATCAAGTCCGATAATTTCACTGGCCGTTGTTTTTGAGAGGCTGATTGCCAAATCACCTGTTCCCGTTGCAATATCCAATACATTCTGGGGCTGATGTTGTGCTACGATGTCTACTACTTTATTTCGCCATTTTACATCAATACCAAAAGAAATCACACGATTAAGTCCATCGTATTCTTTCGAAATCGCATCGAACATTTTAGTGACTTGCTCCTTTTTGTTCAAATCACTATCCTTGTAAGGGGTTACTTTTTCCGACATCCTTTAATTTTTGACAAAGATAGAATAAAGGATTAGTTTTCAAATCAAACGCTGAATAAAAGACTTAAGACCGCTTTGCTCCAAGAAATAAGGTAAAATATTTGATTTAGACATGTTAAACAATTTAGGCTAGACTCTTGACTCTAGCCGTTGCAATTCGTTGGAACAATCTTGTTTCTTTTTAACGTTGATTTACAACGCTCTCTCAAAATTGTAGTATATTTGTTTGTTTTTTTGAATTCTCATACACATGAAAATAATCATTGCTGGAGCTGGTGAAGTTGGATTCCATTTAGCAAAATTACTGTCTTTCGAATCTCAGGAAATTACCTTGCTCGATACTAAAAAAGAAAGTCTCGTCTATGCTATTGACCATTTAGATATTAGGGTGATAAAAGGCGATGCCACTTCAATTGCGGTTCTTAAGGATGCCAAAATAGACATCTGTGATTTGTTCATTGCCGTCACGTCTTCAGAAACTACAAATATTACGGCATGTGTACTGGCGAAACAGCTTGGAGCAAGACGAACGATTGCTCGGATTTCGAATTCTGAATTCATAGATCATAAAGAGTTTGTGGGATTTTCTAAATTTGGAATCGACGAATTAATTTCGCCGGAAGCCTTGGCTGCTTCGGAGATTGAATTATTATTGAACCAATATGGTTTTAATGATAACTACGAGTTCGAGGAAGGTGCACTAACAATGTTAAGTATACGATTATCCAGAACAGCAACATTTGTTGATAAAACAGTTAAAGAGGCTGCTAAAAGTTTTCCAGAATTACATTTCGTACCTATCGCAATTCAGCGGTTTGGTACTCAATATACAATTATTCCTCGCGGCGACACTCAATTTAAAGAAGGTGACAAAGTTGTATTCATCACGTCAAAAGGAGGAGATGAAGAATTATTTGAACTATCGGGAAGGGTTAAAATTGACATTAAAAACATCATGATTCTTGGTGGAAGTAAAATTGGTTTTAAAACTGCGAGAGATTTATGTCAAAGTAATTTTAATGTCAAACTAGTAGAAAGCAATAGAGAAATCGCCTTCGAGTTAGCCGATGATTTACCTAATGCTTTGATAATTAATGGAGATGGTAGAAATGCTGAATTGCTTGAAGAAGAAAACATTAGCAATATGGATGCTTTTATTGCAGTAACAGGTAATTCGGAAACTAATATAATGTCATGCTTGGTGGCTAAGTCAAAAGGCGTTAAAAAAACGATAGCTTTAGTAGAAAACATGGATTATTATCAGTTATCTCAATCCATCGGAATCGACACCCTGATTAATAAAAAACTTTTAGCGGCCAATAATATTTTTAGATATATTCGCAAAGGTGAGGTTGTGGCCATGACCAAATTGAACAACATGAATGCCGAACTGCTGGAATTTAAAGTAAAGCCAAAAACAAAGATTACCAACAAGCAAATTAGAGATTTAGATTTTCCGCGTTCTGCTATTATTGGCGGAGTCATTAGAAATGGAGAAGGAAAGATCCCGCTTGGTAGTTTTAAAATTGAAAGTGGTGACCGAGTTGTGGTGTGCTGCTTACCAAGGTCGATTACCGAAGTCGAAAAGTTTTTCTTTTAAACAATGTCGAAATTAAACTTTAAAATTATTTTTCATTTTTTCGGATTGTTGCTATTGTTCAATGGCGGATTTATGCTAGTGTCAACATTGGTCAGTTTGCTTTACAATGATGGAATGACTTTAGAGCTCTTTACATCTGGAATTACAGTGTTGATCGTTGGAGTGATTCTGATGTTGATTACCAAAAAGCACAGCAAAGTTATGAATAAGCGCGAAGGTTACATTGTTGTAACTTTTGGTTGGATCGTCATGGCTGTTTCCGGTGCGATTCCATATATGGTAACGAATGTCATTCCTACATTTACCAGTGCTTTTTTTGAGACTATGTCTGGTTATACAACTACTGGAGCAACCATATTAACTGATATTGAAATCGTACCGAAAGGAGTGTTATTTTGGAGAAGCACAACGCATTGGATTGGTGGTATGGGAATCATCGTTTTGGCAATAGCCATATTACCACTTTTAGGAATTGGAGGGATGCAGCTCTTCAGTGCCGAAGCTCCAGGACCAAGTTCGGATAAATTACATCCCCGAATTACAGATACTGCTAAACGGTTATGGCTGATCTATTTTGGATATACTATTGCAGAAACTATTCTCCTACAAGCGGCAGGTATGTCTTTTTTTGATGCCATCAATCATTCGATGAGCACCTTGTCAACAGGTGGTTTTTCTACAAAAAATGCGAGTTTGGCCTATTGGAATGATACGCCAATTATTCAATATATAGTCATGGCATTTATGTTTTTGGCGGGAACCAATTTTGTTTTGAGTTATTATGCCTTCAAAGGAAAAATTCAGCGGGCGTTGGGAGATGAAGAGTTACGATGGTATTTTAGGTTCATCGCGACATTTACTGTTATCGTTGCATTAATCGTTTATTTTAAGGCAGATTTTGCAATTTCGACAATTGATCACCCACAAGTTTGGGGAAAAGCGGAAGCATCTTTTAGGCACGGTTTATTTCAAGTGTTGACTATCATAACCACTACTGGTTTTATTTCTGCAGATTATACCTTATGGACACCATTTTTGCTTATCTTATTCTTTGGTATCATGTTTTTAGGTGGGTCAGCAGGAAGTACAGCTGGTGGTGTAAAAGTGATGCGTCATTTAATTTTGATAAAGAACGGTTTTCTGGAATTCAAACGTTCCTTGCATCCAAACGCAATTTTGCCAGTTCGCTATAACTCAAAAGCTATTTCTGGTGATATTGTTTTTAATATCCTAGGATTTTTTATTCTTTATATGCTGTCTTTCATAGTTGGTGCATTGGTGTTTTCGATGTTTCAAATCGATTTTCAATCTGCAATTGGGTTGTCTGCATCTAGTTTGGGCAATATTGGTCCTGCTTTGGGTAATTTTGGGCCAGTTAATAATTACGCAGCTTTGCCGCCTTTGGCGCAGTGGTGGTCTTCTTTCCTAATGCTCATAGGACGTCTTGAATTGTTTACGGTTTTGATTTTGTTGACGCCTTTCTTTTGGAGGAATCGATAATAACCAATGATTTAAAGTATTGAGACACTTATAAGACTAACATTATTTACGGCTGTTATTCTAGCCCTATTTGGTTAGCCCATTGCTTTAAAGAACTGTTGGTCCTTGGAGATGTAACACTTATTTTAAAGACTCTTTAATCCTTCTCACGGCTTCGATTATCTGTTCTTCTGATGCAGCATAAGATAGCCTGATGCAATTTGGATTTCCAAAAGCTTCACCTGTAACGGTTGCTACCAATGCTTCTTCTAATAAATACAAAGAAAAATCGGTTGCATTTTTGATTTGGTGACCACGTAACTCTTTTCCAAAATAATAGGAAATATCAGGAAAAACATAAAAAGCACCTTCAGGAACGTTGTTCTTAAAGGTTGGAATATCATTCAACAATGAAATAATGAGATCACGGCGTGTTTTAAATTTATCCACCATAAACTTGATACGAGATGGCGGTTCGTTTAAAGCTGTAATGGTTGCTTGTTGTGCAATACTGTTGGCACCACTTGTGATTTGACCTTGCATTTTGTTGCAAGCTCTTGCAATGTATTCTGGACCACCTATATAACCAATTCGCCATCCTGTCATGGCAAAGGCTTTAGACACACCATTAACAGTTACTGTTCTATCAAACATATCATCAAATTGGGCCATACTTACATGCTCACCGACAAAGTTGATATGTTCATAGATTTCATCAGAAACCACAATGATATTTGGATATTTTTGAAGCACGTCAGCCAGAGATCTTAATTCTTCTTTACTATAAACCGATCCACTTGGATTGCAAGGTGAGCTGTACCAAATCATTTTTGTTTTTGGTGTAATTGCTGCCTCTAATTGAGCCGCTGTCAACTTAAAATCGTTTTCAATCGATGTTTGAACTTCTACGGGAACACCTTCATTTAATTTTACAATATCATTATAACTCACCCAGTAAGGGCAAGGTAAAATGACTTCATCACCTTTATTCAACATTACGGCAGCAACATTAGCCAAAGATTGTTTAGCACCTGTAGAAACAACAATTTGTCCAGGGGTATATGTTAGCCCATTGTCACGTTTGAATTTTGTAATGATGGCATGTTTTAATTCAGCATACCCATCTACGGGAGAATACGAACTGTAATTCTCATCAATCGCTATTTTCGCAGCTTCCTTTATAAAATCTGGAATGTTGAAATCTGGTTCGCCAAGACTCAAGCCTATGATGTCTCTGCCTTCTGCTTTAAGCTCCCTTGTTTTTGCTGCCATTGCTAATGTAGCAGACGTGGACATGCCTAAAACTCTATCTGAAAGTTGGTTCATTCAATAATAAAATTATGCTTGAATAGCGGGTTTCATTCCCATTTCCTTTAAAAATCTAAAATGGGCAATGATGGCTTTTCGAGTCGTTTTGTATTCCTTATATGGTAGGTTAAATTCCTTTGCCGTATCTCTAACTATTTGAGATATTTTAGTGTAATGGACATGGCTGATGTGCGGAAAAATATGGTGTTCTACTTGGTGATTCAATCCACCTGTAAACCAATTAACTAATTTGTTTTTTGTTCCAAAATTGACAGTTGTTGCCAATTGATGGATGGCCCAAGAATTTTTCATAGTACCATTTTCTTCGGGTAGAGGCATTTCTGCTTCATCCATAACATGTGCTAATTGAAACACAACACTTAAAATAACGCCGGCAACATAGTGCATCAAAAAGAAGCCGATCAAAAGTTTCCACCAAGCGATATCAGTCAATAATATTGGTAACACAATCCAAATGGATACATAAATAATTTTTGATATGACCAATTTACTCCATTCAGTCGCTGGGTTTGGGAATTTTCCATAAGATAATTTGCGCTTTAAATAACGTTTCATCTGCATGAAATCGGTCGTAATAGCCCAATTAATAGTTAATAATCCATATAACAAAACTGAATAGTAGTGTTGAAACCTGTGGTATTTATGCCATTTTGCATGCTTGGAGAAACGCAAGATACGACCTGCTTCCAAATCTTCATCATGACCATGGATGTTTGTATAGGTATGATGTAATACGTTGTGCTGCACTTTCCAGTTGTAAACGTTACCTGCCAATATATAGATACTGCTACCCATTAAACGGTTAATCCATTCTTTGTTGGAAAACGATCCATGATTACCATCATGCATCACATTCATTCCAACACCAGCCATACCGATTCCCATAACAATTGTTAAAAGAAGCATGGCCCAAGAAGGCAAATTAAGTGTAAGTATTAAAAAATAAGGAGCTAAAAAGAGTGAGAACATCACTACGGTTTTTACCCATAGTTTCCAATTACCTGTGCGTTGTATGTTGTTATCTTTAAAATAATCATTCACACGTTTGTTGAGCGTCCTGAAAAATTTTGCAGAATCAGATCGAGAAAATGAAAGAGTTTGCTGTGTCATTTTATTAGGGTTTTTATGATAACGCTAAACTTGGTGTTATCAAAGCTTTGCGGCAAAGATAATCAATAAATAATGCGGTCATGGTAAGATTATACTAAAAATATGCATATAAAATTACCTATTTTTGTTAAAAATTCATCTTAATGGACTTAATTCAACAGTACTTTCCTGATATTTCGGAATCTCAAATCAAACAATTTCAGCAATTGGAAGCACTGTATCGAGACTGGAACTCTAAAATCAATGTGATTTCAAGAAAGGATATTGACGAACTTTATTTACGACATGTTTTGCATTCGTTGGGGATTGCAAAAGTCATTTCTTTTAAACCAAAATCAAAAATATTGGACGTTGGAACGGGAGGAGGATTTCCTGGAATTCCTTTGGCGATCCTGTTTCCCGATAGTCAATTCCATTTAGTGGACAGCGTTGGTAAGAAATTAAAAGTTGTGGATGGCGTTGCCGAAAGTTTAGGTTTGAAAAATGTTAAAACAACTCATGGAAGGGCAGAAGATGTAAAAGGAGAATTTGATTTTATTGTGAGCAGGGCAGTCACAACAATGCCTGTTTTCGTTGGTTGGGTAAAGAACAAAATTGCCAAAAAGCAGAATCACGAGATCAAAAATGGCATTTTATATCTCAAAGGCGGCGATTTGACCGAAGAGCTTCAGGTTTTTAGAACAACAACTATTTATAATATGAAGGACTACTTCAAAGAAGACTTTTTTGACACTAAAAAAGTAGTACATCTTCCGATTAAATACAAAGGCTAAAACATCTTGATTTAGCCCTTATAATTTTGATGTTCAATTATTTATTTTACGATTAGTTTTGTTTTGTACACAAAATTATTGCTCGTTTGAACATTCAATAGATATAATCCGCTGTCGAGATTTAATGGAATATGGGTTCTATTGGAAATGGATGTTGACATTTCAAAAACTTTTTTCCCGGTCATATCAAAAATAGAGATAATAGACTTGTCAAAGTTATGATTACTTAAAAGAACCAATTCATGACGTACGGGATTTTGCTGCAATTTAAATACAGTAGTAGTTTCAACAGTAATACTTAGAGTTTCTTCAAAAATTTCAGCTAATGCAAAAGCAACATTCCCTTGAGTTAAAGTAACATGTGGCTCATTGTTGGATGGGATGTAAGTATTTGCAAATGGAGAATCGTTAGTATTAGGATTTGAATACCAGTTAGGTTCATTGCTAATGGCCAACCCGCTTAAGGTTGGAATAAAATTAAAGTACTGCGAATTTAAATTATCCACAAACTCTGATATTAATGGGTTGCTTCCGTCATCAAAAGAAAACATATCAAACTGTCCTCCAGGCGCACTGTCTAATCCGTCTGAAGTACTTGTTGATTGTGCATTGGCATTAAATGTAAATGCATCAAACCATGCTCCGAATAGAAAACCTTGGCCAATAAAATTAGTGACTTCAATATTTTGATTGGCTTCGGGTGTAAAGTGGACAGACATGATAGCTCTGGTATTGATATTCCCGAATGGAGGAAAAGGAACTGGGCCAGTGTCAAACGTATGGTTTATGAGTTCCAAACCCGGTGAACCCGTCATTTGTCCGTTGCCACTGCCATTAGTAATGGCCACATTCCTAACATTTTGAGGAAATCCCATGGCGTCCAATTCATTTTGAAAGTCATTTCTAAAATTTGGAGCACCTTTAGGAGTATGTGTTGAATTATCTTGAATCACCCCAGAGCCATCGACATGTCCTAAATAATGGTCTATCAACATTTGCTTGACGGCGGCACTGTTTAATAGTCCACTTACTAAAGGTTCGGCTTCGGTAATTCCCGGATCGCCATTTACCATATAATTAAATAAGTACTGTATGCCAATAGGGACATTGGCTCCGCGATGAGGCGCATCAAATGAAATATGCAAACGCGTTTCGTGATCCATTGTATTCTGTTCCATATAACGCAAGGCATATCTAGAAATCAGACCTCCCATACTTGGGCCAATAACAACATTCTCTTCCGAACCTACTTTGAGATTGTTGATTGTATTTATAAGTTCAATTAAAGTAAAGGCATTACGCTGAATATAATCTGCACCACCCAATATTGGTGTCGTGCCATCGGTTGGACTCAAATATATGGCCTCATAGTTTAATACCACTAAATCGTAGCCTTGGTCTCTTATTAAATCACCGAGATTCATTACTGGATTGCCATAATTTAAAAGATTGTACATTGATGGAATATCTCTAGAATCATTTGGGTCAAAGCCATCTACGAAGAAAATAGGTTTATCCAAAACCCCATCTATATTATCATAATAAATTTTGTATTGACCAGAGCCTAAAAGTGGCGTAGTATCCTCAACACCTTGATAGGGAATTGTAGCATTTAAATCGATTATGGCACTTTCGCTACCAGGTGTTTGCGCGAATAAGTAAGGACTGAATAGTAAAAATAGCAAGTAATCTTTTTTCATTTAATAATTGGTTTAGTTGTATGATTTAAAGATACTAAGTTTTTTTATAAAATGAATTTTATCAGTTATTTATGATAAAAACAAAAAAAAATCCTCAAAATATATTTTGAGGATTCTATAATTAAAATCAAGAATATTAACCTAAAAACGGATAGCGATAATCAGTTGGTGTCACAAATGTTTCCTTTATCATTCTTGGTGAGACCCAACGCAATAAATTTTGGGCGCTACCTGCTTTATCATTGGTGCCAGAAGCTCGCGCACCACCGAAAGGTTGTTGTCCTACCACAGCGCCAGTTGGCTTGTCATTGATATAGAAGTTACCTGCACTGTTTTGTAATACTTTTGTTGCCTCCTCAATGGCGTATCTATCAGTTGCCAAGATTGCTCCTGTTAAGGCATATTGGCTGGTTTCATCAACCAATTTTAAAGTGTTACTGTACTCTTTATCCTCGTAAACATAGATTGTCATGACTGGTCCAAAAAGTTCAGTGCACATGGTAGAATATTTTGGACTTGTTGTGACTATTACCGTTGGTTCGATGAAATAGCCTTTAGATTTATCATAGTTACCACCGACAATTATTTCGGCGTCCTTATCTTTTTTCGCTTGGTCTATATAGGATGAGAGCTTGTCAAAAGATCCTTCATGAATTACGGCTGTAATGAAATTGCTCATATCTTCAGGAGAACCCATTTTAAAGGAATTAACATTTTCAATAACATATTTTTTGACATCACTCCAAAGTGATTTTGGGATGTATGACCTTGAAGCTGCACTACATTTTTGACCCTGAAACTCAAAGGCCCCTCTCACAATTGCCGTTGCAACTTGCTTTGCATTTGCGGTTTTGTGCGCCACTATGAAATCTTTTCCACCTGTTTCTCCTACAATTCTTGGATAGGTTTTATAGGTTTCAATATTGTTTCCAATCTGTTTCCATAACTTTTTAAATATTTCAGTTGATCCAGTAAAGTGCAAGCCTGAAAAATCTGGACTTGATAATACCACATCAGTGATCATTTTTGGATCTCCAAAAACAACATTGATAACACCTGCAGGCACACCAGCTTCTTTGAAGACATCCATAATGACTTTAGCAGAATAAATTTGGCTGTCACTAGGTTTCCAAACCACCACATTACCCATCAATGCCATACAGGACGGAAGATTTCCAGCAATAGCTGTAAAATTAAATGGTGTCACGGCATACGTAAATCCTTCAAGCGGACGGTATTCGATTCTATTCCATGCATCGCTTGTACTTTCGGGCTGTTCCATATAAATGTCCGACATGAATTGTACATTAAATCGTAAGAAATCTATCAATTCGCAAGCGGCATCAATTTCTGCTTGGTGAATATTTTTTGATTGCGCTATCATGGTCGCGGCATTGATTTTAGCTCTATAAGGCCCAGCAATAAGTTCTGCGGCTTTCAAGAAAATTCCAGCTCGCTGTTCCCACGGCAGTTGCGACCAAGATTTTCTGGCTTCTAAAGCTGTTGAGATGGCTTCTTCTACATGCTGTTTTTCTGCTAAATGATATGTTCCCACAATATGCTGATGGTCATGCGGAGGTGATAAGGTTCGGGTGTTTTTGGTTTTAACATCTTTACCGTTAATATACATCGGCACCTCCACTTTGCTATTGAACATTTTGGTATATGCTTTCTTTACATCTTCCCTTTCCGGTGATCCCGGTGCATACGTTTTTACGGGTTCATTGATAGCGACTGGTACGTTGAAAAATCCTTTTCCCATGTGTAATTTGCTTTTAAAAGTTTAATAATTTTCAGATGCAAAGGTACAATTTTTTGATGAGTTTCTGTTTGAATCATCGTTAAAACCGAGCATAAAGTAAGCGTTATTTTTTGTAAGTTGCGAATTGATTTGTGGGCCAAATTGCCTCAAAATTCATTATGAATACTACTGGAATCATTATCACTGTCGCCTATCCCGAAACCATTGTTCGCATTTCCACCGAATGGATTGTATCCCAAATGTACTTGTTCGGTATTGGCAAAAAAAACTATTTGAGAGCAGGACATGCTGCGCTTGTTTTGATTGATGCATCCAATGGAAATCTCGATTATTATGATTTTGGACGTTATGTGACACCACTCGCAACAGGGAGAGGACGAGGTAAATTAACAGATCATGAATTGGATTTTCAGTTGCATGCGACCCTTCAAAATAATACAATTATCAATTTAGACGAGATCTTGATTTTTTTGGCAACCCATCCCAGATTGACACATGGTGAAGGAACGATGTTGGCATCAGTCTGTGATGAAATTAACTATGATGCCGCAAAAAATTATATCGAAAAACTTCAAAATGAAGGCTTGATAAAGTATGCCGCATTTGGAAAAGCAGGAAGCAATTGTTCCCGTTTTGTCACTGATACCTTGATAGCAAGTACGACCAATAAAAACATCAAGAAAAAATTGAAGATTTCAAAATGGTTTACACCAAGTACCATCGGAAATGTGTTGATTGCTGATACCCAACGGAAAATATATGAAGTTTCGGAGACAGGTGCCATAGCTACTTTCAAGTCTTCAAAGTTTAAAGAAAACATAAAATTATTTTTGGATCGCTTGAAGCACCATCATCCAAATCTTGAAGGCAATTTAAAACCAAAAACAAACTCAATTCATCATAAAAACGCCCAATGGTTAAGTGGAATCGGTGCAGGTGCATGGTTTGAGTTATATAGTTTGGACCATGCGTTACACTATCGTTTGAGACGAATTTCTCCTTATGGAAATGTTGATGTAGATGGTATTTTTAGAATTTCTGAATCAGGTTTTGACAGCACAGCGAATTATGAATTTGTACCATACTCCAATTGCCATTTTATCCATGTCAGACAGAATGGAAAGACGTTTCGATTTGATTTTTTGAAAAAAACGAGCTGATTAATTCAGTGCAAAAGGCGCACTCAACTTGAATGATGGTATGTAAACCTTAAATTTATTGGTATTCGTAAAATTGACCATGTTGTAATGGCCTTGCATCGCACCGAATGGTGAGGTTAATAAACAACCTGAAGTGTAAGAATGAGCTTCACCAGGTTTTAAAACAGGTTTTTTGCCAATGACCCCTTCACCTTCAATAATTTCTATATTGTTTAAGGCATCTAGAACTTTCCAGTGTCGTGAGTTTAACTGAACAGAATCTTTTGACTGGTTTTCAATGGTCACTTTGTAACCAAATGCAAAATGCACTTTATAATTCTTATAGAAAGTACCTTCAAAAGTAGTTTCTACAGAAATTTTTATGCCGCTTGTTACTTGTTGTACCATGAGTATAGTTAGCGAATTTTTATAAATATAAATTATTTTTGAGACTTTTCAGTATTTATAAGCTTTATATTCGATTTTTAACAGTTTTTCAAGGTTAAATGTTTAATCACTTAAAGTCGTGATGATTTACAAATTCCTCAAGAGTATAAAAGAAATTTAAAATGTCTTTTTCATTAAGTAAGCTATTGATGGTCACAAGTCTTACGAATTCATTGTTTTCAAAGGTTCCAAAACCAACCATTAATGCTGAATGTTCATAGAGTAGAGTACATAGTTTTTTTGCTGGAATATTTTTGTAGTTGAAACATACCGAAATGGAGTCGTCAAAACTATATAATGTGTAATCGCTATGGTTTCTAATGTAATTTCTCGCGATATCAGCCAACTCAAATTGTTTATCTACAATGTTTTCCAGACCTTTAGTTCCAACTGATTTCCACAATGTCCACAATTTCAGTGCATCATTCCGTCTTCCGCATTGCATAGAGATTTTACCAAGATTAAATTCGTCATCATCAGTTTGGTAAAGATATTCAGCTTCATTTGAAAAAGACTGATACAAATATTTTTTATCTTGGGTAACGATTATGGAACAGGTTAGAGGCGTACCTAACATTTTATGGGCATTCACACTAAAAGAATCTGACAATTCTAAACCTTTTACCAGAAATTTATACTGCTCACTAAAAATCACCGATCCACAGTACGCACCATCTACATGTAACCAGAGCTTGTGTTTTTTGCACACCTTGGAAATACTTGAAATATCATCAAAAGCACCTAAAACTGTAGTGCCCGAAGTAGCATTTACAAAGAATGGATGGCTCCCTTCCTTCAAATCTTTTTGTACTTTGTCTTCCAAATCGTCGACACGCATTTTTCCAAGATGGTCGATCTTCACAAATCGAACCTGATTTCGACCGATTCCCATAAATGACGCATTTTTAGCAATGGAGTAATGCGAAGTCTCTGAAGTATAAATCACCATTTTGGTCTGCACTCCTGTCTCCCTAATGGCAGCGTCGTATTTGTCTCTAGCCATCAGCATTGCCATATAATTGCTCATGGATCCACCTGGGACAAATGTGCCATCACTATGTTCACCATAACCGATGATGTCACAAATTTTATGAAGAATGGTTTTTTCAATACCCACTTGTGGCCCTGCCACTTTATAGGTGTACATGCTATTGTTGAGCATCACAGCCAATAAATCGCCTAGCGTGGCCCGACTTAATCGACCTCCAAACAATTGGTTGAAAAAAGAGGTGGAGGCGGTTTTTGGGGTGCTTTTAATGATTTTTGTTAAAGTATCTTTGAAATCTTCGTCAATGGAAGGTTCTTCGTTAAGCTCGAGATCCAATGTTTGGTAGAGCTTGTCAGTGTCTATAGGTCTAGCAACAGGATTTTCTTTCTCTTGTGTCAGTAACTGTTCAACGAGTTCATTGAAAAGCTTTAAATCTTCGGTCATTTAATTAGAAGTATTTTTAATGATTGACCTTTGGTCGCATCAAATATCCAAAAATTAATTTTAATTGGAAATATTTACCGAAGAACCTTCTCCAACTCCAATCAATCGATCGTAACGAGCCCCTAAATCTTTATAATAGACCAAAACCTTGTAGTTGTTCTCGGTTTGCCAAAAGTTACCGCTTATAGCTCCTTCGGTTAGTGTTCCATTTGGCTCTACCACTACATATTTGTAATTATAAAATCCCTGTTTCATCCGTAAGGCGCATTCAAAAACACCAGATTCAGAATTATAAATTAATTCATTTTCAGCTTCCAATGCATAATTATTGTAATTACCATAGACAAATAGTCGTTGACCCGGTTTCAAAAATGGATAAAACAGCTTAAAATGATTCATCGTGTAGTCGGCTTCAATAGCGACATTGTCTCTATCAATTGCCGTGATCACAAAATTTCCATTGATGTCTGGAAAGTAAGTATATGGGCTATTCGCTCTACTCGAATTGGTAAAAAGAAAATTATGGTAGATTTCTCGAAGATCGATAAACTGTACACCAATATTAGCTGCACGAACGTCCTTGTTTTCAAAATAAAGATATTCATTTCCTGCCCAAAAGCTCGTTTCAGACACGTATTTGTAGATCAATTCATTCCCTAAAATATATTGAGGTTTTATGCCAATGATCGCGGTATTGAGATTGTTATTTTGCAATATGACCGTTTTAACCGTTTCCATCGGGTTGTTGAAATTAAAACTATTGTTCGCAATGACAACATCAACAGTTTGTTTTTCCTCAATGAATTTGACATCCCTTGAACGCTTAATACTTACACCGACTGTAACAGCCTGTTCATAAACCATGAACTTTCTTGAAAAGACCATTTGGTCGTTCTCATTCCAAATGGAAATAATGTAGTTTCCTGTTTTTAAGATACCTTTGGTTTGTTGATTGGGAATTCTTAAGCTGTAATGGGAATAAATTTGATAGGTATTGAAAGAATTCTCATAATTGAAAATACGCTGGTTATCAAAACCACTTAAATATTCCGATTTTACCAATGGAGAAGGTGTCCAATCAAAATTAAAATGCTCAATCACGTAATAGAAATCTTCCTCTCTACCGTTAAGCGCATCAAACTCGAGAAACAAGGGTTCGCCAAGCCGTAAAATGGGCAATTGGCTTTCCTGTTGGCTACCCTTAAAAGTGATGGTTTTGATATAATTGGGTGGATTGGTTTCCAGTACTTGTCCCCATGTAAATAATGGAAACAGAACAAGTACAATAAGATGTTGAAGCTTTAATGTCATTTAGTGATGCTTTGAGTTGTAAAGATAAACAAAATTTGTGCCTTAATTTTTATACAGTCATAGGCTAACAAATTTTACAATAATTATTATGAAATCTGTATTATAAATTTGTAAATTTGCACGGATTTTTCTTTATGACGAATCTATATTACCTAGACTATTAACAAATAGATTTATAATATGTCAAACGACATTAAGATTAAAAAAGGTCTCGACATTAAGTTAAAAGGCGAAGCTGAAAAAACCGTTGAAAAGGCCATTATCAGTAACTTTTATACGCTACGACCAGAAGATTTCCACGGTGTTACTCCAAAATTAATCGTAAAACAAGGCGCTAAAGTAAAAGCAGGAGAACCAGTTTTTTACGATAAGAATGATGAGTCGGTTAAATTTGTTTCTCCCGTTTCTGGAGAGGTTATTGACATTCCACGTGGTGAAAAACGTAGAATCCTAGCTCTTAAATTCCAAGCGGACAAAGAGCAAACTTATGTGGAGCATGGTAAGTTTAATCTCGATGGCGCTGATGCGGAGACGGTTAAATCTCATTTATTGGCGTCAGGCTGCTGGCCATTTATCAAACAACGTCCTTACGACATCATCGCGAAAACTGAAGGGACACCAAAGGCCATTTTTATTTCTGGTTATGCAAGTGCCCCGTTGGTAGCCGATTTAGATTATGTTTTAAAAGGTAAAGAAGCTGAACTTCAAGCTGCAGTAAATGCTTTAGGAAAGTTGACAGATGGTGAAGTTCACGTGAGTGTGGGTGCTAAGTCAAATTCGCCATTATCAGGTTTGTCAGGAATTACACTGCACAAGGTTTCGGGGCCACATCCTTCTGGGAATGTAGGCACACTAATCAATAAAGTAAGTCCAGTAAATAAAGGTGAAGTTGTCTGGACGGTTGCAGCACAAGATTTGGTCATTATTGGTGAACTCTTATTAACTGGTAAATTCAATGCGGAGCGTATTATTGCGTTAGCAGGTTCTTCAATTAAAAAGCCAAGATATTTCGTCACCAAAATAGGTAGTGAAGTTGCAACAATGGTTTATGATAATGGAGTTGATAAGGATAGTAACGACAGAATTATCTCTGGAAATGTATTGTCCGGAAAACAGGTAAAGCCTGATGGATATTTAGATTATTACAGCAATACAATTACTGTGATTCCAGAAGGGAACGATTATGAGTTCTTCGGTTGGACCAAACCAGTTTTCGATAAAATATCGACCTCAAGAGCTCTGACTTTTTCTTGGTTGACTCCTAATAAAAAATATGATTTGGATACCAATACAAATGGCGAACACAGAGCTTTTGTATTGACCGGAAACTATGAAGAAGTATTTCCTTTGGATATTTTTCCGTTGCAGATTCTTAAAGCTTGTAAATATCAAGATTTAGATGAGATGGAAGGATTAGGAATGTATGAAGTCGCTCCTGAAGATTTTGCGTTAACAGAATTTATTTGCGTTTCTAAACAACCGCATCAAGCCATTATCAGAAAAGGGTTGGACGTAATGATAAAAGAGATTGGTTAAAAATTCATTTTCTTCAGCAAAATGAAAAATATTATAAAAAGATGAGTTTAAAAAGTAGTTTACACAACTTAAAAGAAAAGTATAAAGGAACCAAGGTGGCTCCTGCGTTCAACGCGCTTCATACGTTCTTGTACTTACCAAATGAAACCACTCATGGTGGAACCCACATAAAAGTTGCTGACGATTTAAAGCGTACGATGAACATTGTCATCATGGCTTTGATACCTTGTTTGATTTTTGGAATGTTTAATGCCGGTTATCAACATTATTTGGCTTTAGGTGACATTGGTCGTGCTACGGGATTTTTTGATACAACGTTTTGGAACTGGAACAATTTGGTAATCGGTTTATGGAAGGTATTACCGTTAGTGGTTGTTTCCTATGGTGTTGGTTTGGCCATTGAATTTATGTTTGCAGTTATCAAGAATCATGAAGTTGAAGAGGGATATCTGGTTACAGGAATGCTAGTGCCTTTGATTGTTCCTATCGATATTCCATTGTGGATGCTTGCTGTTGCAGTAGCTTTTGGAGTTGTGATTGGTAAAGAAGTTTTTGGAGGAACAGGGATGAATATCTTGAATCCTGCACTTACAATACGAGCATTTTTATTCTTCGCATATCCTACCTGGATGTCAGGAGATAAAGTTTGGGTTCATGGTGCAGTTGCTAGAGATAAGGCTATTGCTGCAGGAGAAAATTTAGATGCTATTTCAGGTGAGACTATTTTGGGGGCCTATGCACAAGGTAACGAGTTAATGTATAGTTTATCTGATATGTTCCTTGGTTTTATTCCAGGTTCTGTGGGTGAAACTTCAAAAATATTGATCATCCTCGGAGCATTATTTTTAATATTTACAAAAATAGGAAGTTGGCGAATCATCATCAGTACCTTGATTGGTGCCTTGGTTATGGGAATCATTTTCAACGGTGTCGTTGATGCAGGTTGGATTGGCAATTCAAGTAAATTTTACGGACTTATGAGCGTTCCTTTTTGGCAACACTTAATCATAGGAAGTATTTTGTTTGGTGCTGTTTACATGGCTACCGATCCTGTAACTGCTTCCCAAACAAATAAAGGAAAATGGATTTACGGTTTCTTAATAGGATTTATTTCTATTTTGATTCGAGTGTTCAATCCGGCCTATCCAGAAGGCGTGTTTTTAGCAATACTTCTTATGAATGTGTTTGCACCAACGATTGATCATTATGTTGTACAGGCAAATGTTAAAAAGCGTATGAAACGTTTAAAATTAAAAACTGCTTAATGATGGAAAACAAAACAGATAAAAATTCATATACGATATTATTTGCCATCGGGATGGTATTAGTTGTTGGCGCATTATTGGCTTTCACAGCATCATCATTAAAACCAGCCATTTATGAAAATGTGCGGTTAGAAAAGCAACAAAACATTTTGTATGCAATGGGCATTAATGATAATGATGAAAGCAGTGCAGTGTTTATTTCGACGGATAAGGCACCTGAAGCTTTTAACGCCAACATTAAGGAACAAATGGTGATTACAGTTGATGTTGATGGCAATATACTAAAGACGCAAACGCGTGATGAGTATTTTAGCGAAACCAAGGAGGAACCCTATTTGATTGATGTCAAAAAAGAGCAAGCAAATTTAAAAGCTGGAAAACCAAGAAAATTACCATTATTTGTAGGAGAAAGAGAAGGTCAAACCTATTATGTAGCTCCTATTTATGGTAAAGGTCTTTGGGACGCTATTTGGGGATATATTGCAATGGACAAAGACATGGTGGTGCGAGGTGCTTATTTTGACCATAAAGGTGAAACTCCAGGATTAGGTGCTAATATTAAGCAACGATTTTTTATGGATGATTTTTATGGGGAACATTTATTGACTGAATCAGGTGTTTTTAAAGGAATTAATGTCGCTAAAGGAAATGCTGATCCAAAAAATAAGGATAAAACAGATAATGAGGTTGATGCCATTGCAGGCGCAACAATTACAGGCGATGGAGTCACAGCGATGATCAAAAGCGATTTAAAGCTTTACAAACCTTATTTCGATAATTTAAAAAACAGTAATTAATTATGGGATTACTTTCTAAAAAAGACAGCAAATTAATATTAGATCCATTAGCTGATAACAACCCGATTACCATTCAAGTATTGGGAATTTGTTCGGCTTTGGCAATTACTGCAGAATTAAAAGCCTCGATTGTAATGGCGATTTCTGTATTATTTGTTTTGGGAATAGGTAATGTGGTTATTTCTTTAATGAGAAATATCATGCCGTCCAAAATCAGAATTATAGTTCAATTGGTAGTGGTAGCTGCTTTGGTAATAATTGTGGATCAGGTGTTGAAGGCATTTGCTTATGAATTGAGTAAAACGCTTTCAGTATTTGTTGGATTGATTATTACCAACTGTATCATTATGGGCCGTTTTGAAGCATTCGCTTTGGCAAATGGACCTTGGAGATCATTCCTCGATGGTATTGGCAATGCAGCTGGATACGGACTTATCCTCATCATAGTTGGCTTCTTTAGGGAGCTGCTAGGTTCGGGTACATTATTAGGTTTTCCAGTTTTAGGGAATCCAATTCCTGGAGAATTAACTGGATTATATGCTCTAGGTTATGAGAATAATGGATTCATGCTCTTATCTCCAATGGCATTGATTGTGGTTGGAATCATTATATGGGTGCAACGTAGCAGAAATAAAGCGTTAATAGAAGATTAAAAATTAGTAAGCAGATGGCAGTCCCAGTACGTAAATACTGAACACTGAACACTGAATACTGAATACTAAAAAATATGGAACATATAGAATTATTTTTAAAATCAATCTTTATAGATAATATGGTATTTGCAACCTTCCTTGGGATGTGTTCTTATCTTGCTGTTTCTAAAAAAGTGACAACAGCAGTTGGGCTTGGTGCAGCGGTCATATTCGTTTTAGCAATCACAGTACCTCTTAACTGGTTATTGGATCAATACATGCTTCAGCCTGGAGCTCTAAAATGGTTGGGCGCTGAATACGCTGATTACGATTTGAGTTTCCTTTCGTTCATCATGTTTATCGCTACGATTGCTACTATGGTGCAACTGGTTGAGATTGTAGTAGAAAAATTTTCACCGGCTCTTTATAATTCGCTTGGAATATTCTTACCACTTATCGCCGTAAACTGCGCTATTTTAGGAGGTTCTTTATTTATGCAATCTCGTGAAATTGCAACACTAGGATTAGCTTTAAATTACGGAGTCAGTTCAGGAGTTGGATGGTTTTTGGCAATTTTAGCAATTGCAGCAATCCGTGAGAAAATTAGATATTCCAATGTGCCTCCAGCATTAAGAGGTTTGGGAATTACCTTTATAATTACAGGATTGATGGCGATCGGTTTTATGAGTTTTGGAGGTATGTTAACGGGTGGCGATGATGCTCCGGTGGCGGAAAAGACAGTGAAGGTTGAAGAACCTAAAAAAGATACTGAAAAAGAGTTAGCTAACAACTTAAAAGTAAACGAGTAAGATGATTTTATTAGCAGCAGGAACACTAGGAACTATTATCGCAACAATAGTGGCGTTTTTAATAGTTACGCTTTTATTGGTAACGCTTTTATTGGTAGTCAAACAAAAATTATCACCATCTGGCCCAGTGAAAATCACGATTAATGGTGAAAAAACAATCGAAGTTTCTTCTGGAGGAAGCTTACTTTCTACATTAGGAAGCAATAAGATCTTTTTACCATCTGCCTGTGGTGGCGGTGGCACTTGCATACAATGTGAATGTCATGTATTGTCTGGTGGAGGTGAAGCCCTTCCTACAGAAACACCGCACTTTACTCGCAGTGAACTAAAGGATGGAGCACGTTTATCTTGTCAGGTAAAAGTCAAGCAAGATATGGAAATCACCATACCAGAAGAAGTTTTTGGTATCAAGAAATGGGAAGGGACTGTCGTTCGTAATTATAATGTGGCATCGTTTATTAAAGAGTTTGTAATTGAGATTCCAGAAGACATGGGTTACAAGGCTGGAGGTTATATACAGATTGAAATTCCACCATGTGAAGTGAAATTTGAAAATATGGATATCACCGCGCATCCAGAAGAGCATGAAACGCCAGATAAGTTTCAAGCGGAATGGGATAAATTTAAATTATGGCCTCTAGTGATGAAAAACACAGAGACTGTAGAAAGAGCTTATTCGATGGCTTCATACCCAGCTGAAGGGCGTGAAATTATGTTGAACGTGCGTATTGCAACGCCTCCTTTTGATAGAGCAAAAGGAGATTGGATGTCAGTAAATCCAGGTAT
Source organism: Flavobacteriaceae bacterium (assembly GCA_024635765.1). Taxonomy (GTDB): domain Bacteria; phylum Bacteroidota; class Bacteroidia; order Flavobacteriales; family Flavobacteriaceae; genus JBPOFM01. The sequence goes on along the minus strand of JAGXIE010000062.1, from coordinate 1,050 downwards.
CGCGTCATCATATATTTTTAACCAAAAGAAAGGCGATAAAGTGACAATTTCTGGACCTTATGGTGAGTTCTTCATTAATGAGTCTGATTCTGAAATGTTATATGTAGGTGGTGGTGCAGGTATGGCGCCAATGCGTTCGCACCTTTATCATTTGTTCAAAACTTTAAAAACAGGCCGTAAAGTGACTTATTGGTATGGTGGCCGGTCAAAACGTGAATTGTTCTATTTAGAGCATTTCCGTTCATTGGAGCGTGATTTTCCTAATTTTAAATTCTATTTGGCCCTTTCAGAACCATTGGAAGAAGATAATTGGAAAGTAAAAGAAAATATTGACGCACCGGGTGATGGTTTCGTAGGATTCATTCACAATTGTGTGATTGATAATTATTTGAAACACCACGAAGCACCTGAAGATATTGAACTGTATTTCTGTGGTCCACCATTGATGAATCAAGCAGTTCAAAAAATGGGAGAAGACTTTGGAATTCCTGATGAACACATCAGATTTGATGACTTTGGAGGATAGAAAGTTGTCGTTCTTTTGATTTAAAAATATAAACCCAATACATAAGTGTTGGGTTTTTTTATACGATCACTTCACTCAAGGTATAACGAGGTTTGTCATTTTCTACCTCAAACAATTTGGAATAATCCATCACATTGTCAACACTATCCAAATCACAAAGGAATTTAATTGTTTCTGAAAGCCCATTGAATAAAATATCCTTGTCTTTAGGGTTTTTTGGCTTTTTTCCTGCATGATGAAGTGGAAGTGAGTATCCACATCCTTTTAAAAATCGGGCTTCAATCTGCAATAATTCGTAAGGTGTGTAACCGTTAAATCGTTTTCCAAACTTCTGATTGACTACTCCAACGTAGTTGAGCTCTAAAGACCCATGATGGTCACTTAAATGCTTCCAACTGTCTTTATTGTCGAGAATATTGCCTACGGCGCATTGCTGGCAGCATTCTGGATGAAGTTGATCATTATGGAATGCGTTGTATAATTTTGTTATGGCTTGATCTAAACGGGTCGGCATGGCTTTATTT
>JAGXIE010000061.1 GCA_024635765.1 Flavobacteriaceae bacterium | reverse complement strand
GTTACAACTGTAGTTCCTACAGGGAAAGCACTACCAGAGACAGGTCCAGCAGTTTGAGTAACAGAAGCTACGCTACAATTATCAGCTCCAGAAGGAGTTGCGAATGTTGCGACAGCAGAACAGTTACCAGCATCTACGTTTAAGTCAATATCAGCCGGGCAAGTGATTGTCGGTGCTTCATTATCAGTAACACTAACAGTAAAACTACATTGTGTAGTATTAAAAGCAGCATCTTGAGCGGTATATGTTACGGTTGTTGTCCCGATAGGGAATGTATCTCCAGGGTTATGGGTACTGGTAAAGGAGGTCACACCACAATTGTCGTCAGGTGTAGGAATTGTCCAAGTTACTATGGCATCACAGCTAGAGGAATCGGTACCTTGGGAGATATTTGCTGGGCAAGTTATAGTCGGTGCTGTGATATCTGCTGTTACAGTAATTGTCCTCGTTTCTACATTAGAAAAAGCACCATCAGTGACTTCTAAAGAAACAATATAATCACCGAGTATGGTCACATTAAAATCAGTACTAGTTGAAGTCGGCAGAGCCGATAGAAGTTGGCCTGTGGGTAGCGAGGTGGAAACTGCATTTCCATTGGGGTCAGTTACTAGCCATGTATAATAAATATTTGAACCAGGCCCTTGATAACCACCAGTAACAGTTAGTAATGAACAAATTTCTGCATCTATAGATAAAGCTGCCGGGGTTGTAATGGTAGCATTCAAAGTACTTCCGGTAGCTAAAACTTCACCAAAAGAATAAACCGTTGTTCCAGCGTTAACTCTACAGGCTGCATATTTTTCAGAACCAATAACTATTGTATTATTTGGGGTACAAGACCCACTAATATTGCCACCAATTTGAAATATTAAGGCAGCACCAGGGGGCAAAACAAGGCTCGCTTGTGATCCAGAAAAATTTAAAGTTCCAGTGGATCCAACTTCAAAATTATTTGTAGTTAGAGCAACTTCTCTCGGATTAGTGATTGGATTTAAGATAAGAGTACCATTAACTAAAATAGAGCCCATAGCTAAAGTAGTGAGATTCTCTGCAGTGATGGTGTCTGTCGAACTAATAGTTACATCACATGTAGCACATGCACTTTCACCTGGATATTCAGTAGCAGCGACCCAAGATGATCCATTCCAAGTTTGCCAAGAAGTTGAAGCGTTCCAATAGCCATTTCCTGCAGATCGAAAATCTCCAACTGATTGCGCAATTGTAATTTGGGCGAAAAGAAAATTGACCACAAATAACAATAAGACTCTTGAAAGTTTGATTTTTGGTTTCTTTATAATATTAGAAGAGCCTGAAAATGTATGCATTGCGAACGCAATTTTAGCAATTGTCAGTTTTATTATCAAGAGAACGTAGGTAGTGTAATTTTTTTTCATCTTTAACAGGTATTGATATCAATTTGTCGCAACTTCGAATGTTTTATGTATACGAAGATTGACCGATTTGGGTTCTTATGCTATTAACTATTAAAAGAGGGATATACAAACTTACCTCTTGGATTGTGCATGAAGAAATATAATCGATGAAACGCCATAATTGACTACAAGTGAATAATATAAGATTGAAAATACTAGATGAACCATTCAAAATACCAACAATGCCCATTTATAAACTTTATTTAAAACACAGTTATATTAAACACCCTAAAAAATTAGTGAATTGGAGCAATCAAAAGCTCTAAGATGAGACCTGTCAAAATCAGTATATGTGGTACGAGATTGCCAATCAAAAAGGTCTTAACAATTTGAAAATTATCTTCAATGCTCAAACTTCTGAACAATTAATCGCGATTGCAATCGACAGGGGTTTAATCTAATAGGATCTTTTTTAGTTAAAACCTTAATGCCATGTGGTTTTCCGCATGGTTAATTTTTTATTGCTTCTTATTTTTACCAACAGTATAATGAAACATTCATAATACTCATAGAACAGGCCAAGTTAATCTCTATAGAGAACCATAAAACTTATTGAAATTATGTAATAAAGCTAATGCGACCCGCATATTATAATTAGGGAGATTATCATTTGGGTTCGGGTCGCGGAGGCTTTATCAAACAAAATCGGATTGCACCATTATAGGTTTGCGAGCCACGGTTTTTTTGTGTTTTATACGATATTCTGACCTTTATGGTTATCCTTCATACACTATCCATACACTATCCATACACCATCCATACACTATCCGTACACTATTTAAACACCATTTATAAATTGTCTGTCACCATCCATGGGCTATCTCTGGAGTGTCTATGGGTCTGACCCGTCCTAATGATACCGTTGCTTTTCCATGGAAAGAAGATTGCATAAAAAAACGGTTTAGAGTGAACTAAACCGCCTGTTTTAGGGATAATCTAATTTGTAGCGAGAGGGGAGCACGATCTACCGACCTCCGGGTCATGAATTGACTTAACACCTTATTTTACAGGCTTTTAAGCTTGTATAAAATCAAATCGTGTTGAAAAACATGTTCGGTTTTGTGTTCACTTTTTTAGTAATTAGTTGAACGTAAATTTATGATTTTTATGAAGATAAAAAAGAATTTTAAGGGCATAAAATCCTCTCGGATTATCGGATCGTTATTCAAACCAACAGCCCAATAAAATATTGGGAATATGAATTCATAAGAATCTCACAAGGATTTGCCAATCCTAATGTTTCAATGTTCGTTTTAAATAGGATTGCATCCATTTAAAGGATCATATATTACAGAAACAAAGCTTATAGGGTATCGTAAATATTTCGTAAACTTGGTAATTAAAAAATATAGAATAGTGCTATTCATATTAAAATAGATATAGAGATCAAAGAAATGAAAAGACATACCATTTTAGGGGCCAATGGCATCATTGGAGAGGAATTGGCGAGGGAATTACGAAAGAAGTATTCTGGACAGATCAAACTGGTCGGAAGACATCCAGAAAAAGTTCATCGAGAAGACCTTTTGTTTAAGGCAAACTTACTGTATCGGGAGGAGGTTCTTAAAGCTCTGGAAGACACAGATATTGCGTATCTCACGGTTGGGCTGCCTTATGATTCTGAAATTTGGCTTAAAAACTGGACGGTCATTATGGAAAACGTGATAGTTGGATGTAAAGAAAACAATTGTAAACTCGTTTATTTTGATAACACGTATGCATACCCTCAAGATAGTGTTGTCCAGAATGAAAGCACCCCATTAAATCCAAATGGTAAAAAAGGGCTGGCAAAAAAGAGGACGGCCGAGCTCCTTTTAAATGCCATGTCAAGAAATGAGATAGAGGCCGTCATTTGTAGAGCACCCGAATTTTATGGTCCTGACAAAACGAAAGGGCTTACCAACACGCTTGTATTCGAAAATTTGAAGAAGGGTAAAAAGCCAAAAATATTTTTGAATGACACTGTATTGAGAACCTTAATTTTTACTCCAGATGCCAGTAGGGCGATGGCATTAATTGGAAATACGGTCGACACCTACGGGCAGACCTGGCACTTGCCCTGTGATGACCATCGGCTGACTTATAAGGAATTCATTCAGGAGATTTCAAATCAGTTGGGCAGAAAAGTTGAATACACGGTTTTAAATTCCTTTGTGGTTCATCTTCTCGCAATTTTTAATAGCAATATGAAAGAAACCATAGAACTATTACCACGTTACGCAATCGACAACATATTTGAGTCTTCAAAATTCCAAGAGCGATTTCCTGAATTCAAAATCACAACTTATCAAGAGGGAATTAAAGTTATTTTGGAAGATTTTGAAATCAAATGAATGCTTTAAATGAGATTCATAGGCTCTAACCGAAATGTATCTGTTTTAGTTAAAAATACAATCTCGTGAAGTGAATTATTTTTTGGTTTTGAATCCGTGAGAAAGAAATGCTGTTTAATATGAATCACACAAGTATTTCCGAATCATATATTTCGTAATAGGTTTCAAAGTCTTACCTGTTTCAGGATGAAGCCCAAGAGCTGTAAAAATCTCTATCTCTCCGTTTTTATTTTTACCATACCAGGTGTTCACACTGCCATCTTCTTTGAAATATCTGTAGTTGCAATCTGGTGCGTTCACTTTCCTGAAATTTTCAATTCTTTCTTCTTTTAATAATTTTAAAGTGCCATTAGCGATTCCTTCTTTATTAAAATCAACTTCTTCATAATGATCTTCATTCCAAATCATCCAGTGTTGTTTATTAATCGATATGATAATGATGGTAACAACAATTAGTATAATGCCCATCGAAATCAATATTGCAATATTTCTTTTTGATTTACGTGAAATTCCATGGGTTGAAATGTCAGTCTTCTTATTCAATTTATCATCCTTTATATTGGTTTCAGAAGATTCCAAATTGAGAATAAACTGATTATAGTTGGTGTAGCCTACATAAGTACATAATCCTTGAACAACTTTGATTTGCGAAATGTTTATGTCTTCCGATTCAGGAATTTCCATGGCGGATTTGTAATACGAGCTAATACTTTTTTTGCTAATAGGAAAATCAACTTCATCTTTCATAAAATCAGAGATGCAAATTGCCACTTGATGATTGGAAGGATCTTTGATACCTTCAGATTGCAACTCCTTCCTTGCTTTTTCGAAAGCAGCAATAATTAATTCTTTGTGCATTTTAGATTGGTTTATAAGCTTTTAAAGGTATTAAACTTCTTGGAAATGATTTGGAAAATCATTTCCAAATCATTTCCAATACTCTTCTAACATCTTTCCATCCAAGTTAGGATTATTTTTTTTCATTTGTTTCAGAATTGATGAACACCTTATTCGCAGTAAGGTTTGCGATTATCAATTTTTTAATGGAGTCGTACTACAAGACCATGTGATTATTGGGAAGTAAACCCACATTCTTGTAGCTGCGCTCCATCTTCCCGAAAACAGAGAATGACGTCTTCTCACGATTTAAACAGAGCCTTCGAGGTAGTCTCGAACAGCCAATCTTTTGTTCAATTTCTAAAAAGTTTTAAAATGAAAAAAATATCAATAATGGCAATCGTATTGCTCAACATATTCGTTTTTGCTTGCACACCGCAGCAAATTACGGATGATACTACTGTACCACAAGCATGTTGTGGGGATGATATTCCCATAATACCACCTCCGCCACCGCCTTCAACAGGAGTTGGAGGGTAAAACTAGTGGTAAACTAAAAATTAGTTTCTATTTTAGAGGAATGAAAATCAACCAGGTTTCATTCCTCTTTATTTTTTTAGTGACAGTCCTTAAATTGTCCTTTGGTAACTATCATACCTATTCACAAACACAGGTTGATAGTACACACTACTATTATGAAGCGATTACACGTGTGAACGATTTACCCCTAACAAATAGGGCATTTGACTATTTTGAAAAAAAAGTAACTACTTCACTTATAGCTAAAGACACGATCAACGCTACGTATTATCTAGAGTTGATTTCTTTGGGTCAGTTTAAGTTGGGTCTTTTATACGAAAGTGAACAATCGGCCCTTAAAGCATTGAATCTTTTAGATAAGATTAAGAGCAAGTCTGAAACCATAGAGCCTAGAAAACGTTTGTATAATCAATTGGGTTTAATTTATAGAAGGGTTGATGACTATGCTAATTCCAACCGATTTTATAAACAAGCACTGGATTTAAACACTGATTTTTTCGGTAAAATCTCTATTGTAAATAATATCGCCAATAATTTTGGAGATCAAAATCAATATGCCACAGCTGTTAGCTATCTCAAAGACTATTATGGGGACGTTGTGAAACTCTCTGATACTCTACCCAAAGCAACTTATTTAGACAATTATGGATACTACCAATCAAAAACAGGAAATCCAGAGGGTTTAAAAAACATGGAATTGGCTTTAAAGATTAAATTGCAAATTAATGATTTGAAGAGTTTGTTTTCCAGCTATCGTCATTTGTCCATGTACTATAGTGATAGAGAGGAGTTCACACAAGCAAAAAAGTATGCCGAATTAACAGATCAATTATCCGACAGTATTAAAATCCCAAATTATAATTTGGAGGCATTAAAATTAAACCTCTTGCTAGAGAACAATCCTAAAATAAAAGAGTACATAGAGCTTAACACATCTATAGAAAAGGCGGATAAATTAAACGACAATAAGTTTGCAGCGATACGCTATAATTTTAAGGAGAATGAGTTAAGACTTAAGGCTAGCGAGTTGGACACTGAGAGACAAAGACGGGTAAAATTAATTTATTTGTTTCTTGGGATCGTCATTATACTCTTATCGGTAATTCTATATGTGTTTTCGAGATTAAAGCATAAGAAAGATAAAATACAACAGGTGTTTAATACCGAAACACGTATTTCTAAAAAAATACATGATGAATTGGCTAATGATGTATCTGATTTGATGAACTATGTTGAGAATGAGTTACAAACGTCCACCGAAAATAAAACCACACTATTAAATGCTTTGGAAGATGTGTATTTGCGGACCCGCAATATTTCCACTGAAATATCCAGTATCGATTTTGTCAATTTTTCGGAGAGCCTCAAACATTTGTTGATCCAGCATAACAAGGAAAACGTCAAAATAATAATTAATGATGTGAACAGCATTGAATGGGATTCGGTGCACAATCACAAAAAATTAGCGGTTTACAGAGGTCTTCAGGAACTGATGGTCAATATGAAAAAACATAGTAATGCCAGCCTAGTAACGATTGTTTTCAAGAGCGTTAAAAATAAAAATGAGATTAGGTATACGGACGATGGTATTGGCTGTAACATTGAAAAAGTTAGCAAAAACGGATTGCTCAATGCGGAATCCCGCATTAATGAAGTGGGAGGGACCCTTAAATTTGAGACTTCAGAAGGGAAAGGCTTCAAGGCCGTAATTGTTTTTTAAACTTAACTATGTTTCAAAAAGTATTAATTGCAGAAGATCAACACACCATCCATAGGGGGTTAAAGGCCACTTTAAGAGAGTTGGAAGTGTTAGAAATACAAAATGCCCAGTATTGTGATGACGCGATGCTAAAGTTGAAATCGTCTCAACAACTACAAAAACCATTTGATTTATTGATTACGGATTTGTCTTTTAAAGAGGATCATAGAGGAGGAGCCCTGTGTTCTGGTGAAGACTTGATTAAAGCCACAAGATTGGTGCAGCCTGATTTAAAAATCATAGTGTTTTCTGTAGAGCATCGTATTGGTAAAATAAAAAATCTAATCGATGAACTTCATATTGATGCCTATGTTGAAAAGGGACGGGAAGAATCACGTGAGATAAAAAAGGCCATCCACAGTATTTGGAATGACAAACAATATTTCTCTCAAGGCATACAGCAATTGATGCGTAACGCGAACGAAATCAATGAAACCGACAAGTACGATCAACTAATCTTGCAACTATTGGCTAAAGGTCTTAAAAGAGATCAGATTGCTAACTATTTTGAGGAACGGAATCTTCCAAATAAAAGCTTAAGAAGTATTGAAAAACGTCTTACCAACCTCAAGATTCTCTTTAATGCCCAAACATCCGAACAGCTGATAGCCATAGCCATCGATAGAGGCTTGATTTAAAAACACCTTAATTAAAAATAAATAGTGAGTGATGCGGATTTCCGCATGGTTTTTATTTTAAATGCTTTTAATTTTGTCATGATAGACTATTTGTAAGATTGTGAAGGCAACCTTAAAAGAGCGATGCACACAACCTAAAGCTTGGTAAACCCATTTGTGTTTTGGAAATGAGGGAGTTCTAAAACTATTAAGAAGGCTTAAGCAACATATATTATCGCTATTAATTATTTAAAACCATGCGGAAATCCGCATGGTTTTATTTTTTATTGGAATTAGGTTTGGGTGTAATTTAAAATATTTAAGATGAATAAACATTATTTAATGTCGCAAATGAAATCAACTGGCACAGCATACCTATGTTGGTTTTTTCTAGGTTGTCACTATGCCTATCTTGGCAAATGGGGCCTTCAATTTTTGTATTGGTTTACTTTAGGAGGATTAGGTATTTGGATCCTAATCGATTTGTTTCATATTCCCTTCAAGGTTAACACGCATAACATGATTCTCAACAATGAAATTGCTTACATCGAAAAGAATGAGCGAAATGAAATGCATGCAAGAAATTTGGCATTAGTAACTGCTTCTTAAACTAGTTAAATTCAAATGCATTAGTAGTTAGTACGGCCTCCGTGTTTTTTGTGGATTAGGGACGTAGCTCATCGAAGATTTTTTGGCCTATGTCTAAGGTTATTTTTACGAAGTGCTTTCATGGAGGTAATGAGCATATAATCCTAACTTTAACCAACTAAAAGCAATTTGGACAATTGGCTTAATTAGAAAATGGTGTGTATTTATAAGAATTTGGATAATCTAAAAATTGGTCATAATTTAGTGACGTGCCAAATGTTAGCGATAAGTTCTAAGTGCCTTTAATAATGCTATGATTAAACAGACTGATATAAAAACAAACTGTGATGTGCCGGCCCTTTGGCTGGACCATAAAACCGAATTGAGAAACTTTATTTTCAAAAGGGTAAAGGACCCCGATTTGACCAATGACATTTTGCAGGAGGTTCTTTTAAAAGTATACAAATTTTGCATTTCAAAATCGGGAGTGAAAAATTTGAGAAGTTGGCTTTTTCAAATCGCTCAAAATACGATTATTGACCATTACCGTAGGGAATCAAAATTTTCATTCCGGGAAAATGTACCCGATATCGAAGAAGAAGATGAAAACCTGGCATTTAAAGATGCCCTGAATTATATTCAGCCAATGCTTGACTTTTTGCCTGTTGAATACTCTTTACCACTGAAGCTTGCCGACATTGACAACATGAAGCAGGCAGACATTGCCTTACAACTTAAGCTTTCACTTTCTGCCACTAAATCAAGGATTCAAAGAGCAAGACAATTATTGAAAGCTGAATTTATTACCTGCTGTCATTTTGAAACGGATGCTACTGGCAACATTGTTTCATTTGACATCAAAGACACTTGCAAGCCTCTGCAAAAAATTAAAAATAATCTTTCAAAATAATTTGCGTCTTTTTTGTACCCTCTCCGTCTTGAATGTGTAACAATTAAAATTTTAAAAAAATGAAAAGATTTCACGTTCACGTAAGGGTGAAAAACCTTGATGAAAGCATTGAGTTTTACAATGCGCTTTTTAATACAAAACCAGCGATGGTAAAAGCTGATTATGCCAAATGGATGTTGGAAGATCCTCGTATCAACTACGCTATCTCAACCGGTCACAGTGAAAATGGCATTGAACATTTAGGATTCCAAGTTGAATCAAAAACTGAACTGCATGAAGTTTTTAACAGTATGGAAAATGCCAAAGGAACAATAAGAGAAGAAGGAGAGTGTACTTGCTGCTATTCTAAATCTCAAAAAAGTTGGATTACAGACCCACAGGGAGTCGATTGGGAAGCTTTTTATACCCACGGCACAGCAACTGTTTATGGTGAAGGTGTAAATGCCAGGCCTGCTCCGGAAGTTATGGAACAATGGACTGGTAATGATGGAAAGAATGCTTTAAAGGAACCTGTATCTACACTTGTAGAAGAAACTTCCTGCAATGGTTCTTGTAACAATTTTTAATTTCAATTGTCTGTATAAAAAAGGAACAAAAAAGTTTTTTTTAAGCCAGGTCCCGGCTGAAAACGGGGTTAATTTAAAAATGAAGATCAAATGAAACCATTAGTAATATTCTTTGCAGTTTTCACTATTTGCTTTGGCCTAACTGCCGGTGAAAAAACCATAACTACCTCAGACGGGGTAACGCTGTATGTTAAAATAGAAGGCAGTGGCACACCACTGCTGTTCATACACGGAGGACCCGGTTCGGCAAGCCTTTGGTTTGAGAAACTCTCAGGAGATTTTATGGAACAACATTTCACCGTGGTATATCTGGATCAGAGGGGCGTGGGAAGATCAGGCAGTCCAGCCGACAATAATTATTCTATGGATCGACTTGCAAATGATTTTGAAGAAGTAAGGGAAGCCTTAGGCTATGAAACCTGGCTAACCCTGGGCCATTCCTTTGGAGGAATTTTACAAATGGGTTATTCAGAAAGGTATCCTGAAGCCATCACAGGGATGATTATGCTTAACTGTACTTTAAGTCTCAAGGAATCTGCTTGTGAGAGCTGGTTGCCAAAAGCTGCCGAATATGTAGGAGAGCAGTATAGCTGTGATGGAGATACGATACCTATGCCTCAAAGAATGAATGAGTTTGGCGGTAAATTAAAGGAGCGGGATATCTTTTGGAAAATGGGATCGAGAGATGCTGGTACGTTTGAGGTCCTGGATCAAATTTCAGCAGGAATAGAAAATTTTAATTATGATCTCAGCAGGTATGCCATGAACTATCCCGATTATTGGGAGGATTTTAAACCTTTAACCGCAACCCTGCATATGCCGGTGCTATATTTCTACGGGAAAACTGATTATATGGTTGGTCCCGAACATTACAAGACCTTAAAATTTCCAAATTTGATGCTATGGGAAAGCAATGGGGGGCATGTACCCTTTATTGAAGATAAAGAAGACCTTGAAAAGGCTATTCTGGCTTATCTTAGGAAACACAGCTTTTAAAATAAATTAGTTACCGGAAGAACTTTCTGAAAATACCTTTTGGATAGCTCTTCTTTCATGTAATGATTAAATAAAGTCCAATGGAAAATATGCAAATAAGACCTATGCAAGCCACAGATTGGAAAGCAGTAAAGAAAATTTATGAAGATGGCATCGCAACGGGCTTTGCCACTTTCGAAACTTCTGCACCTGGTTGGAAAAGATGGCATGAAGGACATCTGATTTTTGCGAGGCTGGTGGCTACCATAGACGGTACAGTTATCGGTTGGGCAGCATTAAGTCCGGTTTCAAATCGTTGTGTTTATGGAGGTGTAGCCGAAGTTAGCGTTTACCTTTCTGATAATCAAAGAGGTAAAGGCATTGGGAAACATCTTTTAAAGCACCTCATTGAGGAAAGTGAAAGAAATGGTATTTGGACGCTTCAGGCAGGTATATTCACTGACAATTCTGCAAGTGTCACACTTCACGAAAATGCCGGTTTTAGAATTATTGGATACCGTGAAAGGATAGGTAAACTTATAGACACTTGGAAAGACAACTATATGTTGGAAAGGCGCAGTGAAATAGTTGGTATTGATTAGACGGCAGAAAGGTCCCCGGCGAACATTCACCGATAAACAGAATGTTTCCTTTACAAAGGTCCGTCGTCACCAAAAAATCCATAGGAATCAAAAAAATAAAAATGGGTAGTACAAATACAGGCAAGTCGGCATTAACAGTAAAAGATTTGAGACATATAGATTTTGATGAATTGATGGATTGCTTTTTATTGGCATTTGAAAATTACTTTGTCAAAATGCCAACCGACAGAAATTACTATTGGGAGCGTTGGAAAAACGCTAAAGTCAACTTTAAATTATCTTACGGCATGTTTGATCAGGAAAAATTAATTGGCTTTATCATTAATGCGGTTGATCATAGAAATGGTGCCTTGACCGCCTTTAATACGGGAACTGGCGTAATTCCGGAATTCAGAGGGCTAAACATAGTGCAGTCCATATACGAATACGCGCTACCTGATTTGAAGCGAAATGGTGTTGTAAATTGCTCCTTAGAAGTCATTGTCAAAAATGAAAGAGCCATTCGATCTTATCAAAGCATAGGATTTGAAATCATAAAAAAATATAAGTGCTATCATGGAATTATTGACCTTGAAAACAGTGATTCAGTTGATTTGGAAGAACTAAGTTTCGATCAAATTGATTGGAAAACGTTTCCCGGTAATGACTACTATTCATGGGACAATCAGAAAGAAAGCATTCAAAGGGGGAATTTCAGATTTTTCCAGGTTTTAAATCATACTTCACCGGAATCTTTTTTTGCAATACATCCCGAGAATGGCTATCTGGCTCAATTTGACCTATTACATGGAGATAACAATGGATGGGACAGATTATTTTCAGGCATTAAACAAATTTCAAGTACAGTTAAGATCAATAATGTGGATGATCGACTCACCAAAAAAATTGACTACCTAAACAGTATTGGATTGGTGAATTCAGTAGACCAATATGAAATGAGACTGAAAATAAAAGATGGGAAGGCTTTCTAAAAATCAAATAACCTATGTCACCGAACCTTTTGTTTATGCCTTTAATGGATATTCCTAATAATGTTAATACTTAAAAAAGGAATGATAGTACATTTAAGTAAGCGATGACAGACCTCTATAAACAACTGCGATTTTTATTCCATACTGTTTTCTTTGATTTTATCTGATCACCATTTTTCCAGATATTTCACCGCAGCTTCTAGCACAGGGTCATTGTTTTCCAGGAAATCGATCAGGGTTTTCTTTACCTCAAGATCTGGCAAAACGCCTATTCCTACGAATTCCTTTCCATTGACATAGGTGTCTTTCTTGGTACATACCCTTGCAAAACCCCCGCCGGGCATTTCAAAATGGTAGGGTTGTCCGGTGCTGCCAAAGGTGGGTTCACCAATTTTGATCATGTGCTTCTGATTATCAGCATAGATCAGGAAATCCTCTGCTGCCGATGCCGTATTCATTGAAATCAACAAAGCCGTGGGAACTACGATCCTCTTTTTAGTTGATTTCACCGTATCTGCAGTATAAGGAAATTGGTGATACAAGTCATCCCGGTAAGCAAGGTACGTGCGTTTTGCTTCAGCATTGTTTAAGGTGTCTGCTTCGCCTGTCCATTGCCCCCAGGCTTTTAAGGTAGGGATATGCAGTCTGCTCTGGGACCTGGAGCCATAAAGCAGACTGTCTTTTGTCAGGTACTCCAAAATATCTTTTCCAATATCGCTATTGCCACCTCCATTTTCCCGTAAATCGATAATGATCTTTTTGGCCTTGTACAATTCCGGCAGGATATTTTCAAACAAACCATTGATGGCAGGGTCGGTAAAGGAATTTAAACCCACATAGGCCATATCATCTTTGGTAATCCATTTGAATTCCAGCAGTTCTTTCTTTTCTGCAGGAGGAAAAAACTCCTCTTTCATTTTAGTATCTGAAATCGTGAGATTTAATTTTTTGATGCTCCCGTTCGGAAGTTTAAATTCAACGTCGAACTGTGATCCTATGGGAGCATTAAACATACTGCGGACAGCCAGTTCTCTCCGGACATCATCTGTGGAAGAGGAAATATAGGGGGTAACATACTTCTCTAGGTAGTCCTTAGTGAGTAGTCCATTAACGTTTGCCACTTCGGTTCCTAAAGGCAGTTCGTCTTTTTTACTTTGGTTTATGCCGATAATAATGGCTTTACCGTCAATTCCTGTTAGAAGTAGTTTATGGGTGGTAAATTCATCATTCATTTGTTCCCAAATCTCCTTGTACGGATAAATATTCGTGTGGCCATCCTTTAGAAAAGCCGACAATTTTGCAAGTAAGCGGTAATATTCATAGTCATTCTTGGTTTCCTGGACTTCGGGGATCAGTTTTATGTATTCTTCTTCCCAGGCCTTCCTGTCCACTTTGTTCAGATAGACAAAGTTGTAATTTACTTCCTGCCAAAATCTGGACAAGCCATATACTTTTTCCGCTTTGCTAAGTTTGTCCGGCAGTTGTCCGTAACCGGAAAAAGACATAATCAGGAGGAGTAGAAGGATGCTATTTTTCATGATTTGATGAGTTAGTGTTTAAATATAGACAGAAACAACCACAATTTGTTACACTACTTTCAGAAAAATAGTGTTAATTAGTAGCAAGTAAGTACTCTGAAAAAATGAAGTTATATATTTGAGATTGATAGCACTGACCAAGGGAATGCTACATCGGCATCTGTAACAAAATTTTCTTTTTGGAGTCTCTACTGAAAAAATGAAATGGACAATGTTTTATATGTGGGAATGCTCCCTACCAATCATTCCGGCTATCTATTAAATACCACCAATTATTAAATAATTTAGACATGAACAAAACAATGGCAGCAATAATGATTTTCTTAATAGGCCCCTTTTTTTTAGGCATATCACAAGAAAAAATAAGTGAGGTTGCAATCATAAGCACCATTCATGGAGCCCATAAAATAAATCCTAATTATTCTTATGATTCACTTTTCAATTTTGTTGAAAAATACAATCCTGATATTATTGGAGTTGAAATAAGAAAAGAAGATATCGACAGTTCCCTTGCTTATCTACAAAATAATTATCCCTTTGAGATGTATGAAAGTATTAAAAAATATCCCGCAAAGAAGGTCGTCGGGTTTGACTGGTTAGGTTCGGAATTGGAAGGGAAAGGAATACCGAAACATTATTGGAAAGAAATGAGCGCCATAAAAATATTGCAGGGAAAACTCAATCAAGACAGCATCATATCCCAAAAACTTTCCATATTGGAAATCATAAAAAAGAAAAAAGATAAACTAATACTGAATGCCTCACTCTTCGAATTAAATGATGGAAGATATGATCTCATTAATTTCATTTACTATGAACAATTAAGGACGCTTCTCCAGGGGACCGAGTATCTTGCTTTGGCAGACTTCTATCAACAAAGAGACAAGCATATTGCTCAAAATATTATTGAAATAATAAAAAACAACAAAGGTAAAAGGATGATTTTTCTGTTAGGAGCTGACCATCGGGATTTTACAATTAAAAAAGTGAAAGGTGAATTAGGTGATCATATTTTGTTGAATAATTTTTGAATTCAACCTCTAAAACCAATTTTTAATATTGAGAATCTGTTTCATAGGGACAAATCCCTGGTAAGGATTAAAGGATTTCTAGGGAAATGTGCTGTACAAATGTCCCTTTCAAATAGACAGGACTGATGAGTGAACTTGATTCTATAGGTTTAAATAATATAATTAATCAATGCACTGGTTGTTTATGCAGCGAACCCGTTTTTGTTTTCACAGGGAACACCTCTGGTCTTAAATACGCCATCTATATAAAGTTTATAGAAGACGACATCACTGATATCTATAGATGTTATCAACAGTCTGATTGGTTTGATGGTGAGCTGCCTTTTTAAATAGAATTACATACATATTTGCGAATTACATCAATAAATACGATAATGAAATAATACAGACTTTATTGATTATATACATGGGCCATGCGGAATTCCGCATGGTTTTGATTTTAAATGGGACTAGGTTTGGTAAACTAAAAATATCAATATGAAACCAATTAAAATTCTCTTCATTTTAAGTATGGCTTTTGGCATTGCCTCTTGCTCAAGTTCGAAAACTTTAAAATTCACCAAGAAGGCAGATGATGTCGTAAAAACAGAATCCCTTAAAGAATTTTTAAAGAACAATAAAAATCCAAAAGTGGTACTTCGGGTTACCAATACATCGTATACTGTAACAGAGGGAGAGGATATAAATTATGTATTCAACGCCATCGAAAATCAATTGCTTGCAAGTGGATTTATAGTTAGAGATCGACAGTTGTTTAATCAAATCATTGGTAATACCGACAACAATGTTGACTACAATGTTTTAAAGAATAAGTCGGATACTGATTTAATTATAGAATTGACAAAACTAGATCCTAAAGTCAAATACAGCACCAACAAATACTATAATCAGAAAAATGAAGAAAAATTAGAAAGCGATTATTTGCACGAACGATATGGAGCTTCTGTTGAGTTTAAGGTCATTCTAATAAGCTCTAACCAGTTTGCTGGTATTTACAAGTTCAATTATACCCCTTGTGTTGAAGGATGTGTTATTTCTAAATCCATCAGTGAATTGATGAAAGAACGTAAAAAGAAAGAAAAAGAGGGTGTCCAAGCATATGAAGGGGTCGAAAAAGATGAACTTGAAGTTTTTATAAAAGACGCTACGATTAAATTGGTAAATGAAATGAGGGGTTAACTCAAAAGTATTTGAAGTGCAGAAACACTTGGCCGAAAAAGTAATGTTTCCATATTGGTAATTAAAACTTACTTTTTACTTCAAGTTGTGACTTTGATTATTTATTTGTGTTTTGAGTCATGACAAGGCTTACAAATGGAGACTAACCATTTTATGGGTTCCTTGCCTATGTTTCGTTTTGCATATCTTTTATGATGAACTTGTGTTGCACGTGCGCCGCAGTAAACGCAACGCCAATTATCGCGTTTGAATACTACATAACGCTTTCGCCTCCAGGCATCTGATTCGAGGTATACATTTCGGTAATAGTTGCGACGTCTCGTGCGTTTCAATTTGAACATTAATCGTCCTAACCCCCATACCAAAAATGCAAAAATTATTATGAATAAAATCTGAAAATCCATGTTATTTGCTCAAGAGTCTTCCTTTTGAAAGTAAGTTATTGTTCTATTCTTTTTATTTCTGATCTTCTTCTTTGGCACACTTGTATCCGTCTGATAATGTGAATACTAATATACAATTTATAACTCTATTTGTATTGAAACTTGGGCACATTTGTGTTTTGAATAAGTGCATAGTACAAGGTTTTAACCATTGGCTACCTGGCAGAATCACTGGTATTAAGTAACGGATTCACCGAAATATCATGTTTGAATGAAATTACCTATATTTACAGAACTCCCTAGTAACAAATAGCAACGAATGTATTAAACTGTTGTAAGAATTTCTATTTTTACAACATAACCAAAAATTCACAAAACATACATGTTCGAACAAACATTTAAAAATATTGACGATGTCCTATGGAAGGATGCAGGTGCCGATAGTGAATTGGATTACATAGGACAAACCTCTTGGGTACTTTTTCTACGATATCTTGACGAACTGGAACGTGATAAGGCTGATGAAGCCGAACTACAAGGAAAAGACTACATCTTTATCATTGACGAAGAATATCGCTGGAACACCTGGGCAACGCCTAAAAATGAGAAAGGCGAGATAGACCATCATATAGTACTTACAGGACCTGACTTGGTGCAGTTTGTTGACCATAAACTGTTTCCTTATTTGGCGGGCTTCAAGCTAAAGGCAGACAATGCCCAGACCATTGAATATAAAATAGGTGAAATCTTCTCCGAACTCAAAAACAAAATACAAAGCGGTTACAACCTCCGTGAAGTTGTAGAATTGGTGGACGAACTTAAATTCCGTTCGCAAAACGAAAAACACGAGTTGAGCCACCTTTACGAAACCAAGATTAAAAATATGGGCAACGCAGGGCGTAATGGTGGGCAATACTACACCCCACGTCCCTTGATTCGTGCCATGATTAGCGTGATTGACCCACAGATTGGCGAGAAAGTCTATGATGCTGCGGCGGGAAGTTGCGGTTTCTTATGTGAGGCCTATGATTATATGTACGAGCGTATGAACCGCACGACCTTTAATCTTAAAACTTTACAGGAAGACACCTTTTACGGCAAGGAGAAAAAGAACCTCGCCTATGTAATTGGGATTATGAACATGATTCTCCATGGTATTGAAGCGCCCAACATCATCCATACGAATACCTTGGGTGAAAACATACGCGACATCCAAGAGAAAAACAGATACCACGTCATCTTGGCAAACCCGCCTTTTGGTGGGAAGGAACGCCCAGAGGTACAGCAGAACTTTGATATCAAAACAGGGGAAACTGCCTTTCTGTTTATGCAGCACTTTATCAAGAGCTTAAAAACAGGAGGTCGTGCCGCGATTGTTATTAAGAATACTTTTTTAAGCAACACAGATAATGCCTCGGTGAGTCTCCGAAAGCATCTATTGGAAACCTGTAACCTCCATACCGTATTGGATATGCCAGGTGGGACGTTTACTGGTGCTGGAGTAAAAACCGTGGTGCTCTTTTTCCAAAAAGGTGAACCGACCAAAAACATTTGGTATTACCAACTCGATCCAGGTCGTAATATGGGCAAGACCAACCCATTGAATGACCAAGACATGGATAGTTTTGTCAGGCTGAGCCTGTCGAAGCCCGAAACCGAACAATCATGGAATCTTAAAATCTCCGATGTCAGGTCGAGCGGAGTCGAGACCTACGACTTAAGCATTAAAAACCCAAACACCCCTGAAGAAGCACCGTTGCGCGCACCTGAAGAGATATTGGCGAAAATGGAGTTTTTGGATAAAGAAACCAAAGCGATTTTGAAATCAATTAAGGAGTTGATATGAAAGAATTATGGAGATTTGAAAAGTTAGAGAATATGTGTGATATGTATCAACCAAAAACTATCTCTACAAAAAATATGATTCCAAATGGCGAGTTTCCTGTATTTGGTGCAAACGGAATTATTGGATATTATAATAAGTATAATCACGATGAACCAGAATTATTGATTACTTGTAGAGGTGCCACATGTGGTTCTGTTAATATCTCACTGCCAAAATCATGGATAAATGGAAACGCAATGGTAGTTAGACCAAAAACGAAAAATTTAAGCAGAGAATTTTTAACGTATTTATTTGTCGGAGGTGTTGATATAAATAATATTATCACTGGTTCGGCACAACCACAGATTACTAGGCAATCTCTAAATCCTGTTCAAATCCCAATCCCACCCCTCCAAGAACAACAACAAATAGTCACCATCCTCGACCAAGCCTTTGAAGCCATAGACCAAGCCAAAGCCAACATAGAGCAAAACATCTTAAATGCTAAAGAACTTTTTCAATCTAAACTTAATGATATCTTTTCGCAAAAAGGTGAGGGATGGGAGGAAAAGAGATTGCAAGATATTGCAATAGATTTTGGACGTGGTAAATCTAAAAATAGACCAAGAAATGATGAGAAATTATTTGGTGGTAAATATCCATTTGTTCAGACTGGAGATATAAGAAATACGGATAAGATATTAACTTCATATACTCAAACTTATAATGAGGTTGGTCTTGCACAAAGTAAGCTATGGCCTAAAGGTACTATTTGTATAACCATTGCCGCTAATATTGCAGAAACAGCTATTTTGGACTTTGATAGTTGTTTTCCCGATAGTATGATTGGTCTAATCGTAGACCCATTAAAAGCTCATAACGATTACACATATTATTCATTACAATTTCTTAAAAGTAAATTACAAGCACTAGGTAAAGGAAGTGCACAGGATAATATCAATTTAGGAACTTTTCAGAATCAGTATTTCCCATTTCCAAGTCTTGAAAGGCAGAAAGAAATTGTGGTTTTATTAGATTGTTTAAATGAATATACTAAAGAATCAGAGCAAATTTATTCTCAAAAGTTAGAGAATTTAGAACACCTCAAAAAATCCATTCTGCAGAAAGCTTTTGCTGGGGAGTTGACTAATAAAGAAGAAGTGATAAACTATCAACAAGTAGCAGAAGCCTCTGCAGTGTATTCAAAAAATAACTAAATTGGGGCATGAACGCAAAAAAAAACCAAAGTCCCAAAGGGACGTTATATAATAACGATGGATGCAGTCCATCCATAGGACAACAAAACACAAACCAAAGTCCCAAAGGGACGCCATATAATAGCGGAGGATATCATCCTTCGCGACAGGAGAAAACCAATCAATAGAAACCCTGAAAGGGTGACAGCAGTATGGGACAATCATTAGTACAAAACTACATACATATCGTGTTCAGCACCAAACATCGGAAGCCTATGATTGCGCCTTCCTTTGAGCACGAATTACATGCCTACATTGGTGGAACGTGTAATGCGTTAGATTGCCAAGTACTCATCGTTGGTGGTTATATAGACCATATCCATATCTTATGCATGCTTTCAAAAAAGATAGCCTTGATGACCTTGGTGCAAAAAGTGAAAGCCAATGCTTCTAAATGGATAAAGACCAAAGATGAGAGTCTGACGGATTTTTATTGGCAGGATGGATATGGTGGTTTTTCGGTAAGTCCGTCCCACGTGGAGAAAGTGGTGAACTATATAAAGAATCAGCATGCGCACCATACAAAGAAAACATTTCAAGAGGAATATCGCGAAGTGTTATCGGCATATAATATAACTTATGATGAACGGTATGTTTGGGATTAGCGGTTATACCGCCCTTTCAGGGCTTGGCATATCTGTTCTTATGTCGATAGGACTGCGTCCTATCTTAATCTATAGCGCCCTTTCAGGGCTTAAAAAGTATTGTGCATGAACGAATCCCAAACCAAGCACGATTTAATCACACCTGCGCTAAAAGCTGCAGGTTGGGATACTGTCGAAGGTAGTAAGTTGCGTTTGGAGTTCCCAATTACTAAAGGGCGACTTATTGGCCAAGGACGGCGTAGCACGCCTTTGTTTGCAGATTATATTTTAGAATATAAAAACCGACGTATTGGTATCGTAGAAGCCAAAAAGCGGGATGATTATTATACCAATGGCGTGGGGCAAGCCAAAGACTATGCCGAGCGTTTGAACATCCGATTTGCCTATGCCACCAACGGCTTGAAAATCTACGAAATGGATATGGACGAAGCCGCAGAAGGCGATGTCTTAAAATTCCCAAGTCCAGACGAGCTTTGGGAAATGACCTATCCAACCCCAAAAGAACCCTACAAACAAGATATCGCAGACTGGAAAGAACGTTTGTTCTCCGTTCCTTTTGAAGATAGAGGTGGCACATGGCAACCACGCTACTACCAACAAAATGCCATTGCTAAAGTGATGGAAGCGATTGCTAGCAAACAAGACCGTTTATTATTGACCTTGGCGACAGGCACAGGAAAAACAGCGATTGCGTTTCAAATTGCATGGAAACTCTTTCATGCCAAATGGAATCTCAAACGCGATGGCAAACGGAGTCCGCGCATTCTCTTTTTAGCAGACCGTAATATTTTGGCAGACCAAGCCTTTAATGCGTTTAATGCGTTTGATGTCATCGACGAGAATATCAAAGTACGCATCAGCCCCAAGGAAATACGAAAGAAAGGACAGGTACCTACAAATGGCAGTATCTTTTTTACCATTTTCCAAACCTTCATGACGAGCAAACAAAAGGAAGCTGAAAATCAATTTGAAGATGAAATCGAAATGGAATATGATGAAGTGGCGGAACCCAAGGTCGCTTATTCAAGTTCTGATTTTAATTTTGGGCAATACCCTTCAGACTTTTTTGATTTAATCATTATTGATGAGTGCCATCGTGGAGGCGCCAATGATGAAAGTTCGTGGCGAGCCATTATGGATTACTTTTCGCCAGCAGTTCAGTTGGGATTGACCGCCACCCCAAAACGCGACGTGAATGGCGACACCTATAAATACTTTGGTGACCCAATCTATACCTATGCCTTAAAAGAGGGCATCAATGATGGATTCTTAACGCCTTTCAAAGTCAAAGAAATCAAAACCACGATTGACGACTATACTTATACAGGCGATGATGATGTAGATGGTGATTTGGAATTGGGTAAAACCTATACAGAAGCGGAAATCAACAGAATCATCGAAATCAAAGCACGTGAGGAATATCGTGTAAAACTCTTTATGGACCAAATCAACCAAAACCAAAAGACCTTGGTGTTTTGCTCCACACAAATCCATGCCTTGGCAATTCGTGATTTGATTAACCAATACGCCACGAGCAAAAACCCAAATTATTGCCACCGAGTAACTGCCGATGATGGTAAATTGGGCGAACAGCATTTACGGGATTTTCAAGACAACGAAAAGAGCATACCCACCATCTTAACGACCTCGCAAAAGTTAAGTACAGGTGTCGATGCACCCGAAATACGGAATATCGTGTTGATGCGAACTGTGAATTCTATGGTAGAGTTCAAACAAATTGTTGGGCGTGGGACACGTTTGTTTGATGGGAAGGATTATTTTACTTTGTTTGATTTTGTAAATGCCCATGAACATTTCCAAGACCCACAATGGGATGGCGAACCATTAGAACCAGAACCACCAACAGGTGAAGGCACACCAAAAGTCTGCAACATCTGTGGCGAAGGTCCGTGTGTCTGCGAAAAACCAGAACCAGAGGATTGTGAGGTTTGTAATAATTACCCTTGTGTCTGCGACACACCACCAAAGAAACTCATACGGGTCACATTAGGCGATAACAAAATCCGTGAATTTGATTCCATGATAAAAACATCGTTTTGGAGTCCGTCAGGCACACCAATATCCGCAGCCGAGTTTATGAAACAATTGTTTGGCGACTTGCCAGACTTCTTTAAAAGTGAAGAGCAATTAAGGGAACTTTGGAGTTTACCGAGTACACGTAAAAAACTCTTGGAAGAGTTGAGTGAAAAAGGATACACCAATACGCAATTGGAAGATTTAAGGAGTGTGGTACATGGTGAAGATTCTGATTTGTTTGATGTGTTGAGCTATGTGGCTTATCAGCGTAATCTTATTCCACGTTTGGAACGCGCCACAAAAGCAAAGGTTGAACTTAAAGACTATAACCCAAAACAACAGGAGTTTTTGAACTTTGTTTTGGACCAATATGTGAGAGATGGGGTAGAGGAATTGGATATTGAGAAGCTGTCACCATTGTTAGTATTGAAATATAAGGCTATTACAGATGCGAAGCGTGAGCTAGGGGATGTGCAGTCGATACGGGAGGCTTTTATTGGGTTTCAGAGGTATTTGTATAAAGGGGCTGTGGGGTAATAAATAATTGATTATGTATTTAATTAAAAGAAGTGAAAACAAGATTTCTCCCCACCCTGGCGAGCGATTGCATCGCGTGACCCCATACCACCTTACACACTAACAACAAATAAAAAACACAATTAATGATTATTGGTAGCACAATCCTTGGGCAAGCAGTGGAAAATAAAACAGGAACGCTTGTCACTAGGATATTCTACGAATATTAGTGAGGTTATTAAAGTTAAAATTGAACGAAATAGGGAACGGATATACCAAACGAAAATATACTTATATCCCGCAATGGTAGCGTATAAAAAGTTATATTTGTTTGGATACTACTAGTTAGCACACATTTAAACAAACAAATGTACTTAATCAACAAAGAACAAAATAGAGTTACCAAGTTAAAACAAAAAACCTTTTCCGAATTGAAATTTAGGGAAAGAGACCATTTGCAGGAATGGATTGCAAATAATCCTTCAACTTTGGGCGAGGAACTTTTAATAATCCAAAAAGAATTTAGCGGATTTAATGAAACTAATGAAAGATTGGACTTGCTTGCACTGGACAAACTCGGAAATGTAGTTGTTATCGAAAACAAACTCGACGATTCTGGAAAAGATGTTACTTGGCAAGCAATTAAATATGCTTCCTATTGTGCGAGTTTAACAAAACAAGACATAATAAAAGTATATCAAGATTTTTTAGGAACTTCGGCAATCGCTCAAGACAAATTATCTGACTTTTTCGATGGTCGAGAATTGTCGGAAATAATATTAAACCAAGGTCTTAATTCACAACGACTGATTTTAGTCGCTGCAAATTTTAGAAAAGAAGTTACTTCATCGGTTCTTTGGTTACTTAATTTTAAAATTCGAGTTCAATGTTTTAAGATAACACCATTTGCATATGACGAGCAGTTGTTTCTAAACGTTGAGCAAATTCTACCAACCAAAGAAACAGAAGATTTTGCAATAAGTATTTCTACAAAAGCACAGGAAGAAATTGAAGTTCAAGAAACTTTAAAAAACAGACATCACGTTCGACTTAAATTTTGGGAAAACTTCATAAATCATAGCAATACAAAAAACAATCTATTCTCAAACAATTCGCCATCAAAAGAAAGTTGGATTGGAAAAGGAATTGGAATGAGTGGAGTAAATTTAGGAATTGTAGTAAGCAACTCTTACTGTCGAAGTGAGATAACAATCAATCGTGGGAGTAAAGAAGAAAATAAGGAACTTTTTGACTTCCTCTACGAAATGAAAGACCAAATAGAAGCTGACTTTGGTGCGGAACTGACTTGGGAACGGATGGACGAAAATGTTACTTGCCGAATTAAGTATCAACACGATGGAGTGAGCTACTTTGAGGAAGACGATTGGGACGAAATTAACGCATTTTTGGTAGATACATCTGTCCGTATGGAAAATGCTTTTAAAGAACCAATTAGAAAGTTAAATATATATTCAAAACGGAGATAAAGAACGTGTGCTAACACAGTATATAAGCTATTGCTTGTCCTCGCCAACTTGGAAAATCCTGCGGATTTCCCAAAGCCAGTTTTTATTTGGAGAGGTTCGTGCCGAGACACGCCACATCTCATATACAAAAACGTTGACTCCGCACATCCTTTGTCTGGTTGATATCTCTTGATGCTAGCTTCTACATAAAAAATATCTATCCCAATACATTCTGCCGTTGTCCACCAACACTCGTTGCCACAGTCATGATGTTAAGACCGATAAAAATAGAGAATTGTCCACAGTTTTATACTGCCACCATACTGGATTGGAAACAACTTTTAAAGCCAGAAAGGGATAAGATGGTTATTATGGAGTCTTTGCAGTATTTGATGAAGGCGGAACGTGTCATCTTTAAGTATGTGGTGATGAACAACCATATTCATATTATTTGGAAACCTAGGCCATTATAGTATACGCAATTGAGTTTTATGAAGTTTACCGCACAGCGCATAAAGCGAGATTTGGAAATGAACCATCCTGAAGTGCTGCGGCACTTATGGGTGGCCTCAAAGGATAGGGACTATCAGTTTTGGAAACGGATGCGCTCTGTGTTGATTTATATTCGAATGCTATTATTGAGGAACAGTTGAACTATAGGCATCGAAATCCTGTGAAGGCGGGATTGTTGGTGGAAAACACCAACAATGGCGCGGAAAAAGCATAAAGCCCTTGCTGCAGAGGATAACAATTTGATAAATCAATTTGCTTCCTAAAAATTTAAAGAAAAAGCATGTTTTTTAACGTGTAGTATATGAAAAGTAGGCGATTTCGAAGCACGAAACTTTCGATTAAGCACAAACTTTGATACGAGCCAAAAGCTTTGATTTAACTGTTATTTCGCCTATTTTATATATACAATGTTGTAGCACGTTCTTATTCTTCGAGGCTTAATTTTCGAAGTATTGAATTTGCTCTTAAATCTAAATTTGTGTTTCCAAAGTTATAATTCCTCATAAGAATCACGCCATATTCGCTGTCTTTCTCATATTCGAAATGAGCTGTATATCCAGCATTAGAACCTGCATGTCCAACTGTATTTATTCCTTGGTCTGAATACAGGTCAAAACCAAAACTGTAATTAGACCTCAATCTTGTTGTCGGTGTTTGAGTTGTTTGTAACAATGTGATATTGTTTTTATTCAATAAATTCGAATATCCCATACAAGCTTTCATGAATTTAACCATATCGCTTGGTGTAGAATAAATTCCACCATTAGGTATTCTGTATCCAACTTCTTTCTGTTCATTTTTAGGTCTTTCGAAATCAAGTTCGGCAGTTGGTCCGCCTGCCATTCCATTTGCTAAATTTCCTTTTTGGGTTTCTGGAACTTGAAAATAAGTATTGTTCATTTCTAAAGGTCTGAAAATCTTTTCTTGAACTAATTCGATGTAAGGCTTGTCAGCTACTTTTGACAGAGTTAAACCCAAAATAGCAAATCCAATGTTTGAATATCCAAATCTTTCTCCAGGTTTTGATAGAAATGAAGTTTCTGGAATTGCTTTGATAAGATTATTTTCCCATTCATCGATTTTCCCAAATCGTACATTTTCATCGCGACTTCTCGATTCTCTATCTAATCCGGAAGTATGAGTTGCTAATTGTTTTATTGTAATAGGTGAATATTTATTGTAGTCTACTAATGACTTAATTTCTGGCAAATACTTTTCAACAGGGTCATTTATATCGAGCATTCCATCTTGCTGAAGTTGCAACATTAAAAATCCAGCAAAAGATTTAGATATCGAACCAATTCTAAAAATGGTGTTTTTATCGGCTTTCCCGTAAGACTCTAATGCTAAAATCGAATCTCTATGAATGATTGCAAGAGAAAAACTGCCGTCAATATTATCATCTTTGACATCACTTTTTACTAATGATGTAAATCTTTCTATTATCTCGCTTTCAGATTGTTCCGTGCTCCCATTTTCTCTGACTGACTGGCTACAGCTAATCATCACTAGAGCCATAGTAATTGCTATAATATTCTTCATTTTCTAATTGGAATTAAGATTGGTTTTTCTCAAATGTGCTACAACAATTAAATATAGACAATTGTCTATATCCACATTATATGACTAAAAATAGTAAATAATTGATTACTGTTAACATTTGGTTTTTTAATAGGTTTAAAAATGTAGTTCAACCTACTTATACAAGTATATAAATTACTTAAGTTAAAATGATGCAGAATCCCGCAATAATGAATTTAAAACTATTTAGAGTGTTTCTCAAGACTTTCCGTCATTGTTGGTGTTTTCCACCAACACTCGTTGCCACAGTCATGATGTTAAGACCCATAAAAATAGAGAATTGTCCACAGTTTTATACTGCCACCATACTGGATTGGAAACAACTTTTAAAGCCAGAAAAGTATAAGATGGTTATTATGGCGTCTTTGCAGTAGTTGGTGAAGGCGGAACGTGTCATCATCTTTGGGTATGTGGTGATGGACAACCCGATTCATATTATTTGGAAACCTAGGCCATTGTAGTCATTGAAGCATACGCAATTGCGTTTTATGAAGTTTACCGCACAGCGCATAAAGCGAGATTTGGAACTGCACCATCCTGAAGTGCTGCGACACTTTTGGGTGGCCTCAAAGGATAGGGAGGATCAGTTTTGGAAACGGAATGCGCTCTGTGTTGATTTATATTCGAATGCTATTATTGAGGAAACGTTGAACTATAGGCATCGAAATCCTGTGAAGGCGGGATTGTTGGTGGTTCGTTATATTCTTTCGTTTAAAAAATTAATTAAAAATCCCGAAAATGACTTTTCCCATTAAGAGCCAAATCATATTCACTTTTACTTAAAATATTTTCATCTAGTATCATATCTATTTTGCACAATGAATCCAAAAATTTATTTATTAATTCTGGATTATTTCGTACCTCGTCATTTAGATAATTGTAATCTACATTTATACATATTGCGCCTACAATACCCATCTCTTCTTTATAAATCGGTATAGTGGTACATTTAAATTTTCTAGCACCTATATTTAACTCATAATTAAGCTTGTCCTCCTTATTCGAGTTTCTTCTTTTCAAATCCATTACTAGATTTGTTGCGGGCGCTTCTACATTTCTTCCTGTTACATTATTTTTAATATGGTACAAAGCTTTTGATGGATTGCTAAGATTATGAAGCAAAATTTCAATTCCGCATTCTGGAAAACTATCACCAATTAGTCTAACGATTCGCTTATAATTCTCCAGAAATCGAATAGAATCATCTAGTACTTTGTCACCGTTATAAAGCTTATAAAGTTTTTCATAATTATTTAAGAAGGATGTTTTTAATATCTGGTGAACGTTATTTTGCTCTCCTATCAATACTAATTGTTGTCCAGCTTGAAAATCCTTTGTTTTAATTAGAGATGATACCGCCTCATTAAATTTATCAAAATCGAATTGAAGCATTTTTTTGGCATCTAAGGAAAAAGGATAAAACGGATAATTTTCGAGAGGACTTCCCTGGTTTTTCTTTCTTTCCTTATATCGACCATAAAGAAAACCAATGCCCACAAATACAGCAGAGGCAATCAATCCATAAATAATATTTAATATTCCTTCAATCATAGACAAAAATTAAATAGATTAATTAATTTAATATAACATACATATGATTCACTCTCTTTTAATGACCACCAACAATTGGATAGAGACAATTGTCTATAGCCACATTATATGACTAAAAATAGTAAATAATTGATTACCGTTAACATTTGGTTTTTTAATAGGTTTAAAAATGTAGTTCAACCTACTTATACAAGTATATAAATTACTTAAGTTAAAATGATCTGGAATCCCGCAATAAAGGATTTAAAACTATTTAGAGTGTTTCTCAAGACTTTCCGCCATTGTTGGTGTTTTCCACCAACACTCGTTGCCACAGTCATGATGTTAAGACCCATAAAAATAGAGAATTGCGCTGGAATTTTTAGAGTAGGCGGGAACCTGTCTGCCGACAGGCAGGCAAGCAATTATTTATAGTCATTGTTGTGTGCAGTTTTTTACTTATCACTCACAACAAAGGTTTTAAGCATGCCTTTTTCATCTGCTTTTGGTGTTTCAGAAATTAAAAGATATTTGCCAGGCTCTAATTCTACTTCAAAATAACCACTTTCGCCGGCTTCACAATTGTTCATTCCACCCAAAAAAGTAAAGCCTTTAGGTGCAGGTGTTCTTAACCCAGTGGGATTCATCCAATTCATCCAATAGACTAAAGAATCAATGTTTGCTGAAGCTTCATATTTAATT
>JAGXIE010000060.1 GCA_024635765.1 Flavobacteriaceae bacterium | reverse complement strand
GCCAAGATCTGTAAAGAATCTTCACCAGTGATTCGGTCACATCGTTGAACTTCTTCCAGGTATGCAATTTGGTTATAAGCGGTTCTTAAAGTGCTGGATTGATGGATTCTTAACCTAATGTAGGCTTTCGTTTTAACACCTAGTTTTTCATGATTGATTTTTAGGGAATAAGCTAGAATAACCCCTTTTTCTTCCAGTTGTTTCACGCGTTTACCAATAGCAGGAGCAGATAATTCGACACGTTTTCCAATGGTTGCGAATGCCTCACGAGCATTTTTTTGAAGCATTTCTATAATTTTCCAATCAGTATCATCCATTTTGAATCAAAAACGTTTTTGTTATTTATTGAATAAATCGAAACTAAATATAGTAAAATATTTTTGATTGATAATTCAAAATGCTTATTTATTCAATAATCTAACAACATCTTTCGCAAAATAACTTGCAATAATATCCGCCCCAGCACGCTTTATGGCCGTAATTTGCTCCATCATTACCGCATCGTGGTCGAGCCAACCTTTTTCTGCAGCAGCTTTGAGCATTGCATATTCGCCTGATACCTGATAAACGGCAACAGGAACATCAACCGCGTTCTTAATTTCACGAACAATATCCAAATAACATAAGCCTGGTTTTACCATAACAATGTCTGCACCTTCGTCTATATCCATTTCGGTTTCCTTTATTGCCTCAAAACGATTTGCAAAATCCATTTGATAGGTTTTTTTATCTTTTGGGATGTTTTGCATGTTTACCGGAGCCGAATCTAAAGCATCTCTAAATGGACCATAAAATGCCGACGCATATTTTGCCGAATAACTCATGATTCCTGTATCATAGAAACCTTCATCTTCCAGAGCTTCACGAATGGTCAAAATACGACCATCCATCATGTCGCTTGGAGCGACAAAATTAGCGCCTGCTTTAGCATGGGAAATGCTCATTTCTGCCAAAATATCTGCTGTTGCATCGTTCATAATAATACCCTTTTCAATAATGCCATCATGGCCGTAAGACGAATAAGGATCGAGTGCGACATCTGTCATCACCAACATATCTGGATAGGCGTTTTTAACAGTTTTGATGGCACGTTGCATTAATCCGTTCGGGTTTAGTGCTTCTGTGCCTTTGTTGTCTTTTAAATTATCGGGCACTTTTACAAATAACAACACCGATTTTAAACCTAATTTCCACAATTCTTTAACTTCTTTTTCTAACAAGTCCAAACTATAGCGATAATAGTTAGGCATAGAGGCAATTTCTTCTTTAACACCCTTTCCTTCCACAATAAAAAGCGGTACTAAAAAATCATTAGGTGTAATAATAGTTTCTCTAACCAATGAGCGAATCGCTTCGTTGGTTCTTAATCTTCTATTTCGTCTTAATGGATACATAGTTTAGTTTTCGGTTTACAGTTAACGGTTTACATCACATAACTTATAGTGTTTCTGAAATTTTTCTAATTAAAGAGGCTAACATTTTTTTAATTTCAGTGATTTTTAAAGACAATTCATCATACAATCCTCCGTCAATATAATTCAAATCTTTCGAGAGGAGAATTAAATAGTCCAATTCATGAGCGGAGCCAGATGCGATATATAAATATCGAATGAGTTCTTTTTGTGTTTCTCTTCCACAGCCTTCCGCAATATTTGTAGGTACAGATACAACCGCTCTATTAATCTGTGAAATGAGATTGAATTGTTCTTTTTTTGGAAAACTTTCAGTTACATTATAAAGCTCAAGCACCAGTTGATGTGCTTTTTGCCAAACGTTATATTTTCTATAATCTACCATTTATTTAACTTATAACCGTTAACAGTAAACGGTTAACTCTTAAACCCAATCTTTAGGATTTTTTAAGACATTTAACAATTTTTCTTCTTCACTTCCTTTTTCAGGATGATGGTCGTAAACCCATTGTACATGAGGTGGTAAACTTATCAAAATACTCTCAATTCGCCCATTGGTTTTCAGACCGAAAAGGGTCCCTTTATCATGTGCCAAATTGAATTCCACATAACGACCGCGTCGTATTTCCTGCCAAGTTCTATTCGCTTCCGTGTATGGCAATTCTTTTCGTCTTTCAACAATTGGAACATAGCAATCCAAAAAGCTATTGCCAACTTCAGTCACGAAAGCGTACCAATTTTCCATCGACATGTCGTCATTGGCTTTGCAATAATCGAAAAATAGTCCACCAATGCCGCGAGCTTCGTCGCGATGTGAGTTCCAGAAATAGTCGTCACATTTTGCTTTATAGGTTTTATAAAATCCATCATTATGACGGTCGCAAGCTGTTTTGCAAACTTTATGAAAGTGTTTGGCATCGTCTTCAAACAAATAATAAGGCGTCAAATCCTGTCCGCCACCGAACCATGAATCGACGACGTTTCCTTCTTTATCATACATTTCAAAATAGCGCCAATTGGCATGAACTGTTGGTGCCATCGGACTTTTTGGATGTAAGACCAAACTCAATCCGCAGGCGAAAAAATTGGCATCTTTCACACCGAAATACTGCTGCATTGTTTCTGGCAATTCGCCATGAACCGCTGAAATGTTGACGCCACCTTTTTCAAAGACTGCTCCATTTTCAATCACACGCGTTCTTCCGCCACCGCCTTCTGGTCGTTCCCAGAGGTCTTCTTGGAATTTGGCGACGCCGTCTACTTTTTCAAGTTTTGAAGTGATGTTGTCTTGTAATTTTAAAATGTATTGATAAAATTTATCTTTCATAATTTAATTCATATAACTCCATGTCCAGCGGCACTTCATTCAAGGGTGTAAATTCGTTTTCCAAAGTTTCTTTCCATTCAAATCCTGAATTTATGGCAACATTGATGCTGCCTATGTTGGTTTTGTGAGTAATGATTTGAATAGTTTGTAAACCTAGTTCTGTAGTAACAAATGTTGTTAATGCCTTAATGGCTTCCGTCATTAAACCCTGGCCTTTGAATCTTTTGCCGATGCAGTAGGCAAATTCTCCTTGTTTCCTGCTCCAATCTATGTTTTTGAGAATGATTAATCCAACAATATTATATAGATATTTGTCTTTGATTGTAAGGACGTATTCCTCTTTCCTTTGAGCGGACTCCATTTTTATTTTGATGTAGGACCGCGTACTATCCAAAGTTCGATTGGCTGCCAAAGTTTTAGGTAAATAACGCTTGAATCTTTGGGTATTGGACACTAATAATTTGTTCAGCTGCAGCGCATCCTTTAGCTGTAAATGGGAAATGTTTATTTGGTCAGAGCTATAAAGCATAAGTTTTAAGTTTGTTCTCTGCCTGAAGTAATTTCACGGTTTCAGCTGAAGCAGCCGTTACTGATAAAGGTAATACCATTATAAAACCAATCACAGGAATCAGCAAAAACAAAATAAAAACGATTCCATTTCCAATGGCCAAACCTCGATGTTGCTTTACAAAACGAATGCTTTCATCATATTTAAAATGCCGTTCCAAAGTATAATCCATGTTACCGAATCCTGCATAATAACCTTGAGTAAGAATCAACAATATAGTGGATACAAATCCTAATATTGGAATAAAACCAATGATTAAAATAGGAATCGTCAGTAAGATTTCCATTCCTAAATTCCGCATATTAATGCGAATACCTCGCCATAATTGTTCATTAAAACTGGTCTTGCGATGCTTATGATTATCAACACCTAATATATGTGCCTCAATTTTTTCTGACACAGGACCCATAAAAGGAGCGGACAAAGCCATAACGACATGCTTATAAACTATAATGCCTACTAGCAAAATCAGGATGCCACTTAAAATTTTGCTTAAAAAGAAGAAAGTTTCTTGACCCCAATCCCAAATCCAAAGTTTTGAGAAATAATAACCAAAATTATCTGCCATCGCATAAGCCGAAATTAGAACGAGGGTCGCGACAACAATACTAATTAAGATTGGAATACCAAAATATTTCCAAAGTCCTAACTCCGAAATCAATTTAATGCTTCCTCCATAGGCTCTTATGCCTTTTAGTATGTTTTTCATCATAATTCATTACTGCGAAGGCAGGAATCTCATTAAATTAAACTTTAAATATTTTTCAAACCTACAACATTGTGATAACCTTAATGGTTAGGATGGGCTTTTTAGTAATATTCTTTCACAGCATCCACAAATGCTTTTGCATTATCTAAAGGTATATTAGGTAAAATACCGTGACCTAAATTTACGATATATCTGTCTTTTCCAAACTCATTAATCATTTGATGCACCATTTTTTTGATTTCCGCTGGTGGCGAGAACAATCTTGAAGGGTCAAAATTGCCTTGAAGGGTAATTTTGCCACCCGTCAAATAGCGTGCATTTCTCGCAGAACAGGTCCAATCGATTCCCAATGCGGACGCATTCGATTTTGCCATATCATGAAGTGCAAACCAGCATCCCTTTCCAAACGCAATAACTGGTGCATCGTCTTTTAAGGCTTCAATGATTTGATTGATATATTGCCAAGAAAACTCTTGATAATCGGTTGGAGATAGCATGCCTCCCCAAGAATCAAAAATTTGAACTGCATCGCAACCAGCTGTAACTTTCGCCTTCAAATAGGCAATTGTGGTGTCTGTGATTTTTTGTAATAGTTGATGCGCCGCGATTGGATTTGTAAAACAAAACTCTTTCGCTTTATCGAAATTCTTGCTGCCCTGTCCCTGAACACAATAACATAAAATCGTCCAAGGAGAACCCGCAAAACCAATTAATGGAACCTCATCATTCAACAATTCTTTTGTGGCTTTAATCGCCTTCATCACATAATCCAGTTCTACATGTACATCGGGAACAATCACATTATCCACATCTTTTTGTGTACGAACAGGATTTGGTAAATAGGGACCAAAATTAGGTTTCATTTCTACCTCAATATTCATTGCCTGCGGAATGACTAAAATATCGCAAAACAAAATTGCAGCATCCATTCCATATCTTCTGATAGGTTGCACTGTGATTTCACTTGCCAATTCCGGAGTTCTGCATCGTGTGAAGAAATCGTATTTTGCTTTTATTTCTTGAAATTCAGGCAGATAACGTCCAGCTTGACGCATCATCCAAACGGGTGGGCGTTCAACGGTTTCGCCTTTTAAAGCTCTTAAGTATAAGTCGTTTTTTAACATGGTTGTTGGGATTTGGTTTTCAGTTGTTAGAGGAACCATCAACCAAAAACAATCAACTAATTTTTATAATGGTCATTCACAAGGTCAATCACACTCTCAACTGTTGGGATTTTGGCAACACGAACATCTTCAAAATACTTTTTAGCTTCTGTTGCAGTCGTGTCACCAATACAATAAGCAATTTTATCGGCAGAATTGTCCTGAATATAGCTTTCAACGGTTGAAGGACTGTAAAACATAACACCTTCAACTTTAGAATCAAGTTTCACGGAATCCAACACTGTTTGATAAGCTTCCACTTCATTTACGTTGATATGGTTTTCTTCAAGTGTTTTTGACAATTCATCCAATCGAATGTTACTACAAAAATAAGTGACTTCCGTACCTTCTATAAATTCTACTAAATGGTCAGCTAGTGCTTTTGCGCTATTTTCAGAATGCTTCACCTTACCGATTTTACTTTCAATCAATTTTTTCGTACGTCTTCCTACACAATAGATATTCTTAAATTGTAATTCTTCCATTGGCACAATTGTAGTTATGGCTTCAACCGCATTTTGGCTTGTGATGACAACATTGTCAATTTTTCCTTTCAAAATGGGTTTTGGAATACGATTCAAACTTATTTTCAAAAAATCAGAACTGTTTACCTTGACATTTTTGAACAGGTGACGTTGTGCTTCTGTTAAGGATTTGGTGGAATAGATTTGCGTTTGCTTATCAGCATTTTTAAGGTCATCCATCAATCGGTTGCCACCACGCTCGATAATATAATTAGCACAAAATTCAGCAATATTATGATGGTTTCCCAAGGCTTCTTTACGAGTAACTTCTATTTTCTTGGTACCATCCAAACTCAACAAAACGCCTTGAAATGACACTTCTTCATTTTTGATAAAGGCAATTGCGCCAATCGGTGCAGAACATCCACCTTCCAAAAGATTTAAAAATCTGCGTTCTATCGCGGTACAGATTTCACTTTCCTCGTGATTTATTTCAGCACAAATTGCTCTCAATTCTTTGTCTTCTTCGCGGACAGTCATCATAATAGCTCCTTGTGCTGGGGCAGGAACCATCCATTCGAGATTAATGGCCTCTTCTGGTCTTACATCGATTCTTCCGAGTCCTGCTGCGGCAAAAATAGCACCATTCCATTCGCTATCTTCCAGTTTTTCAAGTCGTGTATTCACATTTCCTCTCAAACCGACAATCGTATGTGTTGGATAGCGATTGAGCCATTGTGCTTTTCTGCGCAAACTGCCCGTCGCAATTACAGCATCCTTTTGTGATAAAAACTCTTCATTATTCTTAAAAACCAAAGTGTCTCTAATGTTACCTCGCTTCATAACTGCAGCTTGCACGATACCTTTGGGCAGAACAGTAGGAACATCTTTCATAGAATGTACAGCAATGTCAATTTCATTATTGAGCATCGCTAGATCCAATATTTTGGTAAAAACCCCAGTAATCCCCATCTCGTAAACAGGTTGGTCGAGTTTTAAATCACCATCAGATTTCACAGGAACCAACAGAGTTTTATGACCCAAATGTTCGAGTTGCTGTTGCACAGCCTTGGCTTGCCATAGCGCTAATTCGCTATCGCGAGTACCAATTCTAATTAATTTAGACATGTGTTGAAGTTTCTAACTGAAATACTTTTTTGATAAGCTCTAGACTTTCATCTGTGGAAAAGTCATCATTTTTAAGATGATGTGCAAAGTGATTCGTTATTTTTTGAATGATGTTATTACTGATTAATTCGGCTTGTGCTTCGTTGAAATCAGCATATTTTTTACGTTGTGTATCGAGTTCTGCATTTTTGAAATCGAGTAACTTATGTTTTAAAGCGTTGATGGTTGGTGCAAATTTTCGGGTTTCGAGCCAATTATTAAACTCCAACTTTACCTCTTCGAGAATTTGCTCTGCGAGTGGAACAAATGCTTTTCTGCGTTCCAAGGTGTCATCGGTCAACTGTGATAAATCATCAAGATGAATTAAAGAGACATTAGATAATTCAGTCACATTCGGATTGACGTTTCGTGGAATCGATAAATCGAGAATCAACAATGGTTTTTTGGATTGAATGCAATACTTGTCAACGGTT
Organism: Flavobacteriaceae bacterium; assembly: GCA_024635765.1. Classification (GTDB taxonomy): domain Bacteria; phylum Bacteroidota; class Bacteroidia; order Flavobacteriales; family Flavobacteriaceae; genus JBPOFM01. The sequence goes on along the minus strand of JAGXIE010000060.1, from coordinate 3,948 downwards.
GGATTTTGAGCGCCAGTAGCCACAATCAAAATATCTGATGTATTGATTTCCTCTTGAAGATTTGCATAATCTTTTACCAACAAGTTGAACTTTCCAGCGATTTCTTCAGCTTTCGTTTTAGTTCGGTTGATTAAGGTGATATGTTCGTTTTTGGTATGTTTTACGAGATTTTCACAGGTGTTTCTACCGATTTTTCCTGTTCCGAACAGTAAAATGTTTTTATTTGAAACGGTTTCTATAGATTTTAAAATATATTGCACAGAAGCAAAAGAAACAGAAGTTGCGCCAGAAGATAAATCAGTTTCTGTTTTGATACGCTTGCTTGCTTGTATCACTGCATTCACAAGTCGCTCGCTAAAAGTGTTGAGCAATCCTAATTTTTTTGAATCCTTTGCGCTTTTCTTAAGTTGGCTGATGATTTCAAAATCTCCAAGAATCTGACTGTCTAGTCCAGAACCTACACGGAACATATGTGAAATGGCTTCTTTATTCTTATAGATATAAGCTACCTCCTGAAATTCTTCAACGGTGCCTTTCGTATTGTTGCAAAGTAATTTGATGAGTTGGTAAGGATGTTCTGCAAAACCATAAATTTCGGTTCGGTTGCAGGTAGAAGTAACAAAAAGACTTTCAATTCCTTCAGTTTTTGCCTGATTGAGAAGATTTAGTTTAGAATCTACGTCCAAACTGAAATGCCCTCTGATGTCAGCGTCCGCTTTTTTATAGCTTAAGCCGATGGCATAAAAGTAAGTCCCTTTTGTCATGTGATAATGCTCCATACCTGATTTGGAAATTCGAAAAACAAATGTAAAAATGTCAATTGAATAAAAACAACGCTCAAAGAACTATAAGTATCGCTATTGGTTTTTTCATTGGTTATTTTATAAAATCATGATAAATAGCATACTTTTGCAGTAATATCAACGGTTTATAGTCTATTAGTTTAGAATCAATCTAAATAATAACATAATAATTTTTAGAAGAATGGATTTAAAAAATGTCGCTAAAGGTTCTTTCGAAGAAACAAGAATTGATGAAGGGTTTTTCGTATTGACGTATCAAAATGAAAACAATAGTGTTGAAGTTGTTGAACGTGAGATAGATAGTAGTTTTATTCAGTTTCACTTTTGTTTGAAGGGTTCGAGTAAGTTTATTTTCAGCGAGGGTCGTTACGCTTTGGATATTTTAGAAGAAAACTCATTGTTACTCTATAATCCGCAGCGCGATTTACCAATTCATTTAGAATTAAATCCAAACTCTTGGTTGATTTCTGTGTTGATTTCCATTAAAAAATTTCACGGACTATTTTCCCAAGAAGCTGATTATATTACATTTTTAAGTAGTGATAATAAGGATAAAAAGTATTACAAGGACGGTAAGATTTCGCCTTCAATGGCGATTGTACTGACGCAATTGATTCATTATAACCTAAATTCTTCCATTAAGAATCTCTATTTCAAGGGCAAAGCCTACGAACTATTGAGTTTGTATTTTAATCGTAGTGAAGATGCCAATATAGAACAGTGTCCTTTTTTGGTAGATGAAACCAATGTCATCAAAATTAGAAAGGCAAAAGATATCATCATTTTTCGAATGGCTGAACCACCAAGTTTACAGGAATTATCTGAAGAAATCGGATTAAACCTCAAAAAATTAAAAGAAGGCTTCAAACAGATTTATGGTGATTCGGTATATAGTTTTCTATTTGACTATAAAATGGAAGTCTCAAGAAAGTTACTAGAATCAGGCGAGCACAATGTCAATGAAGTTGGCTTGAGAGTTGGGTATAGCACATCGAGTCACTTTATAGCGGCATTTAAAAAGAAGTATGGTACGACTCCTAAAAAATATTTAATGTCCTTATCTTCGTAAAAAAGAAAAATTGTTAATGAAAAAAGGTGTCTTACTCGTCAATCTTGGCTCACCTGATAGTCCAGAGCCAAAAGACGTCAAAAAGTATTTAGGAGAATTTTTAATGGATGAGCGCGTCATTGATGTTCCGCTTTGGGCAAGAACACTTCTTGTGAAAGGTATTATTTTAAACACACGCCCTAAGGCATCGGCCGCAGCTTATAAGAAAATATGGTGGGAAGAAGGATCACCTTTAATTGTGCTTTCAGAACGTCTGCAGCAAAAATTGCAAACACAGATCGATTTGCCAGTAGCTTTGGCCATGCGATATGGCAGTATGACTATTAAGAAAGGGCTTCAAGAATTGGTTGATAAAGGTGTTGAAGAAGTCTTTTTGATTCCGTTGTACCCACAATTTGCGATGGCAACGACCGAAACGATAGTTGTTTTGGCTGAAGAGATTAGAAAAGCCAATTTTCCAAATCTTACAATTACAGATTTGCCTGCATTTTATAATCGAGAAGATTATATCGAAGTACTTTCGAAATCAATTAAAAGACATTTGCAAGGGAAAAACTATGAGCATCTTTTATTTTCATATCATGGTGTTCCAGAACGGCATATTCGAAAAAGCGATATCACAAAATCACATTGTAAAATCGATGGGAGCTGTTGCGCGACACCTTCTCCCGCCCACGAATTTTGCTATAGACATCAATGTAAGGAAGTCACACGTTTGGTGGCTGAAAAACTGGGTTTTGATGCAGGAACATATTCAACCTCTTTTCAATCTCGATTGGGGTTTGACCCTTGGCTGCAACCATATACAGACCGAACCATCGAACGGCTTGGTAAACAAGGAATAAAGAACATGGCAATTGTGACTCCAGCTTTTGTGAGTGATTGTCTTGAAACTTTAGAAGAAATTGCCATGGAAGGTGAGGAAATATTTCATGAAATGGGTGGTAAAGAGTTTACGACGGTTCCATGTTTGAATGATGATGATGAATGGGTTGCTTTACTTGCCAAATGGATTCATCAATGGGAACATTCTAAACTCAAGACCGTATAATGGCCAACGTGTCTTCAAAAGATTTGGGCGAGCTTTCTATAAGCAAATTGCTTATTAAACAATCCGTTCCAGCTTCCATTGGCATCCTGGTCATGTCACTGAATATTTTGATTGACACGATTTTCGTTGGTCAGTGGATAGGTTCCACGGCTATTGCGGCGATTAATGTGGTACTTCCTGTATCCTTTTTTATTGCGGCTTTAGGAATGTCTATCGGCATAGGTGGGTCATCTATCATTTCAAGAGCATTAGGGGCTGATAAATATGAAAAGGCACTCAAGACTTTTGGAAACCAAATCACGCTGACCTTATTGCTTACAATTTCATTGGTCGTTATTGGACTTACATTTTCCGATTCCATTATTGATTCTTTTGGAGGTAAAGGTGTCATCTTCGCACCTGCTAAAATCTATTATACCATAGTTTTATACGGTGTCCCTCTGCTTGCACTTTGTATGATGGGAAATACCGTTATTAGGGCAGAAGGCAAACCAAAATTTGCCATGTATGCAATGATGATTCCTTCGGTAAGTAATCTGTTGTTGGATTATATTTTTATTAACCTCCTTGATATGGGAATGGCAGGTGCTGCTTGGGCCACTACTATTTCTTATGGCTTCTGCTTTCTATTCATTTTATGGTTTTTCATATCGAAACATTCAGAATTAAAAATCAGTTTTTCACATTTTGGACTCAATTTTCCTATTGTAAAAGAAATCAGTTCTCTCGGATTTGTGACTTTGGCAAGACAGGCAGTAGTGAGTATTACCTATTTGTTCATGAACAACATTCTTTATGATTTGGGTGGAGAAACATCTGTGACCGCTTATGCCATAGTCGGGCGAATGTTGATGTTTGCAATGTTTCCTGTGCTTGGTGTGACTCAAGGGTTTTTGCCTATAGCGGGCTTTAATTACGGAGCGCAAAATTACCATCGAGTGAGAGAGACGATTAACACTGCTATCAAATATGCGGCCATTTTAGCAACACTTGTATTTATCGTTCTAATGAGTTTTCCAGAAGCG
>JAGXIE010000059.1 GCA_024635765.1 Flavobacteriaceae bacterium | reverse complement strand
TCATTTTGTTTGTGTTTTAGCCCTGATTACAGCGACATCCTTTTTTGTTTTCACAAAAAAGATATACCGAAAAGCAGGATTAGCTACTAATTATTAATGATCTAACCAAGATTTGAAATAATCTTCGTCAGCAATTTTTATTGCTTCTTCGGTTAATTTTAAAGGTTTGAATGTATCAACCATAACGGCCAACTCATCTGTTTTAACTTTTCCTATGCTTCGCTCCACGGCTCCAGGATGCGGACCATGCGGAATACCAGCAGGATGCAACGAAATATGTCCTGCGCCAACATCATTACGACTCATAAAATCTCCGTCAACATAGTACAGTACCTCGTCACTATCAATGTTACTATGATTGTAAGGTGCCGGGATGCTCTTTGGATGGTAATCGTACAAACGAGGCACGAAACTGCAAACTACAAATGCATCTGTCTCGAAGGTTTGGTGCACTGGTGGCGGTTGATGGATGCGTCCCGTAATAGGTTCAAAATCGTGGATCGAGAACGCATAAGGGTAATTGTAACCGTCATAACCTATAACATCGAACGGATGTGAAGCATAAACCATTTCAAAAATATCATCCTGCTTTTTCACTTTAATTAGAAATTCTCCGTTTTCGTTATGAGTTTCTAATTCTTCGGGTTGTCGAATATCTCTTTCGCAAAAAGGAGAGTGCTCTAATAACTGACCAAACCAATTTCGATAGCGTTTTGGTGTGTAAATTGGTCGTCGAGATTCCACTATAAACAATCTGTTATCTTCAGTATCGAAATCCATTTTGTAGATGATGCCTCTTGGAACTAATAAATAGTCTCCATATTTAAAATCGAGGTTACCAAGATGTGTTCGTAATTTTCCTGTGCCCTTATGAATGAAAATTAATTCATCAGCATCTGTGTTTTTATAAAAATAATCTTTCGTTGATTGTTTTGGTGCTGCCAGAATAATACTGCAATCAGAGTTGGTGAGAATCGTTTTTCTACTTTCTAAATAATCATTTTCTGGCTTTACCTGAAATCCTTTAAAACGGTAGGATTGAATGCTATTGGCTTTTGCTATTTTAGGAGCAACACTGTATTGTTTTTTTATTTCTTTTACTTGTGTTGGTCGCTGTTCGTGATAACTGTTTGTAGACATGCCATCAAAACCTATAGTTCCAAATAATTGTTCAGAATATAAACTACCATCTGGTTTTCGAAATTGGGTATGTCTTTTAGGAGGAATACTCCCTAATTTATGATAAAATGGCATTGTTGTAAGTTTAGAGTTTTATTAAAACGCTCAAAATGACTAGAGCCCTTTTGAACTTTCAAGTTGATATAAAGATACGATTTTGCGCAGTTATTCTGGGTTTCTTTTGATAAGAAAATGTAGGTAAGAGAGTAAGTCAGCCCAAAAATGTTTCATGATGACACAAATATTGGGAAAATTTTTAAATCTTAAAAGAACTTTGACTTCACAGAAATACACTAAAACCAAAATCCAAGATTAAAAAACCAAATGCTCGATTTAAGCTCTGGTGAATAGCTGTATCTTGCTTCTACTGGACCTAAAAAGGTTTCAATACTATATCCAAGGGCATAACCACTAAAATCTGGAGATGTAATCCATTCCCCAGAATCGAATATATTATCCTCGACGTTGGCATAATTGGCAGCGAAAGTTATGTGGTTTTTCTTAAAAATTTCATAGTCAAACGACAAAGTTCCCTTAACAAAACTATTGCCTAATAAAGCCAAGTAGTCATATCCATAGAAGGATACAAAGTTGTTGATAAAGTTATTGCCATATCCACCTAAGGCAAAGTCCAACGAATTAGGAGATTTTTCTCCGATTCTAAACCCTCCTTGTGTAAAAATATTAAAGGTAAGCTGATCAATAGGTGTAAAGGCGTAACCCATATCTGCTTTAGCGATGGAAAACCGACTGAAATCTTTATTAAAATCAGAAGCATAAAGATATAAATGGAAATCTCCATTAAAATAAAAACCTTCTTTTGGGAAATACTTATTACTGTACGAATCTAATTTAAGAGTCCCAAAAAGACTGACATAATCAGTGTTTTCAAAAATAATTTCACCAGTATTTTGAAGATTACTAAGAGTTTCTGACTTAATTTTTAACCGCTTATGCTCTGCCCCTAAACTAAATGCAAAATCTTTTCTAAATAAGGTTTGAAGGTAGAATTGATTGGTTTGATCATTCAGCTCAATCTCGAGTTTATTCAATCCTTCAATAGGTTGCTGATTTTGATCTATGTAAAATTGAGCACTTACATTTTTATGAAATTGATTGAATCTAGATTTTAACCCAATACTCCAATAAAAACCTTTATCAATAAAGTATTCAAAATTATATCTTACATTATCACCTAGAATCAGATCTAATGAGGCTACATCATTATCCAATAGAAATCTCTTTTTCGTAAGATTGACTAAAGCCGCGCTCTTATATAAATCATCATAATGAATTCCTAATTTTATAAATGTGGTGATTTCATTTTCTTTTAACATGGCTACTAAATCGTAACCCTCCTGATCTCTACTTTCATGGAATTCATATTGAAATGTATCAAAATTATTGGTCGCCACTAGGTTATTCACACCTCTGTTAAAATCGACGTAACTAACGGTTGTATTAGGTTTAAATTTTAACTTACCTAATATATAAGCGCCTGTATAACGTTTGTTTCCTTTAAATTTTACATCGTTGATTATAATGCTGTCCCTTACAATTCGTTTGATGCTGGATCGATCACTTTGTTTCCGCTCCGGTAAAAGACTCAAGTCATGAAACTTTTTTAATGCGGCAGTTTCTCCAGAATCAATAATATTGTTTCCTTCACTAAAGGAAATCACAGTAAATTTTGATATATCGGGCTTTATATAAATATCTGTCTCCAAAGCCTTTTTTTTCATATCATTGATGGTACGATAATTATTGATTTGAAGTAAAATATCTGGAGCTGTGGTAAGGTTTTCCCGATCGGCCAAACCATCCTGCACGTCAACCCCTATAATAATGTCCATTCCCTTTGACTTCAATTCCTCAATTGGATAATTATTAGCAACACCGCCATCAATATAAATTTTGTCATCGATGATAACGGGTTGAAACAATGTAGGAAACGCTCCACTGGCAGCGACCGCTTGCACCAAATTCCCGTTATCGAGAATGGTTGCTTCACCTGTCTCAATATTTGTTGCAACGCAGAAAAACGGTATTGGGAGTTCATCAAAATTCTCTACTTCACTAACATGAAGCAATAATTTTGACAATAGATTAAACACATTTTGCCCTCTAGACAAGGCTGAAGGCAATTTGATTTTGAACTTTTCAAACGGAAGTGTTACTGCATATTTTTCAGAATTGTCTCGTTCATAAAATGTTTTTGCAGCTCTCGGAATATTATCATTAATAACATCATCAAAATCCAACCCATTAAAAATCGAATCCAGTTGCTTGCCTGTGTATCCTGATGCATACAAGGACCCAATGATCGCTCCCATACTTGTGCCTGCAATATAATCGACTTTAACATTAAGGCTATCAAGAACTTTTAGCACACCTATATGCGCAAACCCTTTGGCACCTCCACCACTCAAAACCAAACCAACTTTTGGTTCTTTCTGGGATGTATTCTCTTGAGCCCTCGCAAAAAGACAAACAAAAAGCACTAAAAAGACTATATATATGGTTTTATTCGACAAATTATTTTATTTCTCTTTATAAAATTCTATTATTTTACTCGCTCTCGACTCACCTATGACAGGTTTTAATTCTTCAAGCGAAGCCTTACTGATCCGTTTAACCGTTTTGAATTGTTTCATCAATTCTACAATTGTCTGTTCCCCAATTCCTGCAATGGTTTCTAACTCGGTTGCCAAAGCGCCTTTGCTGCGTCGGTTTCTATGATGCTCAATACCAAAACGATGTGCCTCATTTCTTAATTGTTGTATGATTTTCAAGGTTTCGCTTTTTTTATCTAAATATAAGGGAATTGGATCATCGGGATAAAATAATTCTTCCAAACGTTTGGCAATTCCGATGATCGCTATTTTTCCTCGTAGATTAAGCTGCTCTAAACTTTTTAATGCTGACGATAATTGACCTTTTCCACCATCGATAATTATGAGTTGTGGCAATGGTTGATCTTCTTCCAGTAATCGCTTGTAGCGTCTATAAACTACTTCTTCCATAGAAGCAAAATCATCTGGCCCGTCAACTGTTTTGATATTGAAATGCCTGTAATCTTTCTTACTTGGCTTTCCGTTTTTAAATACAACGCACGCTGCCACAGGGTTCGTGCCTTGTATATTTGAATTATCAAAACACTCAATATGTCGAGGCTCTTCTTTCAACCGTAAATCAACTTTCATCTGCGCCATAATACGATTGACGTGACGATCGGGATCTGTTATTTTAACCTGTTTGAAACGTTCCATGCGATAGTACTTCGCATTACGTTCTGACAATTCCAGTATTCGTTTTTTATCTCCAAGTTTTGGTATGGTCACCTTGATATTTTCGCCCAAATACAAATTAAACGGCACATAGACTTCCGAAGAATTGGAATTAAAACGCTGTCTGATTTCTGTTATGGCGAGTTGAAGTAATTCTTCATCAGATTCATCAAGTTTTTTCTTTATCTCCATAGTATGTGAACGAATAATTGAACCATAGGACAACTGAAGGAAATTCACATAACCATAACTTTCGTCTGAAATAATCGAAAATACATCCACGTTGTTGATTTTCGGATTTACAACTGTAGATTTTGCCTGATAATTCTCAAGAATATCTATTTTTTCTTTAATTCGCTGCGCCTCTTCAAACTCCATGGCTTGCGAATGGGTTTTCATCTGCCGCTTAAAATGATGAAGTGAATCTTTAAAATTACCTTTCAATATTTCTCTAATCGAAACGATATTCTCATAATAATCAGATTCTGTTTGCAATCCTTCACACGGCCCTTTGCAATTGCCCAAATGATATTCTAAACAGATTTTATATTTTCCGGATTCAATTTTGTCTTCGGCTAAATCATAGTTGCAAGTTCGGAGTTGGTATAGCCCTTTTATCAAATCTAAAAGTGTATGCACCGTTTTCATACTTGTATAAGGTCCAAAATATTCAGACCCATCCTTAAAAACCCTTCGAGTTGCAAATACTCTTGGGAAGCGTTCGTTTTTTACACAAATCCAAGGATATGATTTATCGTCCTTGAGCATCACATTATATCTCGGTTGATACTTTTTGATAAGATTATTTTCGAGAAGCAGAGCATCCGTTTCAGTCTCAACTACAATATGTCTGATCGTCGCAATCTTTTTTACCAATACTTTGGTCTTGCCATAATCATGGTTTTTGGTAAAATAGGAACTGACTCGTTTTTTTAAATCTTTAGCCTTTCCCACATACAAAATTTTACCATTCACATCAAAATATTGATACACCCCAGGTTCGTGTGGCAAGGTTTGTAATTGAATTTCTAAAGCAGGCTGACTCATATCTCAAAGATAGCATTTATATAAAAACATTTATGTCGAATGAGTGTGTTTATCTGTAAAATAACATCATGAATTGAAGTAAAAAAAGCAATCACAATTCCATTTGTTTTTTATTATCTTGCGACTTCAACATTAGATTAGAGAATGCCCAAAAAAGTTATTGGCCGAATTGACAAAGCTGACTTCCCGACACTTGATTTATTCGATATTGACATAAAAATTGATACAGGTGCTTACACATCTTCCATTCATTGTCATAAAGTTATTGTTATAGACGATGAGTTGCTTTGCTTATTTTATGATGAAGATCATCCTAATTACAATGGAAAAGAAATCAAATTTAAAGAGTTTTCCATTGCAAAGGTTAAGAGTAGCAATGGTGTGGTGCAAAAGCGTTATAAAGTGAAGACATCTATCGTACTATTCGATAAAAAGTATAGTATCTCATTAACCTTAAGTACACGAGATGATATGAAATACCCGATTTTGATTGGTCGAAAATTTATATCCAAAAAATTTATTGTTGATGTAAACCAAAAAAACATATCCTATAATCAAAAGAACAAATGAACATAATTATACTATCTCGTAACCCTCATTTATATTCAACACATCGTCTTGTTGAAGCAGCAAAGCAACGCAAGCATTCGGTAGAGGTCATTGATCCACTGAAGTGTGAAATTGTTATTGAGAAAAAAAATCCAGCTGTTATTTACAAAGGAAGGCCTTTGGAAAATGTAGATGCCATTATTCCACGTATCGGAGCCTCGGTCACATTTTATGGAACCGCTGTTGTGCGTCAGTTTGAAATGATGAAAGTATTTTCTGTTGTTGAATCTCAGGCTTTAGTGAGATCGAGGGACAAATTGAGAAGTCTTCAGGTATTGTCGAGAGCAGGATTAGGTATGCCAAAAACGGTATTTTCAAATTACACTAAAGATGTCGCTGATATCATTAAGTATGTTGGAGGTGCCCCATTAGTCATTAAATTATTGGAAGGCACTCAAGGTCTTGGGGTTGTATTAGCAGAAACCAATAATGCTGCCGAATCAGTTTTGGAAGCGTTTAATGGTTTGCAAGCACGTGTTATTGTTCAAGAATTTATCAAGGAAGCTAAAGGAGCAGATATCAGAGCATTTATAGTGGATGGAAATGTTGTGGGTGCTATGAAACGGCAAGGTAAAGAAGGGGAGTTCCGTTCCAATCTACATCGTGGAGGTAGTGCAGAAATCATACAACTAACTGATGATGAAGAAAATGCCGCATTGAAAGCCGCAAAATCCCTAGGTTTAGGCGTTTGTGGTGTTGACATGCTTCAATCATCTCGTGGCCCATTGATTTTAGAGGTCAATTCTTCTCCAGGACTGGAAGGAATTGAAGCAGCGACCAAGAAAGACATCGCAAAAAGTATCATCAGATTTATTGAACGTAACGTTTAAGAAGATCATGACCACAGAAGACAAAGACATTATCACTATTTTAGGGCAGGAAATACCCAGAGGTTCTTCAAAGGAGATTAATTTTAACATTGCCAAACTCCATACAGCCACTAAAATTGAAGTTCCTGTGATTGTGGAACGGTCGAAAAAACCAGGTCCGACTATTTTGTTTTCAGCAGGTATTCATGGAGATGAAATCAATGGTGTGGATATTGTGCGCCAACTCATTGCCCGCAAAATCAACAGACCAAAAAGAGGTACTATTATTTGCATGCCAATCATAAACATTTTTGGATTTTTGAACAGCAGACGTGATTTTCCCGATGGACGTGACCTCAACCGCGTATTTCCGGGATATCCCAATGGCTCTTTAGCTAGTCGAGTTGCATACCGATTGGTCAACGAGATTATACCCGACGTAGATTTGATCATTGATTTTCATACAGGAGGTGCGAGTCGTTTTAATGCTGCACAAATACGAATTGTCCGAGAGCAACCAGAATTAGAGGAACTTGCTAAAGTTTTTGGACCACCATTTGTGCTCTATTCCAAGCATATTTCAAAATCGTTTCGGAATGCCTGTTTTCAGTTGGGCAAACCTATTTTGCTCTTTGAAGGTGGTAAATCTTTTTATGTCGATAATAGTATTTCCAGGATTGGTGTTGAAGGTGCCAAACGGATTTTGTCGCACCATGATATGCTCAATTCAAAACTGAAAGTGAGTCCTCCAAAAGTACCGACGGTTTTTGTTGAAGAAAGTAAATGGATTCGTGCCAGGCAGTCTGGGATGTTTAAGGCATTGGTCAGCATCAATTCGCATGTAAAGGTCGATGATGTCCTAGGTCAAATTACGGATCCTTACGGTAAAGTATATCATGAAGTAAAATCAATTATTAATGGGTATATTATTAATCTGAATGAAGCTTCGTTAGTATATCAGGGTGATGCTTTGTTTCATATAACTACAAGAGTTGAACATTGACAATTCTAAAAATGACCAAATCCGAATTAAGACT
>JAGXIE010000058.1 GCA_024635765.1 Flavobacteriaceae bacterium | reverse complement strand
CTCTCCAGACTGCGCTTTAGCGTCGTCAATCATTTTTTGACTTGGCAAGATGGCGATATTTACACGTCTATTTTTAGCACGGCCAGTAGCTGTTGAGTTGTCATGCATAGGTTGAGATTCACCAAACCAATTAGTGGTGAAACGCCCTGAACTTAAACCTTTACCAATTAAATAATTGGTTACTGCATAGGCTCTATTTTTAGAAAGTGTCATATTATAATCTTCAGTTCCTACGCTGTCAGTATGACCAACGACCAGAATGTTTGTGTCTGGATATTCTTTAAAAACGCCAACCAACTTATTCAGTGATTCTTGGGATTTTGAATTGATATCGAATTTATTAGTGGCAAAATAAACACCACTATTTTCGTCAAAAGTTACCACGATACCATCATCGACACGCTCTACTTGAGCCCCTGGGATTTCCTCCTCAATTTTTTGTGCTTGCTTATCCATTTTATTACCAATAAGCACACCAGCTGTTCCTCCAACAACACCACCTATGACGGCTCCTAATTCACCATTACCACCTTTACCTACGTTGTTTCCGATGATAGCACCTAGAATCGCTCCACCAGCAGTACCTATGACAGCACCTTTCTGTTTGTTGTTTGCATTTCTAGTAGCATCGCAACTGGTTAATCCAATGGTCAATACCATTGTAAATAATATAATTCCGAGTTTATTTATAGTTGTTTTCATTGATTCAATATTTTTAATTTAAAGTTTTGTAAAGTTCATTGTTATCGTAAACGGATTACCTTCCACACTTAAGGTCTGTTTCCACTGCATGGATGTATCCGAAATTGACGCAAGATTCAATCTGAATCCTTGATTGGTTTCTGATTTATTCTTTTCGTTTGTTGGCTTCAAAAGAAAATCATAGAGACCAGTTGTTTCATTAACTTCCTGTATGGTAAAAACAAAATTACGTTCTTCGGTAGGACACCCTATACCATTAAGTGTATAAACACCAGTGTTGTTATTAGGAATGAATTGCCATGTGCTGCCTTCAAAACATGCCTTGGATGCATCATTAAGTAGCATAACATTGTAAGTGCCTGCCTCGCTATACGCAATGGAAGTTAAGGACCAGTTGCCTTTTATGACTTTTTTAGAATCTCTTACGGTTTTTGAAGTACCACAAGAAAGCAACATTATAGAAATACAAATAATAGATAACACTTTTTTCATAATTGACCATATTTATTGGTTGATACAAATTTATGAAATAATACCTATAAGAAATTACATTATTAACGTTTTAAGTTATATAATGACTATTTTTTGTTAAAAAAGTAACATCTATCCAATAAGTTTATAAAACCTCGCGGGTTGAGTCTCTTGATAGTTTATTTTGGTGTAAATTGATAAAATGAGTAGTATTTGCCTGCTGAATGATAGTAGCCCCAGATATATTTATCGTGATATTTGAAGACGGTTTGTAATTTTGCGCGCTTTAAGGTCTTCTCTTTTATGTAGGCTTGAATTAAGTCAAAACCATTTTTAGGAATATCACCTTCCACATGATTGAATTGCTGGTCGAAGATACATTCAATACGCGTGGATTGGGTTCTGTTATAAGAATCAAAGGCAGAAAATACGGCAGCACCAATCATTCCTCCTAAAACACCACCAATAATTGCTAATTCTCCCGACTGAATCTTTTCACTTGCACCAAGAGTTAATATGTAATAATCTTTATAAGGATATGCCGATATACCAATATTGGAAGAATTGACTTTCCTTATAAATCGCGCGGTTTTTTCTAGCTCACGATAAGAATTGGTATTTACAACTTCATGAATAAAAGGTGTGTTTTTAAAAGGAATAGAATCTCCAGCTTTAATATGAAAATTCTTGATGATAGCATCACTATCAGTATCAAACACATTCAGAATGATTTCATTTGTATCTGAATAGACATCAAAAAATAGTGTGTTTAATACAAAGGAATTGGAGTTTGTTCTTAAATTTCTCTTCTCAAATTTTTTGTTTTCAATTTTTGACAATTTTGTGGTGTTTCCCTTTACATCCAGTTTGATGAGATAGGTGAATCTTTGAAACGTATTGTTGGTTAACTTAATGACGTTATCATTCATATAGACTTTAGTTAAAGCCGCTGTAGACTCTAGAGTGTTTGGGATAGAAGTATCTATTGTTTCAACAGTGCCATCAGAATGTTTGCCAAACAAAAGAGCATCAAGTGTAATGGGAAGTTCGTTATCGGTTTCAAAAGTTTCATTAGATAAATCAAACTGCATTGAATTGATCTTTCCTTCCAAATCAAAATGGTATAGATTAAGAAGAGAAGAATTCTTAACGGTAGTTAAAGCATAAAAGTTATTGCTATTTTCAACATAACTTATGAATCTTTCTTTTTTGAAATCTATATTCAATTCTTCGAAAATTTTATAACTGCCATTGTCAAAATCCACTGATATGCAGCCATGTTTGGATTTAGAGTCATTTGAAAAATAGAGTGTAAATTTTTGAGCATTATAAGCACTTCCAGTTAAAACATCAAAGTTTTGGGGTACTGACTCAATTTTCAAGGTTTTAAAAACTTCTTGTTTCTCGTTGAGTAAATAACAGATATACTCTTTTTTAACTTTAAAAAAAACAGCGGTATAGCCAGAATCTGCATTTACAATAGGAATTACATCTTCAACTATAAGGTCATTAATCTCATTATTAAGTCCGATAAATGCCCAATTTTCTTGACCAGATATGGTAAATGCATGAACAAATAAAATCAAAAAAATGAATTGTTTCATAGACCAAATATTAACTTATATGGAGTCCGTTGCTAACATTCTCATCTTCTGGATTCACAAACACGAGTTTCCCATCCGCGGTTTCTGTCATCAATATCATCCCTTGACTTTCAACACCTCGCAAAACTCTGGGCGCTAAATTCACCAATACTGTTACTTTTTTGCCAACAACTTCTTCAGGAGTGAAGCTTTCTGCAATTCCAGAAACGATAGTGCGAACGTCAATTCCTGTATCGACTTTTAATACCAATAATTTATTGGCTTTTGGCATTTTTTCAGCCTCGAGAATTGTACCAACACGTAAATCCAATTTTGAAAAATCATCATAGGTGATGGTGTCTTTTTGAGGCTCAACTTTTTTATTAGCGGCTTCATTGGCTTTTTTACTTGCTTCCAATTTCTCCAATTGTTTTTGAATGGTGTCGTCCTCTATCTTTGAGAATAACAATTCGGCTTTTCCTATGTTATGACCTGCTGGCAGAAGTGTTTTATTTGAAGTGATGTCTTTCCAATCATTCTCGACGCCATTGGAATTGACTGAAAGAATAGCTTTCAATTTATCAGAAGTAAAAGGTAAAAAAGGCTCGCTCAAGGTTGCCAATGCGGCAGCAATTTGAAGCGCTACGAACATAATGGTTTTAGTGCGTTCTTCATCTTGTTTGATAACCTTCCAAGGTTCTTCATCGGCGAGATATTTGTTTCCTAATCGTGCAAGATTCATTAATTCCTGTCCAGCCTCTCTAAATCTGTAACGCTCAATAGAGCTGGCAATGACCTCTGGATATGCCTTTATACTTGCTAAAGTTTCTTCATCAACCTGCGAAAATTCAGAAGGAGCAGGTACAATTCCATTGTAATATTTATCAGTTAAAACAACAACTCGATTGATAAAGTTTCCAAAAATCGCAACTAATTCATTATTGTTACGTGCTTGGAAATCTGCCCATGTAAAATCGTTATCTTTGGTTTCTGGTGCATTAGCAGTCAATGCATAGCGCAAGACATCTTGCTGATTTGGAAAATCTTCCAAATAGTCTGGCAACCAAACTGCCCAATTTTTTGATGTGGATAGTTTATTCCCTTCCAAATTCAAAAATTCATTGGCAGGCACATTATCAGGAAGAATAAAACTACCTTCGGCTTTCAACATCGATGGGAAAATGATACAGTGAAATACAATGTTATCTTTTCCGATAAAGTGAACCAATTTGGTATCTTTGTCTTTCCAATAGGGTTCCCAGTCTTTACCAACGCGTTCAGCCCATTCCTTCGTTGATGAGATATAGCCAATGGGTGCATCAAACCAAACGTACAATACCTTGCCTTCGGCACCTTCAATTGGTACAGGAATGCCCCAATCCAAATCCCTAGTCACCGCTCTTGGGCGTAAACCGTCATCAATCCAAGACTTTACTTGTCCGTAAACATTCGGCTTCCAATCTTTTTTATGACCTTTTAGAATCCATTCATTCAAAAAAGCTTCATGTTTATCTAATGGTAAGAACCAGTGTTTCGTTTGCTTTAATGTTGGGACGTTTCCAGTGATTGCTGACTTCGGATTGATCAAATCAGTAGCGTTTAAACTGCTGCCACATCGTTCACATTGGTCGCCATAGGCTTCCTCATTGCCGCACTTTGGACACGTTCCAGTGACAAAACGATCTGCTAAAAATTGATTGGCTTCTTCATCATAGAGTTGTTCCGTGACTTCTTCAATAAATTCACCTTTATCATATAGGGTTTTAAAGAATTCTTGTGCGGTGTCATGATGAATTTTAGCAGACGTTCTTGAATAGTTGTCAAATGTGATTCCAAAATCCTCAAACGATTTTTTGATGATTGCATGATATTTGTCAACGATATCTTGAGGAGAGACGCCTTCCTTTTTTGCCTTTATCGTAATCGGGACGCCATGCTCATCACTTCCACAGATAAAGGCCACATCATTGCCTGTTAAACGCAAATAGCGCACATATATATCAGCAGGCACATAAACACCAGCCAAATGTCCTATATGGATTGGGCCATTGGTATAGGGTAATGCTGCGGTAATTGTATATCGTTTAGGATGATTCATTTTTTATAGAATAATGTCAGGTTGAGCGCAGTCGAAACTTAAACAATACCTCTCGACTGCGCTCGAGGGGACATATGCCTTTTCATGGCTTTCAAGGCACAAAAGTACACATTTTGAAAGGGATTTAGAAAAAAAATGTACATTTACACTATGTCGAAACTCACATTAATTATTACTGTTTGTTGCTTGGCTTTTTTCTTTGGAAATGAAAAGATCTCAACACAAAACAAGTCAGTACCTAAATCGAATAAAACCTTGATACAACCACGATATTTAAAAGCGGGTGACACAGTTGCTATTGTTGCACCTTCAGGAATTTTAAAAGACCGAACCGACGAAGTCGAATTGGCAAAAGCACTTTTAAAGAGTTGGGGTTTAAATTATGTCGTAGGGAAACATGTATTTAGTCGGAATAATCATTTCGCCGGGACAGATGAGGAACGTTGCGAAGATTTTCAAAAAGCACTCGATGACCCAAAGATCAGTGCCATTTGGGCTGCAAGAGGTGGTTATGGCACGGTTCGAATTATAGACAAACTTGATTACACAAAATTCAAAAAAAACCCAAAATGGATCATAGGATATAGTGATATTACTGCTTTGCACAATCAAGTGCATAATGAAGGCTATGAATCAATCCATGCCATGATGTGCGTGAGTTTGAATGAAGACAAAAACGGTTTAGAAGAAACTATTGCAACATTTAAAGATGCGCTGTTTGGAAGTACATTGTCGTACACTTTAAAAGGTTCAAAGTATAACAGAACTGGAACAGTTGCCGCACCTCTAGTTGGTGGAAATTTAACCGTGTTGCATACCATGTTAGGTTCAAAAACGAGTATTGATTTGTCTGGGAAGATTTTGTTTATCGAAGAGATTGGGGAATACGAATACCATATCGACAGAATGCTTCAGAGTTTAAAGCGTGCCGGTTATTTTGATAATTGTAAAGGTTTGATTGTTGGAGATATTTCTAAAGTCAGAAAGAATACCACAGCTTGGGGAAAACCCGTTGAACAATTGATTCTTGATGCACTTTCAGACTATGATTTCCCTATTGCTTTTAATATGCCAGCCGGACATGAACGTGATAATCGCGCGATGATTCTGGGTAGGACTGTGGAATTGAATGTTGGGAAAGATAAAAGTGAATTGAAATTTAAAAATTAGTTATATGAAAAATTGTCTTTATCTATTATTAATTATTTTGTCTCTTGTCAGTTGTTCTTCAAATAGATATGTTTTATCAGATACAGATGGAAACAAAGATTTTTTAAAACAAAAAATAGATGAATTCAAAAAAACTGAAGGAATATCTAACAAACCTATAATTGTAGTTGATGGTAAGCCTTATAGGTATACACACGAATTAAAGGAAAACAAACTTAAATTATCTAAATCTGATATTAAAAAAATAGATGTTTTAAAAAAAGATGTAGGAATTAGAATTTATGGTGAATTCGCTGAAGCTGGTGTATTATTGATAACCACAAAAAGTGAATTGATTACAAATAAAGAGGAAAGTTATATAAATTCTGAATCGAAATCTTTAGATGAAAGCAAGATATTTATTTTAGTAGATGGTAAAGAATTTCCAAAAGAAGATTTAGAAAAAATAAGTCCCAATGATATTGAATCGGTTACAGTAATAAAAAACAAAGAAGAAATAAAAAAATATACATCAAAAGAATATGACGGTGTGATAATTATTGTAATGAAAAAGCAATAACATCCCAACTTTCAAGGGTAGTAATTTAACAGGCTTGAAGAGATTCCTGCCTTCACAGGAATATGGCACATCACAACGAACTAGGAAAAATTGGCGAAAAGCTAGCGGCTGACTTTCTTCTGAATAATGGCTACGAAATTCTAGCTCGTAACTTTATCTATCAAAAAGCGGAAGTTGATATCATTGCAAAGAACTCCAATATGATTGTCTGTGTGGAAGTAAAAACACGGAATTCTGATTTTTTTGGCGACCCTCAAGATTTTGTGACAGCATCAAAAATCAAAAATTTGGTGAAGGCGATGGATGCGTTTGTAATTGAGAATGATATTTCTTTAGAAACACGTTTTGATATTATTGCTGTATTGAAGAATAAAAAGATTGAGCAAGTCACACATTATGAGAATGCGTTTTATCATTTTTAATTCTCACGAAAGTGGGAATCTCATTAATTGAAACGGGATTATTTTCTCAAGTTCCTCAAGTTCATGAATTGAACTCTAAATCACGATATTCCTGCCGTTACAGGAATTTATGTTACTTGTAAAAATTCATTTCATCCAAATATTCCCAGACATGTTCTGGCAACAAAGGTCTAACGTTTTTGCCTTTTTTAATTGAATTTCGGATGAAAGTTGATGATAATTCCATAATGGGTGCAGTCACAAAATGCACCTTTTTGTGTTTATTGAATTGGGTTTCAATTACGCCTTCCGAAATTCTCGGATACACATATAAGTCATATCCTTCCAAAATCAACTCATAATTTTTCCATTTGTGAAAACTTTTAAGATTGTCTTCTCCCATAATCAAGGCGAATTCATGTTCTGG
>JAGXIE010000057.1 GCA_024635765.1 Flavobacteriaceae bacterium | reverse complement strand
GGAAGCCGAATCAATCTTATTTTCGTAATAATCGATGTTGTAGCGCTCTGTACGGACAAATTTTCCTGTTTTCTCCACACCGTCGATTTGGTAGGTGAATGAAAAGGTCCCTGTCTTAAAATCTGTGCAGTTGCGTTCTTGCTCATAACAGTTTGTAAATAACAGAAACAAAAAAAGGATACTTAAAATTTTCATAGGAATTGAATCAAGCACAAAATTAGCAAAAACCAAGCTAATTATGATAACCGAAACCTGAAATATAAAATCGGCGAGAATTATCTATTTGAAAAAATAATCAATAGAGCTACGAATGCTCGAAATTCTTGAATGTTCCATCTTTATAAAAAATCACGATTCTTTCAATGGATTTATCACTTTCTGAAGATGTGATCAATGACCTTTGAGTTTTGACTTTGGAAACATTCGACTCTTTGATGTCACTTTTTTTCTCTTCCGGCGATGTAGTGGAAGGAAATGATCCTTTTCCATTTAGCAACCAATACAATTCAACTTCTGGATAAACTGATAAAACTTTCAGAACGAAATCTAAACTCGGTTTATTTCTACCCGACAATATATGCGAAATACTCGAACGCTGAACACCGATTTTTTCAGCGAACGAAGATGCCGTTTCGCCATAAAATTCGATGACTTTTTCCAGTCGTTTTGCAAAATCTTCACTGTTTATCATTGTAAACAATTATTTCTAATAGTTGAGGTTACAAATGTAAATATTATTTTATAATATGGGCTAAATTTTAACATAAAAGCATTTTATACTGTAATCAATAACTTTAATTAAATAATGCTAAATAACTGAAAATTAAAAATATATTATGATAATAATGAAAAGTAAGTATTTTGCAATTATATCTGGTCCATTTTCTATTAATTATGTTGACTTATGTAAACAAATATCCATGAGTTTCATGTTTACAATTGTAAATTCGTAATTGTTTACATTTGTATATCAATTTGTATGCATGGAAGTACAAGCACTTAAAGACCTATTCAAAAACTATAAAGAACCATCGCTTTTTGGTCGTTATATTTCATTGGATCAAATCGCTCCTTTGATTAAAAAGCACAGATCAAATTTCATAATTGAAACTATCGGAACTTCCGTTATGGGCGAATCAATTCATACTATAACGGTTGGATCTGGTCCAAAAAAGATTTTTATGTGGTCGCAAATGCATGGAAACGAAAGCACAACTACCAAAGCAATTTTTGATTTATGTAATGTTTTCGCTGATGATTTGGACGAAACCGGACAATCCATCCTCAAAAACTGCACAATTGTTATCATTCCAATGCTCAATCCAGATGGTGCGAAAGCCTATACGCGCTCAAACGCTAACCAAGTAGATCTAAATAGGGATGCACAAGATCGATCGCAGCCAGAAAGTAGAGCATTGCGATCCTATTTTGACAGTTTCAAGCCGGATTTCTGTTTTAACCTTCATGGGCAACGAACAATTTTCGGTGCTGGGAATTCCAGTAATGTTGCAACTGTTTCTTTTTTGGCACCTGCCCAAGACGAAGCATGTACAATTACCGAAACTCGTAAAAAAGCGATGGAGATTATTGTAAAAATGAATGAAAATCTACAGAGTCAAATTCCAAATCAAGTTGGGGTTTATGACGATGCCTTCAACCTCAATTGTGTTGGAGATGCGTTCCAAAGCTTTAATGTACCTACGGTTTTGTTCGAAGCAGGACATTATCATAACGATTACAATAGGGAAGTAGTTAGGGAATACATCTTTCAATCCCTACTTGTTGCTATCTGTCATATTGCATCGTATTCAATCACAGGTAAAGAATTCAAATCTTATTCGAAAATTCCACAAAACCAGAAGTGTTTTTACGACATTATCATAAGAAATGCTAAAGTAAAGAGTGAATATTGCGATATTGCCATACAATATCAAGAGAAGTTATTGAACAGAACCATAAAATTTGTGCCTATTGTTGATAAAATTTCTAACTTCACTGATTTTTTCGGTCATAAAGAAGTGAATGCCAATGGCGGTGTGGTTTTAACAGCTAATGAAAAAGAATTATTTGAGGGGTACGAAAACGATTTCGTATTGCTAAATAATGAACTATTCTCATTAAAACTCTAAAATATCTTGCTTTTTATGTCAAATCTTCAAGATTTTTCTATTATTTTTGTAAAAAATTTAAAGAAATAGAAAAATGGCGAAATATAAGATAGACGAAGTTGATCACCAAATTCTGGATATGTTGATAGAAAACACCAGAATTCCTTTTACAGATATTGCAAAAAAATTGTTGATTTCTGCAGGGACAGTGCATGTGCGTGTAAAGAAAATGGAAGATGCAGGTATTATCCAAGGATCATCATTGACGTTGGATTATAAGAAACTAGGGTATTCTTTCATCGCATACGTTGGACTCTACCTAAACAATACATCACAAACCAAATTTGTATTAGAGCGTATCAATAATATTCCTTACGTTACGGTAGCTCACATTACAACTGGAAAATTCAATATTTTCTGTAAAATACGTGCAAAAAACACCTCACATGCTAAAGATGTTATCTTTATGCTTGATGATATCGAAGGTGTTTACAGAACAGAATCGATGATTTCTTTAGAAGAAAGCATTAATGACAAAAAGCGATTGATGCATACCATCTTTAATGATTTGTAATAATAGATGTATAAGTATTTAAACCCTTTGCTGATAATTCTGCAAAGGGTTTTTTGTTGCCTTTAATTCAATATAAATCAATTATCCTATGACCTCCAAAGATCTTCGAGTAGACGAATATAATCCATATTACCAGACATACGTTAATAAAACCAAAGGCCTCAACTTAAAAGATGGTTTAGGGAGCAATTACGAAACTGTATTGTCATTTTTAAATGGTATTCCCAGCGGCAAGCATGAGTATCGCTATGCTATAGGAAAATGGACCATCAAAGAAATGCTATTGCACATCATCGATACCGAGCGCATTTTTGCCTATCGAGCCCTGCGTATAGCACGACAGGACAAAACTTCATTGCCTGGCTTTGACCAAGATGCTTACGTAGAACCAAGTAATGCAAATCGGCGTTCCTTCGATAGTCTTTTAAGTGAACACAAAGCTGTTAGGCAAGCTACAATCATTTTGTTCGATAGTTTTGATGATACGATGCTAACGGCAACTGGTACGGCTAGTAATAGCACAATTTCTGTTCGAGCGATTGGCTTTATAATCATGGGTCACGAAAATCATCATTGTGATATTATTAAAGAACGATATCTTTTATAATCTATCGGTTCTTTAAATTGTTTACCGGAAGTTTTAAATAATTAGACTGGCTTAAAATAACACGTATTCAAAAAAATAATATAACGACTAAATTCTATAAGTTTCAGCATAGTAATCAAACGCTTCAACAATTGAACAGTTCTCTACCAAGCAATCCACTTTTGGTTTACCAATGGCTTCCAAAAGCACAAAATTAATATTGCCGTGTTCATTCTTTTTGTCGTACTTCAGTAAATCTATAATTGCATCATGGTCCGTTTTCTGAATGTTTACATGTTTAAAGAGTTTGGACATCACACTTTTTACCTGGTCACAATCTTTTTTTGGAAAGTTTAAAAGTTTGGTTGATAAGTAGCACTCCATCACCATTCCAATAGCGATAGCCTCACCATGCAATAGTTCGGCTAAACGTTCACCACTCAAAAAATATGACTCAATAGCATGCCCGAGGGTATGCCCGAAGTTCAGATACTTACGTTCTTTCGCCTCAAAAGGATCCTTGGTGACAATATCCTTCTTAATGATTACCGAGTCATAAATCAATTGGTCCAAATTGTCCGTGGTCATTTTGGAAAGGTCGGTCAGTTGGTACCAATAAGACTGGTCATGTATTAATCCATGTTTTAGCATCTCTGCTAATCCAGATTTTAAATGGTTTTGCGGAAGCGTTTTCAAAAAAGACGTGGCAATCAACACCATCTCCCCAGAATGAATTATTCCAATTTGATTTTTGAGAGAACCTAAATCAACTCCTGTCTTTCCGCCGACAGAGGCGTCTACCATGGCTAGTAGTGAAGTCGGTATGTTTATGTACTTGATACCGCGTTTAAAAGTACAGGCAACAAAACCGCCTAAATCAGTCACTACACCACCACCTAAATTAAGCATCAGGCTCTTGCGGTCTGCACCGAGTTCGGAGAGTGCATTCCAAACTCCAACACAAGTGTCGATAGTTTTGTGCTGTTCACCAGCTTCTATCTCAATAATCTCAATAGGAAGCTCTGTCTCCAACAAAGCCATCATCTTTGGTAAACAATGCTCGTTAGTATTGCTATCCACCAAAATGAATAAGGTGGAGAAGCGGTTGTTTTTTAAGTAAGTGTTGAGCTCCTTAAAAGCATTGTTATTGAAGTGAACAGAATAGGTGTCGGTAGTTATAGATTTCATGAAAGCAATTGACATTTTTAGAAGTATCAAAATAAGCGGTTTTTAGTCAATTAATCGCTTATGAATGTATATTTTTGTTATTATTTTTTCACGATGACAGAAAATTCACTTTTTGATAATACAGAGATTGCTTTTCAACTCAAAAGCGATTCAGAGCTCGAGAGAGCTTATTTTCTATTTAAAATGATAGCTCACCAGCCGCTGGTGCGGATTGGGACTGCTGCCACTAATTTCGCTTTAAAGGCGCATTTACCAGTAGAAGGGCTGATACGATCTACAGTGTTTGATCATTTTTGTGGTGGTGTAAATGAGGAGGACTGTTTACCAGTAATTGATAAAATGTACACAAAGGGCGTTTGTTCAGTATTGGATTTCTCGGTAGAGGGCAAAGAAGATGAAGCGCATTTTGATGCCGCCATGGAAAAAACATTGAAAATCATTCGTTTTGCAGATGAAAAGAAAGCCATGCCGATTGCTGTTTTTAAACCAACTGGTTTTGGACGATTTCATATATACCAAAAGAAAAGCGAAGGAAAATCACTTACAGAAAAAGAAATAGCAGAATGGAATAGAGTCGTAGAGCGATTCGACACTGTTTGTAAACTTGCAAAAGAGCGCGATGTCGAAATATTGATAGATGCCGAAGAAAGTTGGATGCAAGATGCAGCCGATAACTTGTGTGAAGAGATGATGCGTCGCTACAATAAAGACATCCCAATTGTCTATAATACTTTGCAACTATATCGCTGGGATCGTTTAGATTATTTAAAGCAACTTTATGAACGTGCCAAAGGTGATGGGTTTACCATCGGCGTAAAAATTGTCCGTGGTGCCTACATGGAAAAAGAACGAGATAGAGCAGAGGAAAAGGACTATGATTCCCCTATCAGTGCTACTAAAGAAGCTACAGATATCAATTTTAATTCGACTTTAGAATTTATCTTAAATCGATTGGATGTTATTTCAGTTTTTATTGGTACGCACAACGAGCGAAGCTGCTATCAAGCAATAGAATTGATGGAGCAATTAAATGTTGCAAAAAATGACAATAGAGTTTGGTTTGGACAATTATACGGGATGAGTGACCATATCAGCTTCAATTTGGCTGCACATGGTTATAATGTAGCTAAATATGTGCCTTTTGGCCCTGTAAAGGATGTTATGCCATATTTGATACGTCGCGCCGAAGAAAATACCTCTGTCGCTGGACAAACCAATCGGGAACTAATGCTGATAAAAAAGGAAAAGGGGAGACGTAAGTTATACTAATAAAAAAACCACGAATATTTAACATAGGAATTTTTTATTTATTTTATGAATTCATACCATTTTTTCTTTTTGTTTGGGTTATTTCCATAACCGTAGCCATAGCCGTAACCCTTTTTGTCAAAATTTGTTCCGTTCAATAACATATACATTTTTGGTAATCTATTATCTACGTACAACGGTTTGGCAACTGCGGCCAAATGTCTCTTGTCTATATTATCTGCACTTACGACATAAATAAACATATCTGCAAATTTAGAAACTAAAAGTGTATCGCTCACTAATCCCACCGCCGACGTATCTACAATTATGTAGTCGTATTTGTATTCAAAATAATCAAATAATTCTTCAACCCGTTTGCTCATTAAGAGTTCAGATGGATTAGGGGGTATGGTTCCCGAGGCTATGACATCTAAATAATTATTATATTTGATTTTTGAAACAATTTCATCTGGATTTATATCTTTATCTGCCAAATAGTCTGACAGACCAACTTCCACTGTTGGTTTCTCTTCGAGGTATTGCATGATTTTTGGCACCCGAATGTCCATTTCAATTAACAAAACTGGTTTTTTAGAGAATGAAATTGACAATGCTAAATTAATACTGGTATGTGACTTTCCCTCTTGCGCTCGGGTTGAAGTAATAAATATCTTTTTTGCATTCGTTTTATGATCTTTTAAGACAAAATCTATGTTCGATCGTAGGATTCTAAAAGATTCCGCTTTAGGAGAGTAGTCCACTTTGGATATGAACTTGGTCCTTTTACTGGTTAAAGGAATATCACCAATATATGGTACATTTAGAACACTCATTAAGTCATCTTTATCATAAATTTTAGTATCTAACAAGTCCTGTGCATAGATAAATGCAATTGGCACCATTAGACCTAAGATTATCGCCCCTAAATATGTAATCATTTTGTTGGGAGAAACTGGTTGATAAGTTGAATAGGCCGTGTCAATAATTTTGGCATTTGGTGAAAACATACCGAGCCTTATTGCTGATTCTTCACGCTTCTCCAGTAAATATAAATAAAGTGACTCTTTGATGCTTTGTTGACGTTCGATGTCTCTAAGTTGTCTTTGTTTTGTTGGTGCAGTATAAAGCTGACCTCTGATTCTAGCATCTTCTCTATTGAGATTGTTAAGCGTAATTTCGCTAGTTCGCTTCATATTCTCTAAAGAGCTCTTCAAGTTATTTTTTAAGGCATTAATTTCATTGTTCAGGTTAATCACTACTGGATTTTTTTCACTTGAATTTTTCAATATGGAATTACGTTCAGCAACCAATTCATTATGCCTTTGTGTAACTAGGTTAACGCTTGCATCGGCAATCCCAATATTTGGCAATAAATCAGAGTTTTTGTTCTTTTCTTTAATTTCTTGTTGCAAATAGTCAATTAATTGAATTGTATTTGCTGTGCTGCTTATTTGGACCTCATTCTGTTTTTCACTTTCTAAATAGATATTCGCTTGCGAATTGAGGGCCGTCAAATTGTTTCTTTTTTGAAGCTGCTCTGCAGTAAAATCTACTTCTTCCAATTCTTTAAAAACCAATTCTAAACGATTGTTAATAAAATCTGAAGTTACTTTTAAAACGTCTTCTTTATCTATAATAACGTCATTATTATATTCCATAATTATTTGGTCGAGAATGTCTACGGCTTTTTTGGGAATATTGTCTTTGAGACTTAATTGAATAACACTCGATCCAGGTTCAATAGATGTACGAATCTGTGACTGATAGTAATTTACAATTGAGGTTACTGGAGCAATTACAACCTTTAAATTGTTTCCTTTTACTGGGGCATGCCTTCCAGTATTCGGAATGATTACAATATCCCCAAAGCCTGTTTTTATGCGTTCACCAAAATAAAATGATTTTGCTTCAAATTCATTACGATCTATAATAGATTTTCCGTCATCTTTGAAAATGAAAAATTCTGTTGGGGATTTTATCTTTATATAAAGTGTAGTATCAACTCTGTGAATGATCGAATCACTAGCAAAAAAATTTAATTTTATCGAAGGATTTTCATACAGTTCCTGTTCCTTAATTTTACCTTGGTG
>JAGXIE010000056.1 GCA_024635765.1 Flavobacteriaceae bacterium | reverse complement strand
TTTGCAGAGGATTCTTAACATCAAATTTTTCATGAACAGTTATGCATTAATCTGCGAATTCTGCGGGAGAAAGCCAAATAGAAATTATGAGATTTATCCTGCGTCGGAATGATAAATCTAATTTTTAGTTTTTCATCTTCGCAAACACATCCCAAATCATAACACCACAACTCACCGAAATATTCAACGAATGTTTTGTCCCAAATTGAGGGATTTCTAAAACCACATCGCTTGCAGTCACAACTTTTTGTGCAACACCTTTTACTTCATTTCCAAACACTAACGCATATTTCCGGTTTGGTTCAGGCATAAAATCATTGAGCATTGTGGCATTTTCAGCTTGCTCAATAGAGGCAATAATGACGTTTTCAGATTTAAGCCTTTCAATTAAGTCGATGGTATTCTCAACATATTCCCAAGCGACGGTTTCGGTACTTCCTAGTGCTGTTTTATGGATGTCTTTATGCGGAGGTGTCGCCGTAATGCCACACAAATAGATTTTTTCAATCAAAAATGCGTCACTTGTTCGGAATACAGAACCGATATTATTCAAACTTCGGATGTTGTCCAAAACAATAATAATGGGTGTTTTTTTGGTCTCCTTGAATTCGTCGACACTCAACCGGTCCAATTCGCTATTTTTTAGTTTGCGCATGTTCAAATCTCGTTAGTTTTGTAGATAACTTATGACCTATTCATTTTAGAAAGCCTCAAAATATAAGTACTTTAGCAGTCTTACAATATTGACAAAAATACTATTTAAAACATACAATTCCATTGGCAAAAGCAGCTAAAAAAGAAACACCTTTAATGAAACAGTATAATACCATCAAGGTAAAATATCCTGATGCGTTGTTGTTATTTAGAGTGGGCGACTTTTACGAAACCTTTGGAGAAGACGCTGTGAAAGCTTCCAAAATTTTGGATATAGTATTGACCAAACGTGGAGCAGGAAGTGAATCCGAAACTGAACTGGCCGGCTTTCCCCATCATTCCTTGAACACGTATTTGCCAAAATTGGTCAAAGCGGGTTGTCGTGTTGCCATATGTGACCAACTCGAAGACCCGAAACAGACTAAAAGCATCGTTAAACGAGGTGTCACCGAATTGGTAACGCCTGGAGTCGCTTTGAATGATGATATTTTGCATTCAAAAACCAATAACTTTTTAGCTGCTGTTTATTTTGGTCAAAAGTATGTTGGTGTGTCTTTTTTGGATGTATCGACTGGTGAATTTTTAATATCGCAAGGCAACGAGGAATACGTTGATAAATTGCTTCAAAATTTCAATCCAAGCGAAGTCTTGGTGTCCAAGCCTAAAAAGAACGAGTTCGCGAAAACTTTTGGAAGCCAATTCCATAGTTTTTTTATGGAAGATTGGGTGTTTCAGGATGATTATGCCAATGAAACTTTGTTAAAGCATTTCAACACTAAATCCTTAAAGGGTTTTGGAATTGATGAACTGTATGAAGGCATTGTCGCTTCTGGAGCGATTTTGCATTATTTGGGCGAAACACAACACCATCAATTACAACACATCACATCGATTCAGCGCATTACGCAAAACGAACATGTTTGGATGGACCGTTTTACCATCAAAAATTTAGAGCTTTATCACTCGTACAATCAGAATGCTGTCACGCTGATTGATGTCATTGACAAGACAAATTCCCCAATGGGAGGACGTTTGCTCAAACGTTGGCTGGCTCTGCCTTTGGTAGATATTGAAAAAATAAAAAAGCGTCATGATGTGGTTGATTTCTTTATTGCGGAATCCACATTATTGACAAAACTTCAAAATCAGATTAAGAAAATTGGAGATATTGAACGTTTGATTTCTAAAGTGGCAACAAGTAAAATAAGTCCAAGAGAAGTCGTTCAGTTAAAAAATGCTTTGGAGGCGATTATTCCCATTCAAGCGTTGACGACGCAATCTGATAATAAAGCCTTGCAATCCATTGGAACTGCTTTGGAATTGTGTGAAGAACTCCGTCAACGCATCAAAGCAACCTTGAATGAAGAGGCGCCAGTCAATATTCTAAAAGGGAATACGATTTCTTCGGATTATAATTCAGATTTAAAAGAATTACGTGATTTAGCATTTTCAGGAAAAGATTATCTCGATAAAATGCTGGAGCGCGAAAGTGAACGCACTGGCATCACTTCACTGAAAATTTCCTCTAATAATGTCTTTGGATATTATATTGAAGTGCGCCACTCACAAAAGGATAAAATTCCACAAGATTGGATTCGTAAGCAAACTTTGGTCAATGCCGAACGTTATATCACAGAAGAACTCAAAGAGTACGAAACAAAAATTCTAGGAGCCGAGGAGCGCATTTTGGAAATTGAACAACAATTGTTTGCAGAACTGGTAGACTGGATGACGACATTCATCCCAGAGGTTCAAAAAAATGCAGTGTTGATTGCTCAATTGGATTGTTTGTCGGGATTTGCCCAGTTGGCAAAAGAAAACAACTATACAAGACCGAAAGTGGACGAATCATTTGCTCTCAACATTAAAAACGGTCGTCATCCAGTTATTGAAAAGCAATTGCCGCACGGCGAGCCCTATATAGCAAATGATGTTTATTTAGATAGAGACACACAACAAATAATCATGATAACCGGACCAAATATGTCTGGTAAATCAGCGATACTACGTCAAACTGCATTGATAGTACTATTGGCGCAGATGGGATCTTTTGTGCCTGCAGAATCTGCAACTATTGGATTGACCGATAAAATATTTACCAGAGTTGGGGCGAGCGATAACATTTCCATGGGCGAATCGACTTTTATGGTAGAGATGAACGAAACAGCTTCCATATTGAACAATATTTCAGATAGAAGTTTGGTGTTACTAGATGAAATTGGTCGTGGTACGAGTACCTACGATGGTATTTCCATTGCCTGGGCGATTAGCGAATATTTGCATGAGCACCCAAGCAAAGCAAAAACCTTATTTGCTACGCATTACCACGAGTTGAATGAAATGACCGAAACCTTTAAGCGCATCAAGAATTTCAATGTGTCTGTTAAGGAACTGAAAGATAATGTACTTTTCTTGCGCAAATTGGTAGAGGGTGGGAGTGAACATAGTTTCGGAATTCATGTTGCAAAAATGGCAGGAATGCCACAGCAAGTGATTCACCGCGCTAATAAAATTCTAAAGCAACTTGAAAAATCACACAGTAGCGAAGAATTGACCAATAAAGTTAGAACCTTGGAAAAAGATATGCAATTGAGTTTTTTCAATCTTGATGACCCTTTGCTAGAGAGCATTAAGGAAGAAATCGTCAATATTGACATAGACACACTTACACCGGTGGAAGCCTTAATGAAACTCAACGAAATCAAGCGTATGTTGTTGAAAAAGAAGCGCGCTTGAAAAATTGTATTTTTTTACAAAAAAAGGCTTTGCTATTTTAAGAAATGTATTAAATTTGCCCTCGCAATTAGCGTAACGTTCATTTTATATATTTAACGCGAAAATAGCTCAGTTGGTAGAGCGCCACCTTGCCAAGGTGGAGGTCGCGGGTTCGAATCCCGTTTTTCGCTCCATACCAGTCCAAGTAGATTGCGAAAGCAATTGAAAAATGCTCAAGTGGTGGAATTGGTAGACACGCCGGACTTAAAATCCTGTGCCCATTAGGGCGTGCGGGTTCAAGTCCCGCCTTGAGTACATAGAAAATCCGTAACAACTTATTTATTAAGATGTTGCGGATTTCTTGTTTGAACTCTAACTAAAAATTTCAAAAAAGATTCAACTCCGAAGTTACGGGGCGGCCTTGATTACTAAAGACTTCCAACAATGTAAGCCTTTTTTTTTATCATAAATTTTCGTAATTTTAAGACAAACTTAAAATTTAAAATAATGGGAAAATTTGAAATTAACATAGACAAATCAGGTAAGCATAGATTTAACTTAAAAGCGAGCAACGGACAAGTCATTTTGAGCAGTCAAGGCTATGAGTCTAAAGCAGGATGCACAAATGGGATTGATTCCGTGCGTAAGAATTCGCAAGATGATTCACGATTTGACAGAAAGACTGCAAAAGACGGTAGCCCATATTTTAATTTGACATCTACAAACGGTCAGATTATTGGTAATAGTGAAATGTATTCATCTGTCGCTGCTATGGAAAATGGAATAGCCTCTATTAAAAAGAATGCCCCAGATGCTGGGGTTGAGGATAATTCTTAAATACAATTTTAATTGATATAAAAAGGTCCGAATAATCACATTCGGACCTTTTTTTTTATTTTAGAAACAGCTTCTCTTAAAGAGAGTAAATCATTCGAAACGTTACAAATCGCGGCTGAATAAAATATTCGTTAAAGCTCACTGAAATATTACTTGAATTGCTTTGTGCTTGAGATTGCGTATCTAACAAATTTGTAGACCTAATTTCGTACTCGAGTTTTGCGTCCTTATTTTTTCTATAAGACAATGATGCATTCCAAAAGGCAAAACTATTATCAATGGTGTTCGCATCATTAGTGTTTTTCGTATAGGAATAATCAGTTCTAAAAGTAAAAGTCTTTAAAATCAAAGCGTCAATTTCTATGGAAGGAGAGGTTCTGTAGAATTTATTTCGAGTTGCCCCCTGGTCATTGTCGTTGATGCTGTATTCGTAAGCCACTTCAATATTAGGAGCCGTTTTGAAATTGGTACGCAAACGCGCAGAGTAACTATGTGAGTAATTCTCATTGACAGAACGCTGTCCTTGGATGAATTGATTAAATTTAGAATAGTTAAAATTCCCTCTCAAGGTCGCTTGCAACTTCCCAAAACGTCTTTGAAAGTTTCCAAAAGCCGATAACGTTTCATCCGCAAATCCTGAATTGAAAGGAGAATTGGTTCTGAT
Source organism: Flavobacteriaceae bacterium (assembly GCA_024635765.1). Lineage (GTDB taxonomy): Bacteria > Bacteroidota > Bacteroidia > Flavobacteriales > Flavobacteriaceae > JBPOFM01. The sequence goes on along the minus strand of JAGXIE010000056.1, from coordinate 13,936 downwards.
GACGCTTTCAAAATTGGTTAAATTTCGAATCTGGTCGATACGTTTACTATAATTGATTCTGCCAAATACATTGGTATAATTAAACATGTTAAAGCTGAAATAATTAAGACTTACGTTATGGGATACAGCGTTTTCTAACGCTGGATTCCCTGAAAATAAGGAGTTAAAACTATTTAGTACTAAACCTCTTGCAAAGTTATTGACATCTGTAAACTGTGTTTGCATGCGATAATTCAAATTAAGTGTCTCACTTTTCTTTAATTGGATTCGCATATCAAAATCAGGTAGGACTCTAAAGAAATTATCCGTATATCGTTCCCCAAACTGCTCGTTGTTGATTAAATAGGCATGTGCAGAAACCCCAGGGGTGATCGTAAAAATGCCTGTTTTAAATTGGTAATGTGCCGCAGCATAATAATCGGAGAAGTTATAGTCAGTATCGTTTGTATCTAACCCATCGTTGAATGTTGGCGTAGGGTCAAACACTGCACCACTATCCAGATATTGGAAAATATTACTATTGAATTGTTGGTTGCTCAATATGGTACCAATTGTAAAATTGATATTACTTTTTGCATTTAATATATTCCAGTAATCCAATTTGGCATCTAATTGATTCGTTTTAACACGCTTGTCTTGAGCAATGTTATAATTCAATTGAGAATTGTCTAATCCTAGACCGAGCGCAGTATTTTCATAAGTATCTTTCTCCTCGATAATGGCATTGTAAAATGGATCTTCATCCTGAATAAAATGCTGTGCTTCGAATGCAAAAATATTAGTAGCGTTGAGCGTATAATAATAATTCAAACTTTGATTGAAGCGAAAGGGATTGATATCTTCAAACTGATTGGTCTGACCCAACACAGAAGACACAAAATTTTGATCTTGAGATTCTTTGGTCAATCGTCCAAGAACTCCATAATCTAGTTGGTTGCTTGCATTCGGTTTGTACTTTGCACTCAATTTAACGGTTCCTAAATCACTTTTTTGTTGCGTATTACTTTGAGTGTCCTCATCAGGAATCCCTAATTCGCTATTGGTATATTGAACAGAACTATTTTGCTGCAATTCGATTCGGCTACTAGAGAAAATGGCAAATCCACTAAGATCAAGTGTTTTATTTGGTGAATAGCTAAAGTTGGCAGCTCCCAATTTAGAGTTGATGTCTTTAGCTCTATTGTTTTGCAGACTGATAAAGCCGAGCGCATTATCTCCTAAATTAATATTTGTCCCACTTTGGCGACTTGGTGACTGAAAACCGCCTCCAAAATTGAAAAAATCACGACGGGAAAAAGCAATCTCTCCGATATTATTGAGGTCACCAATAAAGTTAATGCTCAATTTGGGGCTGTAATAGAACAATTTAGGTTGATATAAGTACAAGCCATCGGTATCGGCGATTCCCGCACCAGCCGTGACATCTCCAAACCAAAAAGCTTCTTTACCTTTTTTGAGCTTGAGGTTTATAGCGATATTATCTTGGTTGTTTGTTACACTACTTAATTGGCCTATTTCTGCATAGTTCTTGAGTACTTGTACTTTGTCTACAGCATTAGATGGGATGTTTTTGGTAGCTAATTTCGAATCACCATCGAAAAAATCTTTACCGTCAATCATGACTTTCGAGACAATCTTACCTTCAACTTCAATCTCACCATCAGCAGTGACTTCAACACCGGGAAGATTTTTTAGAACATCACCCAATTTTCGTTCTGTTCCTTTATTGAAGGAGTCTGCATTATAGGTGATAGTGTCCCCTTTAATGGTGACAGGCATTTCATATGTCAATTCTATTTCATCTAAAGCATTGTCATATTGCAGCGTAAAATCTTTATCGATATCAGCTTCTTTCGCAGCAATGATGGCTTCGCCTGTTTTCATTCCTATGTAACTAATTTGAACTTTATAGGTAGCGTTTTTACCTAAATTGAGTTTGAACCTGCCTTCTTGATTTGTGATGGCGTAGGATTCTAATTTGTTCGATGTTTGATTGATAGCGATGACATTTGCCAGTTCTAAAGGTGCGCCAATACTGTCCTTAACGACACCTTCAAGTTTAATTTGGGCAAATGATTTACTAACTGCACAAAGCAGCAATAGTACGAATAGTTTTTTCATAGTTTTTTGGTTGGTAAAAAAAGTTAGTTACGTCCTCCACGGCCTCTTCCGCCATACATTTCGCGCATCTCTTCAATTTTATTTTTCATGATGTCGTTGTATTCTTGTTTGGTAACTTCTTTTCCTTTAGCTGGTACTTTTATTTCATCCTTTTGCTCTGGATTCAGAACAATTTTGGAACATAATATGGTCGTTCTATTTGCGTTCACTTCCAAAATTAATCCAGGAAGTCCCCAATAGTCAGCAGGACCTTGGTTTACCGGAATTTGTGGTGTGTACCAAGCGGTTATCAAAATTTCTTTTGGCACTTCCAATTCATCCATCGGGTTATCAGACATCTCTTTTTTGGTAGAGTCTTTGGTTTTAGTGGCATCTTTCTTTTCATCATCATTAGTTCTACGACGCATGTTTGAAAAATCCATTTCATCAACCGGCTTCATCGCTGTTGCTTTAAAACAAGTATATTGACCGATTTGTTTGGTTTCTGTTCCCATTTCCCATTTTAAAGGTGGTAAGGAATCCTTTATCAAAAACTGCTTTCCAAAGAATTCTTGTTCTTGCAACAAAATCGAATTTTTCACATTCTTATATTGTGGTCCGCCTGTAAAACTGCTCATCATGCCGCCCCAACGGCTTCCGCCTCCAGCGCCAGGAGCTGCTAACTTTTCTTCTTCTTTATAGGTAGATTCTGTTCTGTTAAATGTTAAGATATAAGTCTTTTCGAGCATGCTTTTCATGTTTTCAGCCATTCGCTTTTTTTGCTCTTCACTCATTTGTCCACCTCTGCCGCCCCAACTTTCCATATCGACCGTTGTCTTGGATTCATAAAAGGCTTTTCCTTGGAATTCTTTTTGAGCGAAGAGTGTATTGCTCGTTAACAGCAGCATTGCTATGCTCAATTTGATAGAGAATGATTTCATTTTAGTGGTGTCTTAAAAATTAGATGGATAAAAATAATGATTTACCCTTCCATAAGACTCATTAAAAATCTAATAGTTAAGCCACAAGATGTTAAAATTGTATTAAAATTATCCTCCGATTTTGATGACAACATTGTCGCCATCTTTTCTTCTCGACTGGAATTGCTCCATCATTTCTTTGTTCTTTTTCTCCATGATTTTGTCGAATTCACTCTGCGAAACCTTCTTACCTTTTGTTGGTTCTTCAATCTCGACTTTTTCAGATGGATTGAGCACAATTTTGGTACAAACCAATGTCAATTCACCGTCATTAATTTCCAATATAAGTCCTGGTAATCCATAAAATTCAGAGGGTCCGTTGCTAATGGGTAGTTGTGGTGTATACCATGCAGTAGTGGTGCGATTTTTAGTGACTGATTCCATTTCGCCATCAGAACTTATGGTTTGTGTGGTGTATTCTTCGTTAAAGGTAGCCTTGAAACAAGTATAATCACCGATATTTTTTGTTTCATCAGCCAATTCCCAATTGTTGTCTTTTAATGCATCTTGAATCAGAAAAACTTTGCCATACATTTCAGTTTTGTTGGTATATCTATTTTCTTTGATATTCTTATAGATTAAATCAGAACCATCAGTTACTGTAATTGAAAAACCACCTGCCATAGGATTTGGCTTTGACAATTTCTCATTTTTATTGTACAGCGATTCATTCTTGTTGAATTTCAAAGTGTACTCCTGCTGAAATTGTTCTCGCAGTTGGTCCTGGATTTGCTTTTCGATTTCTGGATTTTTACTTTTTCCTTCCATTTTCAAATCCACTTTGCGATGCGATTTGTAGGTGGCGACCCCTTGAAATTCCTGCGATTGAACAGTTGTGTAAATTAAAAGGATGCTTAACACAAGGATGTATTTCTTTGCTGATTTAGCCATGATTTATCGGTTTTTATAATCGTTAATTGCGGATGCCCTTGTTTTATCAATCAAAACTAGTAATACGTCCATCTGACCTGTAGTTCCTACTATTTTATATGATTTTTGGAGCTTTACCTCCTTTTTTGCAGTATGATAATTAGAGATCAGTTCAAAAGTAATTTTTTCATCTCCAGAAACCAAATATGCAAGTTGTACTATATTTTCATGTTGATATACTGATTCTAATTCCTCTGCGGAGTCTACAGAAATAGACATCTTCAAATTATGAAGGTTAGTTCTGGTTTCAATTCCATTAGAATTTTTAGTTTCCTCTTGACAAAAAGCAAGGCTACTTGCTAATAATAGGCCGATAATAATTAAATGTTTCATTGTATTAGTTTTAAAGATTATTAGATTACAAATATCATGATCACACTTAAATCTTATGGTTAACTAGTGTTAACTAGTGTTAACCGATTGCCGTATTTATTATTTTAAAACTTAAATTTGAAATATGAATAACAGACTGTTTCAAAACATTTTATACTTTATCATCGCAACCATTGTGTTGACGCTAGCTGTACAAGTCTATTGGAATTATAAGAATTATGAAAAAAATCTTCAAAGTTTCCAGAACGATGTCCAAATAAGTCTGGATAACGCGCTTGAGAATTATTATGCTACACTAGCGGAAGAGAACCATATGACTTTTATAGATTTGGATGCGAAAAACAGCAGTCCTGAGAACATCATTAAAATGCTCAATACCGAGAAAATGGATTCACTCGCAATAAGCATTGAGGATGACATGGGCAAAAATTACGATTCCATCACACAAATCATCAAATCTGGCAGCGAAGAACGGGCTTTAACCTATTCAAAGAATGGCACAAAACTTACCAACCTAAAAATTATAAGAGGAAAAAAGGCAGCTGATAGCATCAAGTTGCTTAAAAATATAACATCAATCTATATTTCAATTCAAGATGATTCATTAAAACTGAAAGAATTATCTCCCTTGATAACCAAAGAATTAAAGCGAAAACAAATAGAAATTCCTTTTTCATTAAAATTCAGTGGGAAAGATTCTATTGAAACAAAATACAATTCGGATATCGTAACAACCGATTTTTTCACTACCGATGCCAAATCAAAATTCTTAAAGGATAACGAATCATTAGCAATGCAGTATCCCAACGCAACATTAATTGTGCTTCGTGAGGGATTGAGCGGTATTCTGATATCAATTTTATTAGTATTAGGAGTTATTGCCTGCCTATTCTATCTACTGCAGATTATTAAAAATCAACGTCAGTTATCAGAAATGAAAAATGACTTAATCAGTAACATTACCCACGAATTCAAAACACCAATCTCAACCATAGGTGTTGCTATTGAGAGCATCAAAGATTTTAAAGGGATTGACGACAAAAAAAGAACTAATAAGTATCTTAATATCAGTAAAGATCAGTTAGGGAAACTTAATACAATGGTCGAAAAATTGCTTGAAACGGCAACTTTAGATAGCGACCAACTTGAACTCCATAAAGAGCCACAAGACATTGTGGTGCTTTTAAATGATGCTATCAAAGAACTGCGAATGAGGGCAACCGATGAAAACATCAAATTTAATTGTAGTGAAGACAGTCTAATGGCAACTATAGACCGGTTTCATATTGAAAATGCAATAAATAATATATTGGATAATGCCCTTAAATACGGAGGAACTGAAATTGAAGTTTCTTTAAGCAAAAAAAATAATACGGTATTAATCGAAATTAGTGACAATGGCAACTCTCTAACCAAGCATTCTAAAGACAAAATATTTGAAAAGTTTTACCGAGTATCAAAAGGAAACACACATGATGTCAAAGGTTTTGGAATTGGTTTATATTACAGCAAAAAAATTATAGATAATCATAATGGAACCTTGCAATTAATCCTTCAGCCGAATCAGACAACTTTTAAAATAATGCTGCCGAATGACTAAAAAAACAACCATACTTTTAGCGGAAGACGAACCTTCATTGGGACAAATCATCAAAGAAAGTTTGGAGACACGTTCCTTCATTGTTTTATTATGTGAGAACGGTGAAAAAGCCATGCAAATTTATCAAAACGAATCTCCAGAACTTTTAGTGCTCGATGTAATGATGCCCAAAAAGGATGGTTTCACCTTGGCCAAAGAAATACGGGCAATTGATGAACATATCCCGATTATATTTCTAACCGCAAAATCTCAAACGCAAGATGTAGTGGAAGGTTTTACCATTGGTGGTAATGATTATTTGAAGAAACCCTTCAGTATGGAGGAATTGATTGTGAGAATCAATAATTTACTTAATAGGACACAAGTTCAAAAGACCTCTGAAATTCTGACTTTGGGTAATTTCATCTTCGACTTTCCAAAACAAACACTTCAATTCAAAGAAGCAGAAAAAGTACAATTGACACATCGCGAAGCGCACTTACTTTATCATTTGATAAAAAACAGAAACCAGGTTTTGGACCGAAGCCTAATCCTAAACAAACTATGGGGAAATGATGATTTTTTCAATGCTCGTAGCATGGATGTATTCATTAGTAAACTCCGCAAAAAATTAAGCGCAGACGATTCTATTCAAATTTTGAACGTTCGAGGATTTGGTTATAAATTAATCTATTAAAACTGGTTTGATTTTTGTACTTTTCAAATCACGATGAAGCAGCTAATCCTTTTATTATTATGCCTTCCCCATATCGTTCATGCTCAAGAATCGATTGAAGCAAAATTCATGGCGTCAACTGAAATCCCCTTGCAATCGATTGTTGGGATTGATAATTTTGGAATCATTTATCTGATTGACAACGCTGTTTTCCATAAAATTGATAAAGAAAAAGATGTTACGTATAGCAATGTGCAACTTGGGCAGATTACTTCTGCAAACGCTTTCAATTCTTTAAAGATAAATCTGTTTTATAAAAATTTCAATACAGTGGTCATTCTTGACAATCGATTGGCGGAAATCTATAAAATCGATTTTAATACCATTCAGCCTTATAAAAACGTGTCACATATCTCAACAGGTTACGACAATACACTTTGGGTTTTCAATACGGATTTGCAACAACTTGAACTTTTTGATTATAAAATAAATAAAACTCGAGCCGTAACGATGCCTGTTCAGTCAAATGTACTGGATATACAAAGCAATTTCAATTTTTGTTGGTTGCTAACCGAGAAACACATTTATAAATACAATTATTTTGGAAGTATTATTTCTAAAATACCCAACGAAGGATTTTCGGAAATTGCTGAAGATAATGGAAATGTAATCCTTAAGCGAGGGAATAATCTGTTGTATCTGCCAAAAAACTCTGAAATTTACCTTACCATTCCACTTGTCGGATTGTTAATAAATCAGTTTTTGGTAACCAATGAAACCTTGTATATTTACGATTCCAAAAAACTACATCAGTACCAACTAAAAATCAAGTAATATATGCATGTTGCAATTGCCGGAAACATTGGCGCAGGAAAAACCACTCTTACTAAATTATTGGCCAAGCACTACAGATGGGAACCGCAATTAGAAGATGTTGTGGATAATCCATATCTCGATGATTTTTATAATCAGATGGAGCGTTGGTCATTTAATTTACAAGTGTATTTTTTGAACAGCCGTTTTCGTCAAGTATTGCAGATCCATCAGAGTGGAAAGGAAATCATTCAAGACAGAACCATTTATGAGGATGCACATATTTTTGCGCCCAATTTGCATGCAATGGGCTTGATGACGAATCGCGATTATGAAAATTACCGTTCTCTATTCGATTTGATGGAATCTTTGGTCAAAGGGCCAGATTTATTGATTTATTTAAGAAGTTCGATACCGAATTTAGTTAACCAGATTCATAGGCGTGGCCGTGAATACGAAAACTCAATTAGTATTGATTATTTGAGTCGTCTGAACGAGCGTTATGAAGCTTGGATTCATGGCTATGATAAAGGTAATTTATTGATTATTGATGTGGATGATATCGATTTTGTGACCAAACCCGAAGATTTAGGTTTTGTCATCAATAAAATCGACGCTGAAATCAATGGTCTGTTTTAATACCTTATCATTTTCATAACAATTATCAATTTTGAATTGTTTAATTTGGTCTCTCCCGAAATTTCTCCAAAAAAGAAATTCCGACCTCTCCAAATGAAAGGTAATTAATTTGAAAGATTAGAAAATAATTATGGCCTCCTTATACAACAATAAATACTTTCACAGAGATTTATCATGGTTACGATTTAACCATCGCGTTCTTCAAGAAGTCGCAGATAGGCGCAATCCGCTGTATGAACGCATTAAGTTTATGGCGATTTTTTCATCTAATTTAGATGAATTTTTTCGTGTAAGAGTTTCTGATATTCGGCAGATAAAAGAATTGGATAAACCACTTCGGAAGAAGTTGATTACCAAACCCAATGCGGTTTTAAAGGAATTGAAGGTTCAGGTCGACATTCTGCAAAACGAATTTGGTGATATTTTTAAAAATCAAATCATTCCAGATTTACAAAAAGAAGGCATTCATCTCATCAAATACAAGGATTTTTCAAAAGAGCAAAAGAAAATTGCCGAAGCTTATTTTGAAGAAACTATCAAAGGAAAAATTGATTTTGATAATACCTATTTTACCACACAAGATTCTGTTTTTGTGGAAAATGAAAGTTCCTATATTACAACCTGCATTTCAAAGAACGAGTTTCAAGTGGTACAAATTCCTGAAGATGAACCTCGCTTTTTTGTTTTTCCATCTGAAAATAATACACATTACATCACTTTTTTGGATGATATCATCAAGTACAATCTTTATCGAATTCAATCAGATTTAGACCTTTCTTATTATGCGATAAAAATTTCTAGAGATGCCGAATTGTATATTGAAGATGAATTTTCAGGCAATTTGATGGAAAAAATAAAGGAATCACTTCCGATGCGCGAAACAGGACAAGCAACGAGGGTTTTGATTGATGAGCGTATGCCAGAAGTATTTCAGAATGTATTGAAGAAAGCGTTGGACATTACCCATGCCGATATCGTATTGGGTGGGACGTATCACAATTTCAAAGATTTCTTTAAGTTTCCCAATCCGACGAAAAAGGATTTATATTTTAAAGAATTGCCTCCGATAGAACATCCCGTGGTGAATAAATTCGACTCGATGTTTACAGCGATTGATACGAAAGATCAACTGTTACACTATCCCTATCAGTCTTTTGAGCCAGTAATTAAATTGCTCGAAGAAGCTGCCAAAGATCCTAAAGTTAAGGTCATTAAAATGACGTTGTACCGCTTGGCAGAAGATTCCCGATTGAATAGGGCGATTGCCGATGCCGCAAAAAATGGGAAAAAAGTAGTTGTGTTTATCGAAGTAAAAGCAAGATTTGACGAAAAAAACAATCTTAAATGGGGCGAAATTTTCAAAAATAATGGTGCGCAAGTATTGTACAGTTATCCAGGAATCAAAGTACATTCTAAAATTCTTTATATCGAAAGAGAAATTAATGATGAGATCAAACGCTATTGTTATATAGGAACGGGAAATTTCAACGAACAAACAGCTACGCTCTATACTGATTTTGGATTGATGACCAATAACAAAAAAATCACCCAAGAACTAAATAAAATATTTTTGGTGCTCGAAGGCATTTTTATTGTTCCAAAAGCGAAGAAATTATTGGTTTCGCCTTTTACGATGCGGTATAAATTCGTGAGTTTAGTTGAGAATGAAATGTTGTTGGCACAAGCTGGGAAAGAAGCATACATCATATTGAAGATGAATAGTCTTCAGGATAAAAACATGATAAAATTACTGTATGAAGCAAGCCAGAAAGGTGTACAGATACGGTTGTTGATACGTGGTATTTGTAGTTTGGTGCCCGGTATAAAGGGTCAAAGTGAAACTATTTCCGTCACCAGTATTCTTGACCGGTTTTTAGAACATGGGCGTGTTTATATTTTTGGAAATGGAGGTGATGAAAAAATGTATATCGGTTCAGCCGATTGGATGACCCGTAATTTAAGCCATCGAATTGAAGTAGTAACTCCAGTGCTTGACCTGGACAACTTCAAAATAATTAGAGATGTTATTAATATTCAATTAAATGATAACGTTAAAGCTCGGATTATTGATGCCAAACAGAAAAATGAATATGTAAAAAATGATCAGATGGAAGTGCGTTCACAATATATGACCTACGATTACTTTAAAAACCTTAAGCAATAAATCCGCTTTTGCGTGCATGCGCAATGACCTGATTGTTACTTTCGACAAATAAAACTGGTATTTTTTTGTAATCTTTATACAACCCTTTTACCCTTCGCATTTTCCCAGTATGATTGACGCTTCTCAAATAGATTGCAAGAACCCGATCAGGATAGTTTTCCGCAATTTCGAGATAAATATCTGCATCATGTTCGCCGCTATCGCCAATTAGGATTAATTTTAAATTAGAATAGGTTTTTAATATGTTAATAATTTCTTTTTGTTTTTGAGGCTTTTCTAATTTGTTTTTGCGATTCAGGAAATTTCCAAAATCACGAAGTAGAATAGGCCCTTTTGGAAAATTATTTTTCTTCAAAAAGAATTCGAGATAGCGATACATGTTCCAGGGGCTATGACTAACATAAAAAACGGGATTGCTTTGCTTTCCCGTTTTTCCACGATGTAATAGATGATAAAATTCGGCTGCACCCTCTAATGGAATTCTGCTTTTTGCTGATTTTAAGATGGTATTATATAATACACGCCACTTTAGAGTAGATACCAGGCCTGTATGTAAAATCGTATCATCGATATCGCTGGCAACTCCAAAGGAACAGTCTGGTTCTGGTATAAGCATTTCTCCAGGAAAACGATTCCGTAACTGAATGACTCGTTGATTCTTGAAATCTTTATATGATAACTCAACTTGAAGCCAACCTTCATCATTGGTTAAAGATTTCAAATTATCAACTTTTTCGTCAACTAAAAAATAGCCTTTGTCATCTGTTTGAGTTTGCAAAATTGAATTATCAGATAACTTTAAAAGTAGTGGCGTACGCTTTATTTCGTCTGTATCGAATCGCTTGTAAGCATTAATCAATAATTTTATCGGATGTTTGCCATTTAAGTCAATTGATTCATCCTCTAGGGCTCGACCCCTGATGTATAAATGAGAATCTGTTCCATAACTTTGGAACACAATAATCTGTAAAGGGTCCTTTTTAAACCAGCCCATATTAGAAATGCCACGATTGTGGCCATAACCAAATTATTAATAATCCTGTTACGATCGCAACTCCGAAGGCTATTGAAATCCATTTTACCATTTCTTTCGCTCCAAGAACGATGGCCATAATTCCCTTGAATACCAAATTAGAAACAGATGCCAAAAGAATCAATTTCCAGCCCAAATCTGTCTGTAAGCGTTCTGCTTTCATCATTTGTGATAAAGATAGTGTAATCGCGTCAACATCTGTCAAACCACTTATGATGGATAAGATATAAAGGGCGTTGTTTCCGAATTGTTGTTTGGTAAAAGCCACTGCCAAAAGGATAAATCCATATAAAAGACCAAATACCAGTGCGCTCTTGAATTGCGCAGGATTGTTAGGTTCTGGCATTTCATCTTCAGAATGGTTTTTGTTTATGAGATAAAAAAGTATCACGCAAATGATAGTCACAATAACTATTTCTGCAACAATCGGAAGAATTATTTCCCCTAACTTTTCGGGAATAACCACACCAACTTCTATAAGCACTCGCACCATGGAAATAGCCGACGCTGTTGTAATAACAAACACAGCTGTTTTGCTAATGTTTTTAGCCCCTTCTGCCTTGCGTGCATAACTCACTGTGGTAGCCGTACTGCTTATCATTCCGCCCAAAATCCCACTGGATATAACCCCCACTTTTTTACCAACGATTTTGTATATGAAATAACCCACCACACTGATACCTACAATTAAGGTTACCATTAGCCAGATACTTTGCGGATTCAATACATCTAGTGGGCCATAAGTTTCGTTTGGTAAAATGGGAAGCACTATTAAACTGATACCAGCTAACGTCATTATGGCAGACAGATCTTTCTCGCTTAGTTTCTCGATAAGGCCATGCAGTTTTTCTTTAACGAATAACAAAATCGCCATGGTTACGCCAACAAGAACACCTATAAGTTGGCTGCCTACCACCAAATAAGCTCCAACGGCAAACATGAGTAATGCAGCAACTTCGGTGGTTTGACCGACATCTGCGTCATCAAATTTCTTCATTTTGATGATATTTGCCACGAGTAACATTGCAGCAATTGCTAGTCCAAGTGCAGGCATAATAAATGGATTATCGTATTCCCGTGACAGAAATCCTGCCATTACACCTAAAATAGAGATAAGTGTAAAAGTTCTTACCCCTGCCATTTCATGATTGGTTCTTTGACGCTGCACCCCGACCAATAGACCCAAACCGAAGGCAATGCCTAAAGTCGTTAAATCCTCGTAATTCATAACATCTAAATTAATAAAAAAAAAGCCACATCAATTGATGTGGCTTTTTATATTAAAGATTTAAGTTTATCCTTTCGTTATATTTACTTTTTTAATGACTTTTTTATTATCACTTTTTAAGTTTGAAATTTCAAATGCTTCCAATTCAGCTTTTACTTCAGCTTCTGTGCCATTGAAAGTTTGGTCCTTTGTAACTGTTTCGCCATTTTCGACTGTAGAATATGTGATTGTAGCTTTTGCTATATCGTTAGTTTCTAAATTCATTTCAATTCTGATATCATTTTCTGATACTTCCGTCTCTGAAGTATGTACACCTAAAATTGGAGCAATAACCAATCCGATAAGACATGTTAATTTGATTAAGATATTCATTGATGGACCAGAAGTATCTTTAAAAGGATCACCTACAGTATCACCAGTAACGGCTGCTTTGTGAGCATCTGAACCTTTATAAGTCATCTCTCCGTTAATCATAACACCAGCTTCAAATGATTTTTTAGCGTTGTCCCAAGCTCCACCTGCGTTGTTCTGAAAGATTGCCCAAAGTACTCCACTTACTGTAACACCAGCCATATAGCCTCCTAACATTTCAGCAATCGCCAAATGATTCATTCCAAAAATCATCGGAATAAATGCTATGGCCAAAGGAAAACCAATAGTCAAAACACCCGGAAGCATCATTTCTTTTAAGGATGCCTTGGTAGAGATAGCAACACATTTGTCATATTCTGGTTTTCCTGTGCCTTCCATGATTCCTGGAATTTCTCTAAACTGACGGCGTACTTCCTGAACCATTTGCATGGCAGCTTTTCCTACCGCATTCATTGCTAATGCAGAAAACACTACTGGGACCATTCCACCAACAAATAACATCGCTAGAACTGGAGCTTTAAAAATATTTATACCATCAATACCGGTAAACGTTACATAAGCAGCAAATAAAGCCAATGATGTTAGTGCAGCAGATGCAATGGCGAATCCTTTTCCTGTTGCAGCAGTCGTATTACCGACAGAATCTAATATATCTGTACGTTCTCTAACAATTGGTTCTTGCTCGCTCATTTCTGCAATACCACCAGCATTATCAGAGATAGGTCCAAAAGCATCAATCGCCAATTGCATCGCTGTAGTGGCCATCATCGCTGAAGCAGCTAAGGCTACGCCATAAAATCCTGCAAATGCATACGATGCCCAGATAGCACCAGCAAATAACAAGACTGAAGGAAAGGTTGAAATCATACCTGTTGCAAGACCAGCAATAATATTAGTTCCAGCTCCTGTACTTGATTGTTGTACGATTTTAAGGATAGGTTTTTTACCTAGCCCTGTATAGTATTCTGTTACTGAAGATATAACGGCACCAACGAATAATCCAACTAACGTTGCATAAAATACACGCATTGAAGAAATCTCCTGTAAACCTTCTCCAAAGAAATTCATTTGCATCGTTTCAGGTAACAT
>JAGXIE010000005.1 GCA_024635765.1 Flavobacteriaceae bacterium | reverse complement strand
GGGGGAGCCATGGGAACAACCGGACTCCACAACATTTTAGAGCCTGCTGTTTTTGGAGTCCCAATTATCATCGGAAAAAACCATGAAAAATTCCCGGAGGCAAAACAAATGATATCTGAAGCAGGTGTAGTTTCTATTTCTGATTATGATGAATTGAGCGCTAGACTGCTAGAGTTCCTGAACGATCCGTCAAAGCGTTTACAGTTTGGGCAATTAAACAGCCAGTTTATTCAAGATCAAAAAGGTGCGGTCATCCAAATCATTGATTTTGTGCGTATATAAGTTAAAGGTTATTGGGATTGTGCTAGCAAATTGCAATTCCAATTTTTACTTTAGTAACCATAATTAACACTAAAATCAATTACAATGAAAAAAAGATTATTAAGTATTGCATTAGTAATGGCAATGGGACTGTCATTTACCTCTTGCAGAGACACAGAGAAAAAGGCTGATGATATGGGAGATGCCATAGAAAATACTGCTGATGATGTTGCTGACGAAACAGAAGGCGCATTAGAAAAGGCAGGAAAAGCTGTAGATAAGGCAGTTGATGAAACGAAAGAAGCAGGTAAAGCAGTTGAAGACGCTGCTAAAGAAATAGGTGATGATAATTAATGATTGTCACTGTATATAATTTTAAAAGCCTTCCAATTTGGAAGGCTTTTAAATTTTTATGTGATAATAAATGACAACTTATTTTGGATAGATGTTAAAATTCAAAAATCTATCTTCTATTCTTATACAAAGAATGAAAATGTTGTATTTTGGCGACCAAAAATTAACTAAAAAAATAGCATGAAATTTAAATATACTTTAGCATTTAGTGTCTCGTTATGTATCAATTTACTTGGTCAAGCACAGCAGGAAATAGTTATTGATAACATCGTAAAAGAGGCTACAGAAAACTCTCAATTGGAACGCCTCGCACACGAACTTCTTGATGTCATAGGTCCACGATTAACAGGCACACCACAATTGAAGCAAGCCAATGATTGGGCCGTTGCTCAATATGCCAAATGGGGAATCCCTGCCCAAAATGAAAAATGGGGAGAATGGAAAGCTTGGGAAAGAGGCATCACCCATATCGATATGATTTCACCAAGAGTGCAATCCTTAGATGGTATGCAACTCGCTTGGAGCCCTAGTACAGGTCCCAAAGGTGTTATGGCGGAAGCTGTAATTGTTCCTGTGTTTAATGATAAAGATGATTTTACGAATTGGTTGAAAACAATCAAAGGGAAATTTGTGATGATTTCTCAAAATGAAATTACAGGTCGCACGAACGATAACTGGAAGGAATTCGCGACAGAAGAATCCCTCGAAGCAATGAACAAACAACGCGATTCATTGTCAGGTTTATTTAGAGATAATCTGAAGAAAACAGGTTACAGCAATTGGAGAGGTAGCGGATTTAATGATGAAGGCATTAAATTGTTAGAAGCATCTGGCGCAGCAGGTATTATTACTTCGTATTGGTCAAAAGAAATCGGTTCAAACAAAATTTTTGGTGCTTCCACGGTTAAAATACCGACCATAGATATTGAATTAGAAGATTACACCATGTTGTATCGTATGGCATCATACGGTGTCAAACCTGTATTAAAAGTGGTTGCAGAATCAAAAGATTTAGGAACTGCTCCAGTTTTTAATACCATCGCCACAATCAAAGGCACAGAAAAACCAGAAGAATATATCATCCTTTCAGCGCATTTAGATTCATGGGATGGCGCCACAGGTGCTACTGATAACGGTACGGGAACCATTGTCATGATGGAAGCAATGAGACTACTGAATAAACTATACCCCAATCCAAAACGTACCATTATCGCAGGACATTGGGCAAGTGAAGAACAAGGCTTGAATGGCTCTCTTGCCTTTGTTGAAGATCATCCAGAGATTGTGGCAAATATTCAAGCCGTATTTAATCAAGATAACGGCACCGGCCGTATTGTTGATTTATCTGGTGCAGGATATTTACATTCCTATGAATATCTCACACGCTGGTTAGAGGCAGTTCCAAATGATATAACTAAACACATCAAAACTGAATTCCCAGGTTCCCCAACTGGTGGAGGCTCTTCTGATAACGCATCGTTTGTTGCTGCAGGGGCACCATCCTTTAATCTCAGTTCTTTAGACTGGGATTATAGCACTTATACATGGCACACAAACAGAGATACCTACGATAAAATCGTTTTCGATGATGTTCGAAGCAATGCGATATTAACTGCAGTACTAGCATATATGGCTAGTGAAGATGAGACAAAAGCCTCGAATGAAAAGAGCGTCCTTCCAAACAGTCGACGCACTGGAAGACAACTTGAATGGCCAAGTCAGAAGTCACCAACGCGTATTGGAGGAGTTGATTAGGATCTCAAAATGCTCAAATAAAAAAACCTCAACATGTCGTTGAGGTTTTTCATTAATAATAATTTTAGGTGTTACAACCCAAATTCTTTTTTAACTTTTTCTACGTAATCCAATTTTTCCCAAGTAAAAAGTTCCACATCTAAAGTGATATCTGCACCACTTGGTTGGCTAAAAGTCTTTGTTACAGTTTCATTTTGTCTACCCATATGTCCATAGGCAGCAGTTTCACTATATATAGGATTGCGCAGTTTTAAACGTTCTTCGATAGCCGCTGGTCTCATATCAAAGATTTCAGCCACTTTATCTGCGATCTCACCATCCGTTAAATTATATGGACACGTTCCATAGGTTTCAACATAAATTGAGGTTGGTTTCACAACACCTATCGCATAAGATACTTGAACCAAAATTTCATCACATAAGCCTGCAGCAACCAAATTTTTAGCAATATGACGTGTTGCATACGCAGCACTTCTATCCACTTTACTTGGGTCTTTTCCGGAGAATGCACCTCCTCCATGAGCACCTTTTCCTCCATAAGTATCAACGATAATCTTACGACCAGTTAATCCAGTATCGCCATGAGGGCCGCCAATTACAAACTTGCCCGTTGGGTTGATGTGATAAGTGATATTCTCATTGAACAGGACTTGTATATGTTCTGGTAATTTAGCTTTCACTCTAGGAATCAATATGTCAACGATATCTTTTCTAATTTTTGCCAACATCACGTCTTCAGTGTCAAATTCATCGTGTTGCGTAGAAACCACGATAGCATCGATCCGCTGTGGCACATTATCATCACTATATTCAATGGTCACTTGACTTTTTGAATCGGGGCGTAAATAAGTGATTTCTTTATTTTCACGACGCAAGGCAGCCAATTCAATCAAAATTCTATGAGACAAATCCAATGCTAAAGGCATCAAATTTTCAGTTTCGCGAGTTGCGTAACCAAACATCATTCCTTGGTCACCTGCACCTTGCTCTTCTTTGCTAGCTCTATCTACTCCGCGATTGATGTCTTCTGATTGCTCATGAATTGCTGAAAATACACCACATGAATTACCATCAAACATATACTCACTTTTAGTATATCCGATTTTATTGATCGTATCCCTAGCTATTTTTTGAACGTCTAAATAGGTAGTTGATTTTACTTCACCCGCGAGTACAACCTGACCGGTAGTTACAAGTGTCTCACAAGCTACCTTTGATTCTTTGTCAAAAGCTAAAAAATTATCTATTAAAGCGTCGCTGATCTGATCTGCAACTTTGTCTGGATGTCCTTCAGACACACTTTCTGATGTAAATAAATACGCCATAGTCTTCTTATGTTATAGTATGTTAGAGTCGATTTGACGTTGAGCGTCGAAGGTAGTTTACACTGCCTTTAGCATTTTTTATTGAGGTTGCAATCAGTCAAATCTTTCCTCTTAATCATTAATCAGCGCCAAAAATACACATAATAATATTATTATTATAAAAAGAGAACTTATATCAAATTAAAAAAGAAAAGCCTCCAAGTTTTTACACCTGAAGACTTATCAAAATTAAACTAACTAATATTAATGTTCGTTCAATCTAAAATCTGGATACGCATCCATGCCATGTTCATGCGCATCGAGGCCTTCCAATTCTTCTTTTTCAGGAACTCTTATGCCAATTGTTTTCTTGAGAATAAATAGTATGATAAAAGTAGATGAAATACATATTGCTGCATAAGAAGCAACCCCAATCAATTGACTGATGAGTTGATCAAATCCGGCTAATGCTCCAAATATTCCTACAGCTAAAGTTCCCCAAATGCCACAAATTAAATGCACTGCAATTGCGCCCACGGGATCATCTAACTTTAGCTTGTCGATCAGTGCTACACCAAGAACGATTATAATCCCTGCAATACTACCGATTAAAATAGCGTCTGCAGGACTCATTTGATCTGCACCTGCAGTAATACCCACAAGGCCGCCTAAAATACCGTTAAGAAACATCGTCAAGTCTAAATTCTTATAACGAATGGTTGAAAATAGTGCTGCAACAACACCTCCTGCCGCGGCAGCTAAACATGTTGTGACGAGAGTGATCGATGTTAAACCTGGATCTGCAGATAGAACAGAACCTCCATTAAACCCGAACCAACCTAGCCATAAGATCAATACTCCGGCAGTTGCTAAAGGTATATTGTGACCTGGTATCGCTTGGGGTTTACCGTCCTTGAATTTACCAATTCTAGCTCCCAATAAGGCAACAGCGATCAACGCTGCCCAACCTCCAACAGAATGTACTAAAGTAGAACCTGCAAAGTCGTAAAATGGTGTTTCCAATGTTTGAAGAAAACCTCCACCCCATTTCCAAGAACCAGCAATTGGATATATCAATCCAACATAAATGATTGTAAAAATCATAAAAGCACCAATTTTCATTCGTTCGGCTACAGCACCGGAAACAATAGTTGCAGCTGTCGCTGCAAACATGCCTTGGAATAAGAAATCTGTCCAATAAGTATAACCTTCGTTATAAGCTAAATCGAGACTTCCATCAGCTGCAAGTGGTGCGTCCAGTCCAAAACCGGCAAATCCTAAAAATCCGGAAGCGCCATCTTCAAATCCTGGATACATCAAATTAAAGCCTACCAAACAATAAAGCAATAATCCGATACAAATAATAAATATGTTTTTGAATAAGATATTAATGGTGTTTTTTTGACGTGTTAACCCGATTTCTAGAAATGCAAAACCTAAATGCATGAAAAAAACGAGTGCTGTACAGATCATCATCCATACGTTATTTGTAGTAAGTAATTCCATAATAATTAAATTGATTAGTTAGTTATTTTAAGGTTTGTCCACCTTTTTCACCTGTCCGTATTCTATATACTTCGTCAATAGATGAGACAAAGATTTTACCGTCACCAACTTCACCAGTAGAACCGGCCTTTAAAATTGCTTTAATTGCGACTTCTTCAAATTCGTCATTCACTACGATCGATAGATAGCGTCTTTGAATGTCACTAGTGCTATAAGAAACGCCTCTGTAAACATGGCCTTCCTTTTCATTGCCTAATCCGGTTACGTCCCAATAGGAGAAGAAATTTACACCTACATCGTGTAACTCTTTTTTAACATCAGAAAACTTGGATTTTCTGATGATTGCTTCGATTTTTTTCATTGTATTAGCATTTATAGTTAGTTAAATTTGTAAACTGCGGCAATTAAAAATGACGCTAAACTTTTTGTTGGCATTAAGTCATTATCAAAATAAACATCACTAGACCAGCTGTCCAAACGTACTTCTGGGATGATCGTTAAATCTTCAATTCTGTAATTAGCTGATAAGGTTGCTGCAAAAACAGTTTCATCATCAAACCCGTCGTTATGAAAACCAAAATATTCTCCACGAAGTCCCAATCCTAGTTTTTCTGACACAGTGTATTGTGGGTAAAGTGCGGCACCATAAAATCCGCTACCATCGGTGTCGTTATAAGTTGCATTTACTCCTAAAAAAAAGGCGTTAGATATATTCGCGCCACCAGTATAATCTATTTGAAAAGTTGCGTCACTAGCTCCGGTTTGGTTACCATAAATAAGATTCAAATATTGATCTTTATAACCGAGTTGTGCGCCAAACGTGTAACTTCCGTCTAAATTGATTTCTGTATAATCTGTACTGTTCATAATTGCTAGCAATAGAGAAAAGTCATCAGAAAGAGCAATGTCAGCTTTCAGTCCAGTATGAGAAAAAGGTCCATTAGAGAACATATAGGATGTACTGTAATTAAAATTATCTACTGGTGATATGACCTCATAACCAAGAAATGTGTTGAAGTTACCCATCGTTAAGGTTATTTTGTCGCTTACATTCCAGTAAGCATAGAGTTGGTTGACTATGTTGCTTGAGCCGGTAGATAAGAATACAGCGTCTTCTCCTCTAGGTCCAAAAACTAAATCGGCAACAAACCCTACTTTTGAGCCTTCATATTTAAAAATGGCATTTGCCATACCAAGACTAAAACCGCTTCTATTGGCAAAAGAGGTGCCAGGATTAAGGAAAAAAGTATTTCCATCGCCATCTTCAAAAGCTTCATTTGGTCCAGTTAAATTTGTTCTGAAATAGGCATCAACACTACCACTAATGGTGAATTTTTTTTCGGTTTCTTCTTCTTGTGCAAACAACACCATTGAAAAAGCTAAAAATGCGAGAGTAATTTTTGACTTCATAATTAATTAATTTTTTAGTTAGTTGTCGCCAAATCTATACATTATTTCAAATAACCCTCAACAAAAAGGGGTCAAATTAGATATTTTTATCATTTTAAAGAATTAACCCCTATTTTTTTAAGGGTATGAATTAAATTATTAAGTTTTTTTAAGAATTCAGAAATAAAGATTTTATGTAATAATCATGAAATGTGATTTTTTGATGAAAAAAATGAATGGTTTTGCAATTTATCTTGAACATAATTCAGCAAAATTTTGATTTTACTAATTATTTATTATTGATGAATTCGTAGAAAAACACCATCTCATTATGGATTTTACAGATTTATAGACGTCTGAATGGCAATACCGAAAAAGTTCTTCTGCTTTTTTATTTATTCAAAACAACCACTTATATTTATTTGAAAATGAGGTTATATTGACCTTCAAAATTGATGAATATGCTGAAGAAACAAGGGCTCTATTTGCCAGAATTTGAACATGATAACTGTGGCGCAGGATTCATATGCAGCCTTAAAGGAAATAAATCCAATGGAATTATACACAAAGCTCTCGAGATCCTCGAAAAATTGGAGCATCGTGGTGCCGTGAGTTCGGATGGAAAAACAGGTGATGGTGCTGGGATTTTAATTGACATTCCCCATGAATTCTTTGTGGAACATTGTGACTTCAATCTACCAAAGTTTGGTGAATATGCAGTTAGTAACGTGTTTTTGCCAAAGCGTGAAAACCAAAGGATTTATTGCATTGAGAAATTTGAACATTATATAGAAGGACAAGGCTTGCAAATTTTAGGTTGGCGAAATGTACCGGTAGATGCATCTGTATTGGGCCGGATCTCTGCAGAAAGTGAACCTTTTGTTAAACAAGTGTTTGTGGGTAAATCTGATAAAAATCAAACTGATTTTGAATTTAACTTAAAGTTATTTACTGCCAGAAAACAATCAGAACATCACATTTACAATTCAAAACTGTCTGAGAGTTCACGCTTTTACTTACCAAGCCTTTCAACAAAAACCATAATTTTTAAAGGCTTACTGATTCCAGAGGATATTAAATTGTACTATAAAGATTTGCAAGATCCTTCATTAGTCACTCGTTTGGCTCTTGTGCATCAGCGATTTTCCACGAATACATTTCCGACTTGGGATTTGGCACAGCCGTTCAGGTACATGTGCCACAATGGGGAAATCAATACACTTCGTGGAAATGTATCGAGAACATTATCGAGACAAGAATTAATGGAAAGTGATTGGTTTGGGGATGAACTCAAAAGTATATTCCCAATTATCCTTCCAGGTAAATCTGATTCAGCACAAATGGACATGGTTGTGGAATTATTGCTGATGACGGGACGTTCGCTTCCTGAAGTGATGATGATGCTCGTGCCAGAAGCTTGGGAAAAGAACCCTGATATGTCGCAAGGCAAAAAAGCATTTTACGAATACAATTCGTGCATCATGGAACCTTGGGATGGTCCAGCTTCCATTCCTTTTACCGACGGTAATTATATTGGTGCATTATTGGACAGAAACGGTTTACGACCATCACGCTATTCCGTCACCAAAGATGGATATGTGATTATGTCATCGGAAATTGGTGTTATTGATATTGACCCTAAGAACGTAGAACGCCATGGTCGTTTAGAGCCGGGCAAAATGTTTTTGGTGGATATGAATCAAGGCAGAATCATCAATGATGAAGAAATTAAGGAAGCTATCGTCTCGAAACATCCTTATAAAGAATGGTTGGATAAAAATTTAGTGCATTTAGCAGATATTCCAGCTAAAAAAGGTCCGATAAAACATAAGGAAGACTCACTCGCTAAGCGTCAAATTGTTTTTGGATATACGGAGGAAGATATGAGTGTGCTCATTCAACCGATGGCGCAAGCCGGTAAAGAACCAATTGGCTCTATGGGTAATGATTCACCTATTGCTGTACTTTCGGAAAAACCTCAATTGATTTATAATTATTTCAAACAACTCTTTGCGCAAGTGACCAATCCACCTTTGGATGGTATTCGTGAAAAATTGATAACCGATATTAGTCTTACATTAGGTAGTGACACCAATATTTTCAAGATCAATGAAGATCAGTGCCGTAAATTGAAAATCCAAAATCCGGTCATCTCGAAGCATGATTTGGATAAAATAAAGAATTACACTCAAAATCCCGATTTCGTGGTCACCACTGTCCCAATTTTGTATGAAGTGGATAAGGGTTTAAATGAATTGGAACGTGCTTTGCAACATTTGGTAAAACGAGCTTCTGACGCCATTGATGCAGGTGGCAATATCATCATACTTTCAGATAGAGGAGTGAATAAAAAAATGGCCCCTATTCCTGCATTGTTGGCCTGCTCCTATGTCAATCATGAACTTTATAAAATAGGAAAACGAGCGAAAGTCAGTATCATAATTGAATCTGCCGAACCCCGGGAAGTCCATCATTTTGCTCTGCTGTTTGGATTTGGTGCAAGTGCCATCAATCCTTACATAGTTAATGAAATTGTCCAAAAACAAGTTCAGCATAAAGAAATAGAGGGCATGGATTACATTGAAGCCATCCGGAACTACAATCGCGCCATAGGTATGGGGATTCTAAAAGTGATGAACAAAATTGGCATTTCAACACTCAATTCATATCGCGGTTCGCAATTGTTTGAATGTATTGGATTGAATTCAAAATTTGTCAACACCTTTTTTCCAAATACAGTGACCAGAATTCAGGGTATTGGTCTTCAGGAAATAGAAAAAGAAATCTCAAAACGTCATCAAAAAGCTTATAATGAACATTTGATTGACGCTGATTTAGGCCTGGAATTTGGAGGGAATTATAAATGGCGACGCAATGGAGAGAAACATGCGTTTAACCCTTTAACGGTAGCCAAACTGCAAGAATCGGTAAGGAACAATAAGCATGCAACTTTCAAAGAGTATTCCGATTTAGTTAATGAACAGTCCAAACAGTTGATGACCATTCGCGGTCTTTTTGAATTTACAAATTATGACCCAATTCCGTTGGAAGAAGTAGAGCCTTGGACCGAAATCGTCAAGCGTTTTAAAACGGGAGCGATGTCCTACGGTTCGATTAGTAAGGAAGCACACGAAAATTTAGCAGTTGCCATGAACCGTATTGGCGGCAAAAGCAATTCAGGTGAAGGAGGGGAAGATGAAGAACGCTTTTATAAGGATTCTAATGGCGATTGGAAAAATTCGGCAATAAAACAAGTAGCATCTGGTCGATTTGGAGTGACTTCCAATTATCTGACGAATGCATCCGAAATCCAAATCAAAATGGCACAAGGTGCAAAACCTGGTGAAGGGGGTCAGTTGCCTGGTCCAAAAGTGAATCGTGAAATTGCCAAAACTAGAAATTCGACACCCTATGTCGGACTGATTTCGCCACCGCCACATCATGATATTTATTCTATTGAAGATTTATCACAACTCATTTACGATTTAAAATCAGCCAATCGCGATGCTAGAATCAATGTGAAACTGGTTTCAGAAGTTGGTGTTGGCACAGTTGCCGCAGGTGTTGCCAAGGCAAAAGGGGACGTCATATTAATTTCCGGCCATGATGGTGGTACTGGAGCAACACCATTGACATCTTTAAAACATGCTGGATTGCCATGGGAATTGGGCTTGGCTGAAGCGCAACAGACTTTGGTGATGAACAATTTGAGAAACCGAGTGGTTTTGGAATGTGACGGACAATTAAAAACGGGTCGTGATGTCGCTATTGCCTGTTTGTTAGGTGCAGAAGAATTTGGTTTTGCAACCGCCCCTTTAGTGGCTTCTGGCTGCATTATGATGCGAGTTTGTCACTTGAATACCTGTCCAGTAGGAATAGCAACACAAAACCCAGAATTGCGTAAAAAATTCCAAGGGAAACCGGAACATGTCGTCAACTTTATGTTTTTCGTGGCCCAGGAATTGCGTGAGATTATGGCAGAATTGGGCTTTAGAACTGTAGACGAAATGGTCGGTCAGGTGCAAAAACTCAACAGAAATAAAACAATAGATTTTTATAAGTCGAATGGTTTGGATTTATCACCAATCCTGCATCAAGTTCTCGTCCCTGAAGGCACCAAACTATATAATACAGAAAAACAAAATCATAATTTGGAATCCGCTTTGGATTTTAAAATCATCCGTCAAGCGCATCCTGCAATCTTTAGAAAGGAAAAAACTGTTTTGGAATCAAAAATCAATAATAGAGACCGTGCGTTTGGAGCAATTTTGAGTAATGAAATTTCGAAAATTTATGGTGCCCAAGGACTTCCGGAAAACACTTTGAAAATTAATTTCACAGGTTCTGCAGGTCAAAGTTTTGGTGCGTTTGCTACCAAGGGCTTGACGCTAATCATCAACGGAAATTCCAATGATTATTTAGGAAAAGGACTTTCAGGAGCTAAATTAGTAGTGAAAGTTCCTGATACTTCAACACTTATTCCCGAAGAAAATGTCATCATCGGGAATGTTGCATTATATGGTGCGACGTCGGGCGAAGCCTATATCAACGGAAAAGCTGGTGAGAGGTTCTGTGTTCGGAATTCTGGCGCGATAGCCGTTGTCGAAGGGATTGGTGACCATGGTTGTGAATATATGACAGGTGGAAGAGCAGTGGTTCTTGGAGAAGTAGGACGGAATTTTGGAGCAGGAATGAGTGGAGGTATTGCGTATGTTTATGATAGGAATAGTACCTTCAAAAACAATTGCAATTTGGAAGGATTGAATTTGGAACCTGTTGTTGAAATAGAAGATATTAACGAACTAAAAGGACTTATCGAAAATCATTATAATGCAACTTTAAGTCCGTTGGCACAGAGAATACTCGAAAATTGGCAAACACAATTACCAAAATTCATTAAAGTCTTGCCGGAAGAATATAAGCAAGCACTCATCAGATTAGAACAGGAAAACCTAGTAAAGCAATAAGATTATGGGAAAGATAACAGGATTTTTAGAATATGAGCGTGTTGATGAACCCTATGTAAAAGTTGAAAAACGACTTCAAAACTATAAGGAATTCACCATTCCTTTGGAAGAAAAAAAATTAAAAGACCAAGGTGCACGCTGCATGGATTGTGGTATTCCATTTTGTCATAGTGGCTGTCCGTTGGGAAATCTCATTCCAGATTTTAACGATAAAGTCTATAAAGGGCGCTGGAAGGAAGCTGCACAGATTTTGCATGCAACAAATAATTTTCCTGAATTTACGGGTCGATTATGTCCTGCACCTTGCGAAGAAGCGTGCGTACTTGGAATCAACGAGGACCCAGTATCGATTGAAAATATCGAAAAAAATATTGCAGAAACCGCTTTTAAAGAAGGTTGGGTCACTGCACATCCACCTAAATTTAGAACTGGAAAAAATGTAGCTGTTGTTGGCTCTGGACCTGCAGGCCTGGCAGCCGCACAACAGTTGAACAGAGCAGGGCATAAGGTTACTGTATTTGAAAGGGATGCTAAAGTTGGCGGTCTCCTGCGTTATGGTATCCCAGATTTTAAGATGGAAAAACACATCATCGACAGACGAGTTGCTATTTTGCAAGAAGAAGGTATTCTGTTTGAAACGAATGCCCACGTTGGCGAAAATATCAGCGTTGAGACAATTAAAGCAGATTTTGATGCGGTGTTGCTTTCTGGTGGAGCTACCGTAAGAAGAGGTATTCCAATAAAGGGCAATCATTTAAAAGGAATTCATCAAGCGATGGATTTCTTAAAGTTGAACAATCAATTTGTTGACGGTTTGGTCGAATTTGAAGAAGTTATATCTGCAAGAGATAAAAAGGTGATTGTTATTGGTGGAGGTGATACGGGCTCTGATTGTATCGGAACGAGCAATCGTCATGGCGCTACATCAGTAACCAATTTTGAAATTTTGAGCAAGCCATCCGAAGGGCGTCCTGCGCACCAACCTTGGCCATATTGGCCGATGCGATTGAAAACAACATCGTCGCATAAAGAAGGTGTCGAACGCTTTTTTAGTATTTCAACAAAGGAATTTTTAGGCGATAAGAATGGAAATTTGACAGGTTTGAAAACGGTTGAAGTGGAATGGATTTTTAAAGAAGGTGAACGTCCAGAATTAAAGGAACTTCCAAATACAGAAAAGTTATGGGAATGTGATATGGTTTTGTTGGCACTTGGTTTCACTGGAGCTGAAAATACCTTGGCGGAACAATTCGGACTGGAAATGGATTTTAGAACCAATATCAAGGCGACCACAAAAGATTACGCTACCAATGTTGCAGGCATTTTTGTCGCGGGTGATATGCGCCGAGGACAGTCATTAATTGTCTGGGCAATTTCAGAAGGACGCCAAGCGGCACATCATTTGGATGCCTATTTAATGGGGAGTTCTAATTTGCCTTTAAAGGACGATAACGATTTGCCAAGGGTATAATTATGATAAAATAGAAAGTGAAAATTAAAGCCATCATCATTAGGATTAGTGTCATTATTAACTCGTCATGAGTTGATACAGAATGCTGTTTTTAAAACCTATAGCCTGTATCAATTGAGATTCAGGCTTTTTTATTATATGAATTATAGGTTTTGGGCATCGCATGAATTGGTGCTTAAAACTCTGAAAAACAATAATTTAACATCAAATCATTAGAGGTGGCTTTAATACATCATCAAGTAATTCATTCTAAAGCCGTGCACAAAAAATTAATTTAGAACCTTATAACCAATTTCAGTATGTATTTTAACGAACAGAGTATCATTTATCATAACGGACATTATCTTCACCCAAATGAACCAAACATTGGGTTGTATAGCCAAACCTTACATTACGGCAATGGCGTTTTTGAAGGCATTAGAGCTTACAAAACCAAACAAGGAGCAAAAATATTTAAGGCTGAAGACCATTACAGACGTCTAAAATACGGTGCTGAAGTTATGGGAATTCCATTTAATTTTTCGGTAGAAGAATTAGTGGAAATCACTTATGAATTATTGGAGAAAAATAATCTTGAAGATGCATATATACGCCCTTTGGTTATCACAGGTGCGGATATGAGCTTAAAGACCTCTTCAGAGTCGAATTTAACTATCCAATGTTGGGAATGGGGAAAATACATGGGCGACCGATTGCTAAAAGTGAGAACATCTTCTTTTGAGCGGCCAAATCCAAAATCATGTTTTGTGGACGCAAAAGTAACAGGGCATTATATAAATTCCGTGCTATCCACAAATGAAGCCAAGAATTCAGGTTATGATGAAGCGTTGTTGCTCGATATGTATGGCAATGTTGCTGAATGTTCCGGAGCAAATGTATTCATGGAAAAAGACGGAAAACTCTATACGCCAAAAAAAGGAAGTATCATGCCTGGAATCACTCGTTCCACAATTTTGGATATCTGTAAAGAAGAAGGCATTCCAGTCGAAGAAAAACACTTTAAGATGGATGAATTAAAGCAAGCTGATAGTGCGTTTTTTACAGGAACTGCAGCTGAAGTTGTTGGTTTGCAATCTCTAGACGAATACCAATTTCCTATGGAATGGATCCAATCATTAGGACACAGATTAATGCATTTATACAAACAGGAGGTATTGTGTGAACGTAAAAGAAAGCTATCCAAAGCCGTATGAACGAATTGAATAAATATAGTAAAACAGTTACACAAGACCCAACGCAGCCTGCAGCTCAAGCGATGTTGCATGCAATTGGGCTGACGACTGAAGATTTTTTTAAACCAATGGTGGGGATTGCAAGTACTGGTTATGAAGGTAATCCATGTAATATGCATTTGAATGATTTGGCAAAATTAGCAAAAGAAGGCACAACAAATGAAGATATCATTGGCCTGATTTTCAACACGATTGGTGTAAGCGACGGCATTTCGATGGGAACGCCAGGAATGCGTTATTCCTTGCCTTCTCGTGACATCATTGCGGATTCGATGGAAACTGTGGTGCAAGCCATGAGTTACGACGGATTGATTACTGTTGTTGGATGCGATAAAAATATGCCAGGTGCATTAATGGCGATGATCCGTTTAAACCGACCAAGCATTTTGGTGTATGGCGGAACGATTGATTCTGGATGCCATAACGGCAAAAAATTGGATGTCGTATCAGCTTTTGAAGCATGGGGAAGCAAAGTCGCAGGGACCATGAACGAAACTGAATTTCAAAGTATTGTCGAAAAAGCATGTCCTGGAGCCGGTGCTTGTGGAGGCATGTACACGGCTAACACAATGGCGTCAGCAATTGAAGGGTTGGGAATGACCTTGCCGTTTAATTCTTCCAATCCTGCCTTGAGTGATGCCAAAAAAGAAGAATCTATAAAAGCGGGTGAAGCGATGCGATTATTGCTTGAGAAAGATATAAAGCCATCTGATATCATCACTAGAAAATCTTTGGAAAATGCCATCAGATTGGTGACAATTCTGGGAGGCTCTACTAATGCCGTATTGCACTTCTTGGCAATCGCCAGAGCCGCTCAAATAGATTTTACATTGTCAGATTTCCAAAAAATAAGTGACAATACACCATTCCTTGCCGATTTAAAACCAAGTGGACAGTACTTGATGGAAGATGTGCACGCCGTTGGTGGAATACCTGCCGTAATGAAATATTTGTTGAAAAAAGGAATGCTGCATGGCGATTGTATGACGGTCACAGGAAAAACAATTGCTGAAAACTTATTCGATGTGGATGATTTAAAGGAAGGACAGGATGTAATTAAATCCATAGAAAACCCGATTAAAATTTCTGGTCATTTAAGAATGCTGTACGGCAATTTGGCTTCGGAAGGCAGTGTGGCGAAAATCACAGGAAAAGAAGGATTGAATTTCATAGGAAAGGCCAAAGTATTTGATGGTGAATATGCTGCGAATGACGGAATCAGAGATGGAAAAGTAGAAAAAGGAGATGTAGTAGTCATTCGTTATGAAGGTCCCAAAGGCGGACCAGGCATGCCAGAAATGCTTAAACCTACCGCCGCCATTATTGGTGCTGGTCTTGGTAAAGATGTGGCTTTGATTACGGATGGTCGTTTTTCTGGCGGAACTCACGGTTTTGTTGTGGGTCATATTACGCCAGAGGCTCAAGAAGGAGGAAACATTGCACTCGTTAAAGATGGCGATATGATTTCAATTGATGCAGAAACCAATAGTATTACGTTAGAAGTTTCCGAAGAAGAATTACAGAAAAGAAAACAACAATGGAAAGCACCAGCCTTAAAATTTGAGCGTGGTGTACTCTATAAATATGCAAAAACAGTATCATCGGCCTCCAAAGGTTGCGTTACTGACGAATTTTAAATGCAAAGGAAGCCCCGAATTGTCGCGGTAACGAATTAAAGTTATTAATATGAATACAGAAACTCTAAATAAGGAAGAAAAATCAGCCAAAATCACTGAACGCATGTCTGGTAGTGAGGCCGTCATCAAGTGTTTACTCGCAGAAGGAGTGGATATTCTTTATGGTTATCCAGGTGGTGCCATTATGCCTGTTTATGATGAACTTTTTAAGTACAGAGACAAAATTCATCATGTATTGACGCGTC
The DNA here is from genome assembly GCA_024635765.1 of Flavobacteriaceae bacterium. Classification (GTDB taxonomy): domain Bacteria; phylum Bacteroidota; class Bacteroidia; order Flavobacteriales; family Flavobacteriaceae; genus JBPOFM01. The sequence goes on along the minus strand of JAGXIE010000005.1, from coordinate 29,946 downwards.
ATGAACAAGGCGCTACGCATGCGGCTCAAGGGTATGCGCGTATTTCTGGGAAAGTTGGTGTGGCGATGGCGACTTCAGGTCCTGGAGCGACCAACTTGATTACGGGAATTGCCGATGCACAAATCGATTCGACACCTATTGTTTGTATTACTGGCCAGGTGGCTTCTCATTTATTGGGAAGTGATGCATTTCAGGAAACAGATATTGTTGGAATTTCGACTCCTGTAACCAAATGGAATCATCAAATTACGAAAGCATCCGAAATTCCATCGGTCTTAGCAAAGGCATTTTATATTGCTAAAAGTGGTCGTCCTGGACCTGTTTTGATAGATATTACAAAAGATGCACAGTTTGAGCAATTTGATTTTTCCTATGAAAAATGTAAAGGTGTCCGCAGTTACAATCCAGTGCCAAAAACCGATATTGATGATGTAAAAGCTGCTGCACAATTAATTAATGCAGCAAAAAAGCCATTAATTGTTTGGGGACAAGGAGTTATTCTTTCTGAAGCTGAAAATGAACTTAAAGAGGTGATAGAAAAGGCTGGAGTTCCTGCAGCTTGGACTATTCTAGGAGCTTCCGCAATTCCAACAGCACACCCTTTGAATGTGGGAATGGTTGGAATGCATGGCAATTACGCGCCAAATATGCTTACCAACGAATGTGATGTGTTGATTGCCATTGGGATGCGGTTTGACGACCGAGTCACGGGAAATTTAAACTCCTATGCAAAACAAGCGAAAATCATACATTTTGAAATTGACCCTTCTGAAGTTGATAAAAACGTAAAGACAGATTTAGCAGTCTTAGGCGATGCGAAGGAAAGTCTCAAGCAATTATTGCCGTTGTTGATTGCAAATTCCCATCCAGAATGGCATCAAAAGTTTAAAGATTTGTATGCTATTGAATATGAAAAAGTCATTAAGCACGATATTCATCCCACGAAAGAAGGGTTGACCATGGGTGAGGTTTTAAAAGAAATAAATATCCAGACGAAAGGCAATGCGGCAATCGTATCAGATGTGGGACAACACCAAATGATTGCATGCAGATATGCAGAATTCACAACCACAAAAAGTAACATAACTTCCGGAGGTTTGGGTACCATGGGTTTTGCACTTCCAGCTGCAATTGGAGCAAAAATGTCAGCGCCAGAACGCGATGTGGTGGCTATTATCGGAGATGGCGGTTATCAAATGACCATTCAAGAATTGGGAACTATTTTTCAACAAAAAGTACCAGTGAAGATTGTGGTTTTGAACAATGAATTTTTAGGAATGGTGCGTCAGTGGCAACAATTGTTTTTTGACAAAAGATATGCGTCCACCGAGATGACAAATCCTGATTTTGTAGCCATTGCGAAAGGATATTATATCGATGCCAAAAAAGTAACGCAACGTAATGAACTAAAAGATGCCGTTGCAGAAATGATGGCTTGCGAAGGTCCTTATTTTTTGGAAGTTCGAGTAGAAAAAGAAGATAATGTATTTCCAATGATTCCTTCTGGAGCATCGGTTTCGGATATTAGATTGGAGTGAAAAAAGTATAGAGTACAAAGAACAAAGAAAAAAATCTAATGAAATACTAAAAAGTAACAGTTTAAAGTAGAATTGAGTCTCGATACTTAATTCTATATACTTAATACTAAAGTTATGAGCACAGAAATAAACACCTATACCGTATCCATTTACACCGAAAACAATATCGGATTGCTCAATCGTATATCTGCCATTTTTCAACGGAGGCATATCAATATTGAAAGTATCAATACGTCGGTTTCAGAAATAGAAAATGTTTCCAAATGGACAATTGTTGTCAATATCAGTGAAGAGCAAATCAAAAAGATAATTGGTCAAATCGAAAAACAGGTGGAGGTTATTAAAGCCTTTTATCATAGGGATGATGAGACCATTTATCAAGAATCCTGTCTGTTTAAACTAAAATCCAATTTACTGTTTGATGAACGACAAATTCAAAATATCATAAAAGAAAGCAACGCCAGGATTGTCACGGTCAACAAAGAATTTTTTGTCATCGAAAAATCTGGCAGAAAAGAAGAAGTCGAATTATTATACAGAGAATTAAGTCCCTTTGGCATCATGCAGTTTACCCGTTCAGGTCGAATCGCGGTGACCAAAGAGGAAATGAAAATAACACAAATGCTTCAACAAGCATTTCAACATTAAAAACTAAAGAACAATGTCAAATTATTTTAACACTTTATCATTAAGACAACAACTAGAGCAATTGGGAAAATGCAGATTCATGGAAGCTTCAGAATTTGAAGATGGAGTCAATGCCTTGCTTGGTAAAAAAATAGTGATCATAGGCTGTGGAGCTCAAGGTTTGAATCAAGGCTTGAACATGCGAGATTCCGGTCTGGACATTTCATATGCGTTGCGTGAAGTTGCTATTAAAGAAAAACGACCATCGTATAAGAACGCAACATCGAATGGTTTTAATGTTGGAACTTATGAAGAATTGATTCCAACCGCTGATTTAGTGTTGAACCTGACGCCTGACAAGCAACATACAAGTGTTGTGAAAGCAGTGATGCCATTGATGAAAAAGGGAGCAACGTTGTCCTATTCGCATGGGTTTAATATTGTAGAGGAAGGAACAAAAGTAAGAGAAGATATTACGGTGATTATGGTCGCGCCAAAATGTCCAGGAACGGAAGTTCGCGAAGAATATAAACGTGGTTTTGGAGTTCCAACTTTGATTGCCGTGCATCCAGAAAACGACCCTAAAGGTAAAGGTTTAGTGCAGGCGAAAGCATATGCAGTCGCAACAGGTGGTGATAAAGCTGGTGTATTGGAATCCTCTTTTATTGCTGAAGTGAAAAGTGATTTGATGGGTGAACAGACCATTCTTTGCGGTGTTTTGCAAACAGGTTCTATTTTGGCTTTTGACAAAATGGTTGAAGACGGCATTGATGCCAATTATGCCGCCAAATTAATCCAGTTGGGTTGGGAAACCATTACTGAAGCTTTAAAACATGGTGGCATCACGAACATGATGGACCGATTATCAAATCCAGCAAAATTGAAAGCATTTGAATTAGCGGAAGAATTAAAAACAATTTTAAGGCCACTCTTTGAAAAACATATGGACGATATCATTTCCGGATATTTTTCAAAAACGATGATGGAAGATTGGGCGAATGATGATGTCAACTTATTAAAATGGAGAGCCGCCACAGGAGAAACGGCCTTTGAAAAAACGGAATTAACCACCAATCATATTTCTGAACAAGAGTATTTTGACCATGGCGTATTACTGGTGGCTTTTGTAAAATCGGGTGTGGAGTTGGCGTTCGAAACGATGGTGAGTGCAGGTATTGTTGAAGATTCAGCGTATTACGAATCGCTCCACGAATTACCGTTGATTGCCAACACGATTGCCAGAAAAAAACTATTCGAGATGAATCGTGTCATTTCCGATACGGCAGAATATGGTTGTTATTTATTTGATCACGCGTGCAAGCCGTTGTTGAAAGATTTTATGAAATCGTTGGATACGAACGTGGTTGGAAAACCATTCTCAAAATCTAATGCCGTTGATAATTTAGAATTGATTGCGGTGAACGATGCGATTCGAAATCATCCTATCGAATCCATTGGTAAAGAATTAAGAGCTGCCATGACTGCAATGAAAACGATCCAAACTGACGTAGCTGTTGATGATTCGGTATTAGTATAATATGGAAATAGACACTAAAATATATCGTCCAACAATAGCTTCGGTTGAAGCAGCCGCTAGAAAACTGGAAGGGATTGCATCGGTTACACCTTTGATTAAAAACCTTCATTATTCGAAACAGTTTGAAGCCAATATCTTCTTTAAACGAGAGGATTTGCAGCAAGTACGGTCTTATAAAATCCGAGGTGCATATAATAAAATTTCATCTTTAGATCCGTCTCAAATTGAAAACGGCATTGTCTGTGCCAGTGCAGGAAACCATGCACAAGGAGTGGCTTTATCATGTAAACTGTTGCATATAAAAGGCACAGTTTTTATGCCGTCACCAACACCAAAACAGAAAATAGAACAGGTTAACATGTTTGGTGAAGAGTATATTGAGGTGGTTCTGATTGGCGATACCTATGATGATGCCTATCATGCAGCAATCCTTGAATCCGAAAGATTGAGTAAAACTTTCATTCATCCCTTTGATGATGAAAAAGTGATTGAAGGCCAGGCAACCATTGGATTGGAAATTATAGATCAAGCGGAACATCCCATTCATTTTGTATTTGTGCCTGTTGGAGGTGGAGGCCTATCTGCTGGTCTATCGTCTGTTTTTAAAGAATTGTCTCCTAACACAAAAATCATAGGTGTAGAGCCAAAAGGCGCACCTTCCATGTCAACGTCCATAAAAAACAAAAGAAATACTGAATTGCACCATATTGAAAATTTCGTAGATGGTGCTGCTGTCAAACGTGTTGGAAATTTAAATTTTTCAATCTGTCAACAAAACCTATCTGATATGATTACGGTGGATGAAGGCAAAATCTGCCAAACCATTTTGGATTTATACAACAAGGAAGCCATTGTTGTGGAACCTGCAGGTGCCATGAGTATAGCTGCTTTGGGACAATATGCTGATGAAATCAAAGGCAAAAATGTGATTTGCATTGTCAGCGGAAGCAATAATGACATCACAAGAACCCCTGAAATAAAGGAGCGAGCACTCTTATATGCCAATTTAAAACATTATTTCATAATCAAATTTCCGCAACGTGCAGGCGCTTTGCGTGAGTTTGTGGTTGATATTTTAGGCCCAACGGACGATATTACACATTTTGAATATACTAAAAAGACAAATCGCGAAAATGGTGCTGCTGTGGTCGGATTAGAACTCAAATCGGCTGATGATTTACAACCTCTGATAACTAAAATGAAATTGCATAATTTTTATGGTGACTATCTCAATGATAAGCCCGATTTATTTCAGTTTTTGGTATGAGTATAACATTAACTTAACGATTTCCAATTTTTAAGATCTTAACTTTAGATTTCAAGAAAACACTATAAAACCAAAATATGACAACACAATTCCAAGATATTCCAGCTGAATTTCAAATGAAAACATTAGTGCGCCAAGAATCTTATCTGGTTTCGGGCGAATTAAAACACTGGAAAGGAGATGTCACGGAGGTCTATTCAACCATATCCTCAACAGCGACGTATCAGTCAACTTTATTGGGAAGTATTCCAGAGTTAGGAGAAAAAGAAGCATTGGAGGCATTGGATTCGGCATGTGCAGCTTACCACAAAGGTCAAGGTTTATGGCCCACGATGAAAGTGGTGGACAGGGTCGCATGCATGGAAACCTTTGTTCAGCAAATGAAAACCAAGCGCGATGAGGTCGTAAAACTTCTGATGTGGGAGATCGGTAAAAATTTACCGGATTCCCAGAAGGAGTTCGATAGAACGGTAGAATATATTTATGATACCATTGAAGATTACAAACAGTTGGATAGAAATTCAGCTAAATTTCAAAAGAATGATGGCGTGAATGCGCACATTCGTCGTGGACCGTTGGGAGTTGTGTTGTGTTTGGGCCCTTATAATTATCCGCTGAATGAAACGTTTGCATTGCTGATTCCTGCATTGATTATGGGGAACACGGTCATTTTCAAACCTGCAAAACATGGCGTGTTATTATTGTCACCATTGTTGGAAGCATTTCAAAATAGCTTTCCAAAAGGTGCAGTCAACATTATTTATGGCAGAGGAAGAGTGGTGGCTACACCGATTATGCAATCCGGGAAAGTGGATGTTTTGGCTTTGATTGGAAATAGTAAATCTGCAAATGCGCTCCAAAATCAACACCCAAAGAAGAACAGATTGCGATTGGTTTTGGGATTGGAAGCAAAAAATCCAGCTATCGTTTTAGAGGATGCCGATTTGGATTTAGCAATTGAAGAATGCATTTCAGGTACCCTGTCTTTCAACGGACAACGTTGTACTGCCTTGAAAATATTGTATGTACATACGGATGTCATCGACGAATTTAATAAACGATTTTCCGAAAAGGTTGATGCGCTAAAATTTGGGAACCCTTGGGAAGACGGTGTGAAATTAACACCATTGCCAGAACCTGATAAACCTGCTTATATTCAAGAGCTCATAGATGATGCTTTGGAAAAAGGAGCTCAAATATTGAACGACAAAGGAGGGAAAACAAATAAAAATTATATATTTCCTGCAGTTTTGTATCCTGTAAACAAAGAGATGCGAGTGTTTCAGGAAGAACAGTTTGGACCAGTGATTCCAATAGTGCCTTTTACGGACATCGAACAACCATTGGATGATATGGCAGAATCCAATTATGGTCAGCAAGTGAGTTTATTCGGTAAAGATGTGAAAACTTTGGCACCATTAATTGATACATTGGTGAATTTAGTATGTCGTGTCAACTTAAATAGTTCATGCCAAAGAGGTCCAGATGTGTATCCGTTTACGGGAAGAAAGGATTCTGCCGTTGGAACCTTGAGTGTGCATGACGCCTTGCGCTCGTTTTCCATCAGGACATTTGTAGCTTCCAAGGACAATGATTATAACAATACCATCCTCAATAAGTTATTGGACAGTAAGGCCTCTAATTTTATGAGTACAGATTATATATTGTAAAAAAGATTAAAAGATATTTGAAATGTTAAATAAAATATTACTTTTGATTTATGATTTTAATGAAAAACAGAATACGTCCGTCTAGTCCCGCAAAAGCATTGCGCAGACGTCGCAGTGCTTTATAGCCGCTTGTAGCATTTCACTAACGTAACTATTGTTTTTTATCTTGATTAAATCAAATTCCATATTAAATTTCCAAAATTCAGTTATTTTAAACAATAACAGATTTATTTTACATTCTCCGATAAGACGTCGCCCGTAAGGGTATACTTTTATTTTGAACTTAGGTGAGTCCGGTTCTTCTTGTCAAAACACTTTTATTTTTATAATTTTTAAATAACGAAACGATGAAGATTGTTATTGCCGATAAATCACATAGCATTTATGCCGAAATCATTTGTGACACCATTGCAGAATCTGCTAAAGTAAGAGGAACTGGCATCGCTAAACGCTCTCCAGAATATATCATTACCAAAATGGAAAATGGAAATGCCGTAATTGCTTTGGAAGGTGACAAGTTTGCAGGTTTTTGCTATATTGAAGCATGGAGCCATGGCAAATTTGTTGCCAATTCAGGATTGATTGTACATCCAGATTTTAGGGAACAAGGCCTGGCAAAAAAAATCAAGCACAAAATTTTTGAACATTCACGTAACAAGTTTCCAGATGCCAAAGTATTTAGCATCACTACCGGATTGCCGGTTATGAAAATGAATAGTGAATTAGGTTATAAACCTGTGACTTTTTCAGAATTGACTGACGACCAATCCTTTTGGAAAGGTTGCCAAACTTGCAAGAACTATGATGTACTGCAACGTACCGAACAAAAAATGTGTTTATGTACTGGTATGCTGTATGACCCAAAAAAGCAAGAAAACCAAGAGAAAAAGCAGATAAAAGAGAAGGTGTTTAAACGATTAAAAAGTTTAAAACAATCCATGTTCTTAAAAACAGAAAAGAAATGAAAAAATTAGTATTAGCATATAGTGGCGGCTTGGATACTTCCTATTGTGCAGTGCATTTATCAAAAGATGAAGGGTTTGAAGTGCATGCCGTTAGCGTGAATACAGGAGGTTTTACCTCGGAAGAAATTAAGAGAATAGAATCGAATGCCTTCAAAATGGGAGTGTCCAACTATAAAAATATCGATGCTGTTGCTTCCTATTACAATAAGGTGATTAAGTATTTGATCTTCGGAAATGTATTGAAAAATAATAGTTATCCCTTATCTGTGAGTGCAGAGCGCATTATTCAGGCGATTGAAATTATTGAATACGCTAAAAGTATTAATGCCAAATATATTGCCCACGGAAGTACAGGAGCAGGAAATGATCAAGTACGTTTTGATATGATTTTTCAAACCTTGGCACCACATATTGAAATCATCACACCGATTCGTGATAAAAAATTGTCAAGACAGGAAGAAATCGATTATCTAAAAGCAAATGGTGTGGATATGTCTTGGGACAAAGCAAAATATTCGATCAATAAAGGGCTTTGGGGAACAAGTGTTGGAGGCGAAGAAACATTGACTTCCGATAAACCGTTACCAGATGAAGCCTATCCAACCCAATTGAAAAATGAAGGACAAGAAAAAGTAACCTTGACTTTTGAAAAAGGTGAATTGGTTGCTGTCAATGGCCAAAAAAACAGTCCCGAAAAAAACATTGAGAACTTAAATAATTTGGCATCACCTTTTGCAATTGGTCGTGATATTCACGTTGGTGATACAATTGTCGGAATTAAAGGACGTGTCGGTTTTGAGGCCGCCGCTGCTCTAATTATAATTAAGGCACATCACTTGCTCGAAAAGCATACCTTGACCAAATGGCAATTACAGCATAAAGATTATTTATCCAGTTTTTATGGCATGCATTTGCATGAAGGTCAATATTTGGACCCAGTGATGCGAAATATAGAAGCCTTTTTGGAAAGCAGCCAAGCGCAAGTTTCGGGCGATGTTGTGGTGACCTTGAAGCCATATCATTTTTCGTTGGATGGTGTCAATTCCAAATATGATTTGATGAATGCTAAATTCGGTAGTTATGGCGAAATGAACAAAGGCTGGACAGCAGAGGAAGCGAAAGGATTTATAAAAATCATTGGCAATCAAAATAAGATATATCATCAAGTAACATCGGAGCTATGATACAAGTAGGAATTATTGGAGGTGCAGGTTACACGGCTGGTGAGTTGATTCGATTATTACTTCATCATAATGACGCCAATATTAATTTTGTTTATAGCACGTCTAATGCTGGTAACAAGTTGTGTAGCGTTCATCAAGATCTACTGGGTTCTACGGACCTAAAATTTACGAGCGATATCAATCCTAGAGTTGACGTTCTTTTTCTCTGTTTAGGTCATGGCAATTCCAAAGCATTTTTGGAGACGAATTCATTTTCAGACAAGACAAAAATCATCGATTTAAGCAATGATTTCCGATTGGAAAAAGAAAGAGCATTTCAAAATGAAACATTTGTTTACGGACTTCCTGAACTTCAAAAGGACGCCATCAAAAATGCAAATTATATAGCAAATCCTGGTTGTTTTGCAACCGCAATTCAATTGGCGTTATTACCATTGGCGGAAAACAATTTATTGGTAAACGATGTGCATGTCAATGCAGTGACTGGTTCAACAGGAGCTGGAACCATGTTGTCTAACACAACTCATTTTACATGGCGAGATAACAACTTTTCATCGTATAAATTATTTGACCACCAACATTTAGGTGAAATCAATGAATCCTTAAAACAATTACAGTCTGATTTTACTTCAGAATTGCTTTTTGTTCCAAATCGAGGAAATTTCTCAAGAGGAATTTTTGCGACGGCTTACACAAACTTTAGTGGAAGTTTAGAGGTAGCAAAGACCATTTACAATGATTTTTACAAAGATGCCGCGTTCACATTTGTTTCTGATGTCGACATTCATTTAAAACAAGTAGTCAACACCAATAAATGTTTGCTTCATCTTTATCAGCATAACAATCTATTGTTGATTACAAGTGTTATCGACAATTTGTTAAAAGGAGCATCAGGTCAGGCAATTCAAAATATGAATTTGATGTTTGGTCTCGAGGAAACCGAAGGATTAAAATTAAAAGCCAACTTTTTTTAAGTATGAAAATAGCCATCATTGGAACTGGGAATTTAGGACAATCCATCGCAAAGGGATTGATAACCAACAATGCAATCACATCGCTTTATCTGACCAAAAGAAATCCAGAAACCATTCAGAAATTTGAAGGATATCAGAACGTTACCATAACATCAGATAATGTCTTGGCAGTTCAAAAATCTGATATCTTGATTTGTGCTGTTCAACCAGCACATTTTGAATCCATATTAAAGGAAATTCAGCCATTTTTGACGGATAATCATATTATCATCTCGGCAGTTACCGGATTTATAATTCCAAAAATTGAATCAGTTTTGGGTCTAGAAAAATTCATCATCAGAGCTATGCCAAACACAGCGATCGCAGTTGGGAAATCCATGACCTGTTTATGTAGTAATGAGATTGGAAAAAAGAGAATCAAAATTGCTGAAGCGATATTCAATCGATTGGGTCATACATTGATAATTCCAGAAGACCAAATGCAAGCTGCGACTGTGGTTTGCGCGAGCGGTATCGCCTTTTGGATGCGTATGATTCGAGCAACTACGCAAGCTGCCATACAGTTGGGATTTGATGCCAAGGAAGCACAGGAATTGGCAATGTACACCAGTGAAGGTGCTGCCAATTTATTAATCACGAATGGTGACCATCCAGAAGAAGAAATCGACCGAGTGACCACGCCAAAAGGCTGTACCATTGAAGGCCTAAATGAAATGGAACATAAGGGATTAAGTTCATCGCTTATCCAAGGGATGATTGCATCGTACAATAAAATCAGTAACATTAAAAAAGAACAATTATGAGTTTATTTAATGTGTACCCATTGTTCGACATCAAACCAATAAGGGCAAATGGTATGTATGTATACGATGAGAATGATACAGAATATCTCGATTTGTACGGTGGTCATGCGGTGATTTCTATCGGACACACACATCCAAAATATGTAAAAGCGATTTCAAATCAAGTTTCCAAATTGGGTTTTTATAGTAACGCAATTCAAAATCCTTTACAGGAAAAATTGGCAGAACGATTGGAAGAATTATCTGGTTGCAAAGACTACCAATTGTTTTTGTGTAATTCAGGTGCAGAAGCCAATGAAAATGCATTGAAATTAGCATCTTTCCACAATGGAAAACATAAAATTTTGGCTTTTAAAAATTCATTTCACGGTCGCACATCGGCTGCTGTTGTAGCAACAGATGATCCCAAAATTGTAGCGCCATTAAATGCACAACAAGAAGTTGATTTTGTTGAATTAGGGGATTTGGATTCGGTTGAAACCATATTGAAGAATAATCAAACCTGCGCGGTGATTGTCGAATGCATTCAAGGAGTTGGAGGTTTAGACCAAAGCACCCCAGAGTTTTATCAAGGTTTGGAGTCTTTGTGCAAAACACACAATACAATTTTGATTGCAGATGAAGTACAATCTGGATTTGGGCGGACTGGTGACTTTTTCGCCTTCCAGAAACATCAAATTACGCCTGATATTATTTCAATTGCTAAAGGTATGGGCAATGGATTCCCAATTGGCGGTATTCTGATTCATCCAGATATTAAGCCATCTTTTGGGTTGTTAGGAACCACATTTGGCGGCAATCATTTGGCTTGTGCGGCATCTTTGACGGTGTTGGAGGTTATAGAAGAGGAAAAGCTGATGAATAATGCTTCTGAAATGGCTGATTATTTTATTCAAAAAGCCGAAGATCTACCAAATTTAAAATCTATAAAAGGAAGAGGGTTGATGATTGGCTTGGAGTTTGATTTTCCAGTGGCTGAATTAAGAAAAAAATTAATTTACAAGCATAAAATATTCACAGGAAGCGCCAAAAACCCCAACCTTATCAGAATCCTTCCACCATTAACGATTCAAAAAAAGCACATCGATGCCTTTTTTGACGCTTTAAAATCGGAATTATAAAATGAAAAAATATACCGAAATAAAAGATATTTCAAATCTATCGGAAACTATTAAAGAAGCCATCTTGCTAAAGATGAATCCTTATGAGTTCGAGACCTTGGGAAAACATAAAACCTTGGTGATGCTATTTTTCAATGCAAGTTTAAGAACACGATTAAGTACTGAAAAAGCGGCGAATAATCTCGGAATGCAAGTAATGGTATTAAATGTGAATGATGCTTGGAATATTGAGTTTGAAGATGGGACGATTATGAATGCTAATTCATCGGAGCATATTAAAGAAGCAGCAAGAGTTATTTCACAATATGCTGATATCATTGCAGTTCGGGCATTTCCAACATTGAAGGACAAACAAAGAGATGAATCCGAATATGTGTTACAAAATTTTGTAAAATACGCAACGGTCCCAATTATCAATATGGAAAGCGCAACGGCGCATCCTTTGCAGGCATTAGCAGATGCCATTACTATTTCTGAATTGGCGGATAAACCGAAACCAAAAGTTGTGTTATCTTGGGCACCACATCCTCGTGCTCTTCCACAAGCGGTAGCGAACTCTTTTGTTGAGATGATGCAACATCTGGATGTTGATTTAACCATTACACATCCCGAGGGTTATGAACTGAATTCTGAAATTACAAAGCAAACCCCGATCAACTACAATCAAGAGGACGCTTTGAAAGATGCCGATTTCGTTTATGTGAAAAACTGGAGTAATTATAACGATTATGGCAAAATTCTAAACCAAGATCCTAATTGGATGCTGACTCAAGAAAAATTAGGAAATGCAAAATTCATGCATTGTCTTCCTGTCCGAAGAAATGTTGTGGTGGAAGATGTTGTGTTAGATGGCGACAATTCCCTAGTGATTCATCAGGCAAACAATCGCACTTTTGCTGCGCAAGTAGTTTTGAAACAAATTTTAGAAAATCTATGAGCAAGCCGACGCTTAAAATAGTGAAAATTGGAGGAAATATCATTGATGATGAAGTAGCATTGAATTCGTTTCTTGCTCAATTTTCAAAACTGGAAACACCAAAAATATTGGTGCATGGCGGTGGGAAATTGGCAACGCAATTGGCCAAATCCTTGCAAATCGAAGTTCAGATGGTCGATGGCAGACGCATAACTGATGCTGCAACTTTGGATGTGATTACAATGGTTTATGCAGGAAAATTAAACAAAAATATTGTCGCTAAATTGCAATCGTATAAATGCAATGCTGTTGGGTTTTCGGGAGCGGACGGCAATACTATAGTGTCTCAAAAACGTCCTGTCAAAACAATTGATTATGGTTTTGTAGGCGATATTTTAAAAGTAAACACTAATGCTGCAGAAGCACTTTTGGAGCATGACATCACACCAGTGTTTTGTGCAATAACACATGATGGAAGGGGTCAACTTTTAAACACTAATGCCGACACAATTGCATCAGAATTGGCAATTGGTTTTGCGGATTCCTTTAGTGTCGAATTGTATTATTGCTTTGAAAAAAATGGTGTGTTGCAAAATGTAAACGATGATGATTCGGTCATTGAACACATCAACACCACAACCTATGAAAAATTATTAGTTGAAGGTGTGATTTCGGAAGGTATGTTACCAAAGCTGAACAATTGCTTTCATGCGATTCATAAAAACGTAAAAAAAGTATGCATCGGAAAACCTGACATGCTTTTCAATTCATCATCAAAATTCACAACCATACAAGCTGACTGATGCAAGAAAAATTAACCACAGATGCAATTGCATTGCTGAAAAAACTCATTGAGACACCATCATTTTCTTCGGAAGAAGATAAGACCGCCGCAAATATTGAAGCTTGGTTCAAACGCTATGAGGTTGATTATAAAAGAACTCAAAACAATGTGTGGTCAATCAACAAATATTTCGACGAATCAAAACCTACGCTATTATTAAATTCCCACCACGACACGGTAAAACCTAATAATGGCTACACCAAAGATCCATTTGAAGCAATTGTGGAAAATGCTAAACTGTATGGTTTGGGTTCTAATGATGCAGGAGGTTGTTTGGTGTCTTTAATTGCGGCGTTCACTTACTTTTACGATGCAAAAGACTTAAATTACAATTTAGTTTTAGTCGCTTCCGCGGAAGAAGAAAGCAGTGGTCCAAATGGACTAAATAGTTTGTTGGACATCATTCCAAAAGTTGATGTCGCGATTGTCGGGGAACCAACATTGATGAATCTGGCGATTGCAGAAAAAGGTTTGGTGGTTTTTGATGCCAAGGTGAAAGGAACCGCAAGTCATGCTGCACATCCAAATGATGACAATGCCATTTACAATACGATTGATGTGTTGAAATGGTTTAAGGATTTTAAATTTGAAAAAGTGTCAGATGTTTTAGGAGAAGTGAAATTGACCGTTACTCAAATCAAAGCAGGAAAACAACATAATGCGATTCCTTCAGAGGTGGATTTGGTCATTGATGTTCGTGTGAACGACCAATATTCCAATCAAGAAATTGCTGATATTTTAATTGAGAAATCACCTTGCTCGAGTATAATTGCCCGAAGTTTAAGGTTGAATTCATCTTCAATTCCTATCGAGCATCCATTAGTAAAGGCTGGAATCGCACTTGGAAGAGAAACCTATGGGTCACCAACGTTGTCAGACCAAGCAGTTTTAAATTGTCCATCCTTAAAATTAGGACCAGGAGACAGCACACGGTCACATACTGCAGATGAATTTATTTATGTCAATGAAATTGAAGAAGGCATTGATTTGTATATCCAATTATTAAGAAAGATATTGTAAAAGAACCAGGAACTGATCGCGTTATAATTATAGTCTTTGTTCGATTAGCAAAGCGGTCTTGGTTCTATGTTCGGAAATTTTAAGAATTAAAATTTATAAAAATGAAACTCTGGGATAAAGGCTTATCAATTGATAAAAAAATAGAACAATTTACCGTAGGGAACGATAGGGAAATTGATATACATATTGCGAAATATGATGTGCTAGCATCCAGAGCGCATGCCAAAATGCTTCAAAAGATTGAAATTTTAACTTCAGAAGAATTGATAAAGTTAGAGGAAGGTTTGGATGTTATGGAGAATCAAATAGAGAACAATTCATTTGTCATTGAAGAACAATTTGAAGATGTACATTCTAAAATCGAATTTGAATTGACCAAAAGTTATGGTGATATAGGGAAGAAAATCCATACCGCACGTTCCAGAAACGACCAAGTTTTGGTGGCACTTCAGTTATTTTACAAGGAGAATTTAAAGCTGGTTTTTGGTAAGACTGAAACGCTTTTCAATACGCTACTTGATTTGGCTGAAACCCATAAAAATAGTTTGCTTCCGGGATATACGCATCTTCAGGTTGCGATGCCATCTTCGTTTGGACTGTGGTTTTCGGCATATGCTGAAGTGTTGATTGATGACGTGTATCTATTGCAAGCAGCGATTAAGACTGTTGACCAAAATCCATTAGGATCTGCGGCAGGTTACGGAAGTTCGTTCCCAATTGATAGAGATTTTACAACCAATGAATTAGGCTTTTCAACCATGAAATACAATGTGGTTGCTGCGCAAATGAGTCGAGGAAAAAGTGAGCGAACAATAGCATCAGCACTTGGAAGTCTGTGCAATACGTTGTCCCGTTTTGCTATGGATATTTGTCTTTATAATGGTCAGAATTTTGGCTTTATCACCTTTCCAGATGAATTGACTACTGGTAGTAGCATCATGCCTCACAAAAAAAATCCAGATGTGTTTGAATTGCTTCGTGGGAAGTGTAATAAGATTCAAGCCTTGCATTCTGAAATGTTACTCATTACGAATAATTTGCCTAGTGGCTATCACAGAGATTTTCAATTGTTAAAGGAGAATATGATTAATGCATTCGAAGATGTGAAGGATGTATTGGATATTTTTAATTACGCGATTCAAAAAGTCGTTGTTAAGGATATTGATTTAAATGACGATAAATACAAATTCCTGTTTACAGTGGACAATATGAATACCTTAGTAGAACAAGGCTTGAGTTTTAGAGAAGCTTATCAAATTATTGGTAAACAAGTACAAGAAGGCACATATAAACCAGATACTTCTAAAGTACATACGCATGTTGGTAGTATTGGCAATTTGAGTTTAGGTAAGATAAAAGCTAAATTTCCTAAATAAATGAATGTGGATAAATACTGATTATTTTCCTGCAGATTATGATAGTCATCCAGTATTATAATTGCTTCATGCCGCATGAGATAATCATTCTGGTTGGGTGCAATTTGGTAAAGTGATACCAGAAGTTTTAAAATTCGTGTCTGATGCGTTTCATCAGTATTAAGGATGAATTAGAATTAAATAATTGTCTCCTTTTGAATATTTTTAGCTTTTAGACATTTGATGTATTGCAGCACATGCAGCTCCTACAATACCAGCATGATTTCCTAAATGAGCAGGTATCACAGGGGTTTCAATGGTGATCCACTTTTTAAATTCATCAAAGTCATCAGAAGTGCCTCCACCAAGAATAATTAAATCGGGACTCACCAAAACTTCTACAAGCCCTAAAAACGTATTAAAACGCTTACCCCATTTTTTATAACTAAAACTCTTCTTTTCTTTTATTGAGGCTGCAGCCCAATGCTCGATTTTTTCATATTTTTTGTAAGGTATCTGCCCGAGTTCAAAATTTGGGATCAGTTTTCCATCAAAGAAAGCTCCGCTCCCCAAACCTGTACCAATAGTGATCATAATAACAAATCCTAATTTACCTTTTCCAATTCCAAAATTCATAACAGCATAACCAGCAGCATCTGCATCGTTAATTACAGTAACTGGTAATCCACATGCTATTGAAAACAATTCTTCAACATTTAAATTTACCCACTCACTGTTTAAATTACCTGAGGCTTTACAAACACCATTTTTAATAATACTTGGGAAACCACAACCAACAGGTCCATCGTAATTAAAATGATCTACAATTTCATTAAACACTTGTGACATTTCATCTGGTTTTCTCGAAACAGGGGTTGGAATCCTAAATCGTTCAGTGACTAATTCTCCAGTTACTGAATTTACCAATCCACCTTTCATACCAGATCCACCAATATCTATTCCGAGTACTTCCATAAGTTAAATTTAAAAGTTATGTTTCAAAGGTAATAAAAGTATTATTTACCAAAATCAATTGAAAGTTTTCGGAATTGAATTGAAAAATGAATAAATCATTTTAACCATAACGAATTCTTTTTTCTTAAAAATGCATTTTTTTGAACAATTTATAAATTGGATGATTCGATAATTGACATAAAAAAAGCACCTCTGGAGATGCTTTTTTTGAAACCTATTATTATTCTAATCCTTATAAAATTTAAATAATTGTCGATTGTCCCAAATGTATATTCACAAAGTTTTTATTACTATCTGTTGGATTATTGATGAAATCTTCAATGAAATTTCCAACTTTGCTCGTCGATATTTTTTCTGTAGCGTCGTTTAAATCAGGAGTCGTAATTTGAAGTTTTAGCGATTTTTCAACAGCTTGATCAATCAATTTAGCTTCTTCATGTAATCCGAAATGTTCCAATAATAAAGCGGCCGATAAAATGGAAGCAATCGGATTGGCAATTCCTTTTCCAGTTGCTTGTGGATACGACCCATGAATAGGTTCAAACATCGCATGCTCATCACCAATAGAAGCAGAGGCCAACAAGCCAATGGAGCCACCAATCACACTCGCTTCGTCGCTGATAATATCACCGAACATATTTTCGGTTAAAATCACATCAAACTGACTCGGATTCAAAATCATCTGCATCGCGGCATTGTCCACAAACAAGAACTCCAATCTGATATCAGGATATTCAGAAGCTAATTCAGTGACTACCCTTCGCCAAAGACGGGAACTTTCCAGCACATTTGCTTTATCAACAAGCGTCAATTTTTTTCGTCTGGTTTGGGCAGCTTTAAATGCCAAATGTGCAATGCGCTCTATTTCAAAACGAGAGTATTCACATAAGTCAGACGCTGTATTGCCATCTTCACTTAACTGCTTTTCACCAAAATAAATACCTCCAGTCAATTCTCTGTAAATACTGATATCAGTACCTTCAATAATATGTCGCTTTAAAGGCGATTTGTCCAAAAGTGTTTCGTAAGCTTTCACAGGACGAATATTTGCATACAATCCCAATACTTTACGAAGCTTTAATAAGCCTTGCTCGGGGCGTACTTTCGCAGAAGGGTCATTGTCATATTTTGGGTCTCCAATAGCGCCAAATAAAATTGCATCAGCAGATTTACACAATTCCAAAGTCTTATCTGGTAAAGGATTACCTGTTTTGTCAATGGCTATGGCACCCACAACAGCTTCTTTAAACACAAATGTGTGATTGAATTGCAATGCAATGGCCTTCAATACTTTGATGGATTGTGCGGTCACTTCTGGACCGATGCCGTCACCTGATAAAACTGCTATATTTAATTTCATTTTTTTAATATGTTTTTTGCTTTTCAAAAGCTTCAATAGTTTCTTTTTTGCTCAATAAATAATCAATGTCGTCATAGCCATTGATCATACAGGTTTTTTTATAGGCATCAATATCAAATGATTCCTGAAATGAAGTTCCTTCAATTGAAATGCTTTGATTTTCAATATTTACAACGAGTTTGGTGGTTGATTTTTCTGTTATTTCGGATAATAAAACCTTTAAAAAATCAGGAGATACTTGTACTGGAAGCAAACCATTGTTCAAAGCATTTCCTTTAAAAATATCAGCAAAAAAACTGGAAACAATTACCTTAAAACCATAATCAGTCAATGCCCAAGCAGCATGCTCACGACTCGAGCCACAGCCGAAATTATCACCAGCTACCAAAATACTTCCAGAATATTCTGGATGATTTAAAACAAAATCCGGATTTAAATTCCCTGTTTTATTGTATCGCCAATCCCTAAATAAATTATCACCAAAACCTTCTCTGTCAGTAGCTTTTAAAAAACGTGCAGGAATGATTTGGTCGGTATCGACATTTTCAATATTCATAGGAATCGCCGTAGATGTTAATGTTGTGAACTTTTCCATGTCAATTCATTTGCTTTGTGATATCAATAATTTTTCCTTCCACAGCAGTCGCAGCTGCCATTAATGGACTCGCTAAAATAGTTCTGGAACCTTGTCCTTGTCGTCCTTCAAAATTTCTGTTGGAGGTTGATACACAATATTCTCCTTGCGGAATTTTATCCTCATTCATCGCTAAACATGCAGAACAACCGGGTTGGCGTAGTTCAAAACCAGCTTCGTCAAAAATGTCTTTTAGACCTTCCTCAATAATTTGAGCTTCAACTTGTTTGCTTCCAGGAACCAACCAAGCCGTCACATTGGCCGCTTTTTGTTTGCCCTTGATGTAATTTGCTGCGACTCTAAAATCCTCGATTCGCGAATTGGTGCAACTTCCAATAAACACAAAATTGATGGGTTTATTGATAAGGCTTTCACCTTTTTTGAAATCCATATAATTCAAAGACTTTTCAAACGAAGCATCGCTGGTTTCTGGAATGGTTTGCGAAATTTTGATGCCCATTCCCGGATTGGTGCCATAGGTTATCATCGGTTCGATATCTTCGGCGTCAAAGTAATATTCCTTGTCAAATTTGGCGTCCTTATCGGAAGGTAGTGTTTTCCAATACACTACTTTTTTTTCCAATTCGTCACCTTTTGGAGCAAATTCTCTTCCTTTAATATATTCAAAAGTAGTTTCATCTGGTGCAATCATGCCACCACGAGCTCCCATTTCAATACTCATATTGCAAACAGTCATACGACCTTCCATCGACATATTTTCAAAAACGTTTCCAGCATATTCACAGAAATAACCCGTTCCAGAATTCGTTCCTAATTTTGAAATAGTATAAAGAATGACATCTTTTGGTAATACGCCATTCTTTAATTTGCCATTAATAGATACTCTTAAACTTTTTGGTTTAGTCAATAATAAACATTGGCTCGCAAAAACCTGTGCCACTTGGCTGGTGCCAATTCCAAAGGCAATAGTACCAAAAGCACCATGCGTTGAAGTGTGACTATCACCACAAACAATGGTCATTCCGGGTTGAGTAATACCCAATTCGGGCGCCATTACGTGAACGATGCCGTTGTATTTATGACCTAGTTCGTATAGTGTGATGTTATTTTCTTTACAATTTTTAGAAAGCTGTTCCAACTGATTTCTGGAAAGCGCATCTTTTATTGGTAAATGCTGATCTTTAGTTGGCGTATTATGATCGGCCGTGGCAACAATCTGTTCTGGTCGGAATACAGGAATGTTCCGCTCTTTTAACTCATTAAAAGCTTGCGGACTCGTCACTTCGTGAATTAAATGTTTGTCGATATACAGTACCTGCGGTCCATCCCGATAACTATCGGGATCGATAATATCGACCACATGAGCATCCCAAACCTTATCAAATAATGTTTTTCCCATCAAGCAGAAATTATTTGTTGATAGACATTACTGGTTTCAATGATTTGATGGATATCATTATCATTGATTTCTTTTTTGGTATCAGCAAAGTTTAAGAAATTGACGTAGACATCATCCAGTTGGAGTTTTGTCAAGTCATAACCCACATTTTTTGCTCTATAGGCCAAAGCAGCACGACCACTTCTGGCGGTAAGCACAATTGCAGAATCGGTAACACCAACATCTTTTGGGTCAATGATTTCGTACGTTGTTTTGTTCTTAATCATACCATCTTGATGGATTCCAGAGCTGTGTGCGAATGCATTGGAGCCCACAATGGCTTTGTTCGGTTGCACATAAACGCCCATACTTTCAGAAACCAATTGGCTCATGCCAAAAAGCATGGAGGTGTTAATATTGGTGTCTAAATCGAGATAAGGATGTTGTTTTAAGATCATGACCACTTCTTCCAAAGAGGTGTTTCCTGCCCGTTCGCCAATACCGTTGATGGTACATTCAATTTGTCGGGCGCCGTTGATGATGCCTTCGATGGAATTTGCAGTTGCCAAACCTAAATCGTTATGACAGTGACAGGACAAAATCGCTTTTTCAATGCCTTTGACATTCTCTTTAAGATACTTTATTTTTGCTCCATACTCACTTGGCAAGCAGTAACCAGTTGTATCAGGAATATTAAGAACTGTGGCGCCAGCTTTGATTGCAGCTTCGCAAACCCTTGCTAGATATTCATTGTCGGTTCGTCCTGCGTCTTCAGCATAAAATTCAACATCCTCAACAAATGATTTCGCATATCTCACGGCATCAAAAGCACGTTTTAATACCTCTTCTCTTGTCGAATTGAATTTATATTTAATATGTGAGTCGGAAGTCCCAATTCCTGTATGGATTCTTGGTTTTTTTGCGGAAGCCAATGCTTCAGCAGCGACTTTGATATCATTTTCAACGGCGCGTGTCAATCCGCAAACGGTTGCATTTTTTACAATTCTGGATATTTCTTTCACCGATTCAAAATCGCCTGGACTTGAAACAGGGAATCCCGCTTCAATGACGTCAACGCCTAATATATCGAGCTTTTTTGCAATGATTAATTTTTGTGTGGTGTTCAATTTACAACCAGGCACCTGTTCGCCATCTCTCAAGGTTGTGTCAAATATTTGGATGTGTGTTTTGGACATTTATCAAAATAAATTTTCGTATTGTCCTGCTAATGTATAATTTGGAATTAAAATTATGTTGATATTTGAGATGTGTTTTACGATGTTCAACATAAAATATAATGTATATAATATTGATATCTAGATTTTTAAATCAATTATTGTGTGATGACAAAGGACCAAAAAGATAATTTATTTTCCCTGATAAAATCATTAAACAAATCAGAAAAACGCCAATTCAAGTTGTATGTGGGGCGTTTGGATGTCAATTCTGATTCAAAGTTTTTAAATCTTTTCAATGTTTTGGACAAAGCAAAAGTCTATGATGAAAAGGAAATTATAAAAAGTGGTGTTATAAAAAAACAGCAGTTGGCGAATGTTAAAGCACATTTGTACAAACAAATTTTAATTAGTTTAAGATTGAATCCTTCGCATCAAAACATTCGCTCCCAAATCAGGGAACAACTAGATTTTGCCTCGATTTTATATCATAAAGGTCTGTACAAGCAAAGCTTGAGAATTTTAGACAAATCCAAAGAAGTAGCGATTCAACATGAAGAGAAAAATATTGCCTACGAAATTGTGGAACTTGAAAAAGTTATAGAATCCCAGTACATTACACGAAGTATTGCGACCAGAGCGGATGAATTGTCGATTCAGGCAAAGGAGTTGAGTCAATTGAACGTGATTTCCAGTAAACTATCCAATTTATCACTGCAACTGTATAGCATCATCCTAAAATCTGGCTATGTCAAAAACCAAGCGGAAAGTGAGAAAGTCACCATTTATTTTCAGGATAGATTGCCAAAATATGATTTTAAAAGTCTAGGATTTCGTGAAAAGTTATGGCTATTTAAAACCCATTTGTGGTATAGTTTTTTGCTTCAGGATTTTTTGAATTGCTACAGATATGCGTCAAAATGGGTGGAATTGTTTCATGAAAACCCAAAGATGATAAGTCTTAATCCTGTATTTTTCTTGAAGGGGAACAATTATCTGTTGGAGTCCATGTTTTTCCTTCAGAATAAACCAAAATTTCAAAAGGCACTTCATCAGTTTGAAAAGATCGTTTCAGATGCTAGTTTTCCAAATGACGAAAATGTCGAGACTTTAAAATTTCTCTATCTTAATTTTCATAGAATCAATCAGCATTTTATAGATGGAAGTTTTGCAGAAGGTTTGGCAATTATCCCAAAAATTGAAAGTAATTTAAAAAAATACAATAGTAGAATTGACGCGCACCATAAAATGATTTTTTACTACAAGTTTGCCAGTTTGCAATTTGGTGCAGGCAACAACAAGGAATGTGTTCTTTATTTAGATAAAATCATTTCTAACAAAACACTTGCCATGCGAGAAGACTTGCTTTGTTTTGCTCGTGTGTTGAATCTTGTGGCACATTATGAAGCTGGTCTCGACTATCACTTGGAAGTACTCTTAAAAACCACTTACAAATTTTTGATAAAGATGAATGATCTGCATGAAGTACAAAAAGAGATGATAAAATTCATTAGAGGTTTACAGGACATTTACCCTCATGATTTGAAACAAGCCTTTAGGAATCTTCACAAAAAACTCAAGACTTATGAAGATCATCCATACGAACGTCGAGCATTTCTCTATCTTGACATTATTTCGTGGCTAGAAAGTAAAATTGAGAATAAGCCAGTGGCAAAAATCATCAATGATAAATATCGCGCAAAAATTCAGTGAGTTTTTTGTGAGAATCATAAAATTTTAAAAAAAGTTCGCATAAAGTTTGGAATTCTAAAGTTTGTGTTGCAATATTTGCGTTCACAAAGTTCAAAAACTTACTGAAATGTTATCAAGAAAGGCGGAGGGATTAGACCCTGTGAAGCCTTAGCAACCCTTTGAATTTATCAATGAAGGTGCTAAATTCTACTTGATGTTCGATTCATTTATCGACCGTCGGATAGATAACCCAATTTAATTACTCATCTGTAATTATAAATTTCTTTATAACATTTTTCTATTAAGTACGTCTGTGAAGACGCATTTGAATTTTTGATTTAATCTATTTATTAACTCAAAAAATTAGAAAAATGAGTACACAAAAATTCGCAACCAAAGCGTTGCATGCAGGACATGATGTCCAAAAAAATGGAGGAACTAGAGCAGTTCCTATTTATCAATCTACAGCGTATGTGTTCAACAATTCTGATCATGCTGCCAATTTATTTGCGCTAGCGGAACCAGGGAACATTTACACACGTATCAACAACCCAACAAATGCTGTATTAGAAGAGCGTTTAGCGGCACTTGAAGGAGGAATTGCAGCAGTAGTTACAGCTTCAGGAACTTCAGCAATCTCAACTACCTTACTGACCTTGTTGAAAGCAGGTGATCACATCGTGGCATCTAATAGTTTGTATGGCGGAACTTACAATTTATTGAGTGTCACCTTACCGAGACACGGTGTTACCACGACATTTGTTGACCCTTCTAATCCTGAAAATTTTAAGGAAGCAGCTCAAGAAAACACAAGAGCTTTCTTTATTGAGTCTTTGGGAAATCCAAAACTGGATGTTCTGGATATTGAAGCTATTTCAAAGGAAGCCAAGGCATACAAGGTGCCATTGATTGTTGATAATACGGTTGCGACACCTTATTTATTGAACCCTATTGAATATGGAGCCAATATCGTCATTCACTCCTTGACAAAATACATCAATGGAAACGGAACAGCTTTAGGTGGTGTCATCATTGATGCAGGAACTTTTGATTGGGCCAATGGGAAATTTCCAGAATTTACCGAACCATCCGCAGGATATCATGGTTTGGTATATAGCGAAGCACTTGAAGCTGCAGCCTTTATTGCAAAAGTGAGAATCGAAGGTTTACGTGATTATGGCGGCGCGTTAAGTCCATTTAATGCTTGGCAGATCATTCAAGGACTCGAAACCTTGGAATTGCGGATCAAAAAACATAGCGAAAATGCTTTGGAATTAGCCAAATGGTTAGAAAAACAAGAAGAAGTGACTTGGGTCAATTATCCAGGGTTAGAAACGAGTAAATATAAAGATTTAGCAGATAAATATTTGCCCAATGGACAAAGTGGTATCGTCACCTTCGGAGCCAAAGGCGGTTATGAATCTGCAAAACATATTGCAGATACCACTGAAATATTTTCTCTATTGGCTAATATCGGCGACACTAAATCCTTGATTATTCACCCAGCAAGTACAACGCATCAACAATTGAGTGATGAAGCACAGGAAAGCACAGGCGTAACCAAGGATTTGATTCGTTTGTCAGTCGGAATTGAGGATATCGAGGATCTGAAAACGGATCTAAAAGAAGCATTCAAAAAAATCAATAAAATTCATTTGGTTTAAAAAATTAGTGTTCGTGGCCGTTGCAGTTGTTAACTTCTGTTTCAGCTACGAACTTGCTTTTTTGAAGACTATGCAACATAATCAACACAAAATTTTAAGCTTATCCAAATGAAACAACTTCAATACATCGCTATTGACGACTTTAATACAGAAAAGGGGACATCAATTTCCATTCCTTTATCCTATCAGCTTTTTGGTAAACCACTTCATGAGGCACCCATTGTGTTGGTCAATCATGCACTTACTGGAAATTCCACTATTTGTGGTGATGACGGTTGGTGGAATGAACTGATTGGCGAAAATAAATGCATTGATACCAATGTATACACCATTCTGTCATTTAATATTCCTGGGAACGGTTTTGACGGTGAGCCAAATCATTTGATTAAAAATTACAAAGATTACACAGCATGCGACATTGCTGGTATTTTTGCCAATGGATTGGAACATTTGGATATCAAAGAATTATTTGCTGTTATTGGAGGTTCTGTTGGAGGAGGAATTGCTTGGGAATTGGCAACTTTAAAACCAAATTTGTGCAAACATGTAATTCCTATTGCTGCTGACTGGAAATCTACCGATTGGGTCATTGCAAATTGTTTCATTCAAGATAATATTTTAAACCATTCCAGCGAACCGTTATATGATGCAAGACTCCATGCCATGACATTGTATCGCACACCGGAATCATTTACGGATAAATTCAAGAGGTCTAAAAAAAGTGAGCTGTTTTACAATATCGAAAGTTGGCTCGATTATCATGGTGATGTGCTTAACAATAGGTTTCAACTGGCAGCTTATAAAATGATGAATCAAGTATTGAAGACTATTGATATTACACAAAATAGAGGTGCATTTCTTGAAGTGGCTTCAAAAATCAGTTCAGATATACATATCATTACCATCAATACCGATTTGTTTTTTAAATCGGATGAAAATTGGGATACCTATGTAGAACTCAAAAGTGTAAAAGATAACGTTACCATTGGCGAAATCAAATCCATTCATGGACATGATGCTTTTTTGATTGAATTCCACCAACTTACTGCTTTGTTAAAGCCAATATTTAAAACCCAAAAAACTGAAAAAAAAAGTGAAGACCATACACATTGTTCTATTCGGAATTGGTAACGTCGGCAGCACGCTTATCAATCAAATCAATGCTGTAAAAGAGGCGCTCAAACAGTACAAGGAAATTGAGCTGAAAATTCCAGTAATTACCAATTCAAAATTGCTTTTCACATGCGAAAATGATATTGGAACTACTTGGGAAAGTGATTTTAAAAAGTTTTCTGTTCCCTATAAGACTGAAGATGTCATAACCTATGTTAAAGAAAAGAAATTTGAAAATCTTATTGCTGTAGATGCGACCGCAAATGTTGACTATGTAAATAACTATATCCCTTTGATAGAAAACGGTTTTCATATTGTGTCTGCTAATAAAATTGCCAATACCTTGCCTTATGAAAATTATCAAGAATTGCGTTCAGCTCTAAAAAAACATCAAAAGAGCTTTTTTTACGAGACCAATGTAGGCGCTGGTTTGCCTGTAATTGAAACCATCCAGAATTTATATGTTTCAGGTGAAAAAATCAATAAGATTCGAGGCGTGTTTTCTGGTTCGTTGAGTTACATCTTCAATTCATTTTCTTCAGAAGATGAAACATTTACATCTATCTTAAATAAAGCAACAGATTTGGGTCTAACAGAGCCAGATGCAAGGGAAGATTTGTCAGGTAAGGACGTAGCAAGAAAACTTTTGATTTTAGCACGCGAATTGGATTTTCAGTCAAATTTTGAAGATGTAAAAATTCACTCCTTGATTCCCAAAGATTTGAATGGCAATACTACTGCTTTGCAATTCAAAAGTCGAACCCACGAATTGGATGAACATTTTCAAACTATAAAAAACCAACAATCAACAGATACTGTTTTGAGATATGTAGGTGAATTGGATACAGAAACAAAGCAACTGGAAGTGAAATTGATTTCTGAAACAAAAACATCATCCATAGGCCAATTGAAAGGTGCCGATGCGATTTTTGAGATTTTCACAGAGTCATATGGAAAACAGCCAATGGTTATACAAGGCGCAGGTGCAGGCAAAAATGTTACCGCTAGAGGTTTGTTATCCGACATTGTTAAATTATCTTGCCAATTATAAAAAAGTGTCATGAGTAAACAATTTGAAACCGAAGCAATACGACAACAAATGGAACGTTCCCAATATTTGGAACATTCCGTGCCTTTGTATTTGACTTCGAGTTTCGTATTTGAAGATGCCGAAGATATGCGTGCTTCCTTTGCAGAGGAAAAACAACGTAATTTGTATAGTCGATTTTCCAATCCGAACACAACAGAATTTGTGAATAAAATTGTCTCAATGGAAGGTGCCGAGGATGGGTATGCGTTTGCAACCGGAATGTCTGCGATATATTCCACATTTGCAGCTCTGCTAAATGCTGGCGACCATATGGTTTCTTGTAATTCAGTGTTTGGCTCTACACACACCTTATTCACAAAATATTTTCCAAAATGGAATATCGAAACGAGTTATTTTAAGGTACATGAAGTTGATAAAATAGAACACTTAATCCAATCAAATACCAAGATTTTATATATCGAAACGCCAACAAATCCGGCAGTTGATGTTTTGGATATTCAATTACTTGGAACTATTGCAAAAAAACATAACTTGTTATTTATAGTTGATAATTGTTTTGCAACCCCGTATCTGCAGCAACCGATTAAATTTGGAGCCGATTTGGTGATTCATTCAGCAACCAAATTAATTGACGGTCAAGGACGAGTTTTGGGTGGTGTGACGGTAGGAAAAGCGGAATTGATACGAGAAATTTATTTGTTTTCCAGAAATACAGGTCCTGCAATGTCACCTTTCAACGCTTGGGTACTGTCAAAAAGTTTGGAGACACTTGCGGTAAGAGTTGATAGACATTGCGAAAACGCTTTGCAGGTTGCTGAATTTTTGGAAGCTCACGAAAAAGTAAACTTTGTAAAATATCCATTTTTAAAGTCCTATCCACACTATATAATTGCCAAAAAACAAATGAAACTTGGAGGCAATATTGTTGCATTTGAAGTCCGTGGAGGAATAGAGGCAGGACGAAATTTTTTGAATGCTTTGAAAATATGTTCCTTGTCAGCAAATTTAGGCGACACCAGAACCATCGTAACGCATCCAGCCTCTACCACGCACAGTAAATTATCCGAAGAAGAACGTTTGGAGACAGGAATTTTAGATGGTTTGGTTAGAGTTTCCGTGGGGTTGGAACATATAAATGATATTATTGAAGATTTAAAACAGGCACTAAGCTAATGGCAACTATTACAGAAGAAATAAAGAGGAGAATTTTAGTTTTAGATGGCGCAATGGGCACCATGTTGCAACGCTATAAATTCACTGAAGAAGATTATCGAGGCGAACGGTTCAAAGACTATCCACATTCGTTAAAAGGAAACAATGATTTATTATCCTTAACACAGCCTCATGCCATTGCGGAAGTTCATGCTAAATATTTTGAAGCGGGAGCTGATATTGTAGAGACCAATACCTTTTCTGGTACCACTATCGGAATGGCTGATTATCATATGGAAGAATTGGTGTATGAACTGAATTTTGAATCGGCACGCATCGCAAAAGATGTGGCAGAAAAGTTCACTAAAGCCAATCCAAACCACCCACGTTTTGTAGCAGGAAGTATTGGGCCGACGAACAAAACTGCGAGTCTTTCGCCAGATGTAAATCGTCCAGAATATCGTGCCATTACATTTGATGAATTACGAATTGCCTACAAACAACAAATTGAAGCGTTGATTGATGGAGGCGTAGATGTATTATTGGTAGAAACGATTTTTGACACCTTGAATGCAAAAGCATGTTTATTCGCTATCGAAGAAGTCAAGGAAGAACGAAATATCGATATTCCCGTGATGGTGTCTGGAACCATTACCGATGCTTCCGGAAGAACGCTATCCGGACAGACGGTTGAAGCATTCTTGGCTTCAATTTCCCATGTCCCGTTGTTAAGTGTTGGCTTTAATTGTGCTCTTGGCGCCGAACAATTGAAACCTTATTTGCAACGTTTGTCCAACGCAACCGAATTTTACACGTCTGCTTATCCAAATGCAGGTTTGCCAAACGCTTTTGGTGAGTATGACCAATCAGCAAAAGAAATGCAGATTTTGGTTGAAGATTATCTAAAAGACGGACTCATTAATGTGATTGGAGGTTGTTGTGGCACAACTCCAGACCATATCAAAGCAATTGTAGAGGTGGCAAAAAATTATAAACCCCGTCAAGTGGTTGTTAGTTGTTAGTTTATTGTTGATGGATATTGAATAGAATTTATGGATTATACGGAATTGGATGTTTGGAAATTTTCTAGAGAATTGGTGAAGTTGGTGTATCAATTGAGCAAATCATTTCCAAATGATGAAATCTATGGATTGACCAACCAAATTAGGAGAAGTGCTATATCTGTTCCTTCAAATATTGCTGAAGGAGTAGGACGTCAATCAAATAAAGAAACGATACATTTTCTTTACATTTCAAAGGGTTCTTTGAATGAAGTAGAAACACAACTGTATTTAGCCTTCGATTTAGAATATATTTCTGATTCACAATTAAAAGCGATTCTTGAAAAATTGATTTCAAATAAAAAACTATTAAATGGTTTTATCAATTATTATAAAAAATTATGAAGGAAAGTACAACCATCAACCATCAACCATCAACCAAAGAAAGTACTTAACTTTATCTGGGCTTGAACCACTTGTGGTAACCCCAGAAAGTAATTTTATCAATGTAGGAGAACGCACAAATGTTACAGGTTCGCGTAAGTTCTTAAGATTAATTAAAGAAGAAAATTATTCAGAAGCACTAGAAGTCGCAAGACATCAAGTAGATGGTGGAGCTCAAATCCTCGATGTGAATATGGACGAAGGGATGTTGGATGGTGTGTATGCCATGACAACATTCCTAAATTTGATAGCATCAGAACCTGATATTTCTCGAATCCCAATTATGATTGATAGCTCAAAATGGGAAATCATAGAAGCAGGTTTGAAAGTGGTTCAAGGGAAATCCGTCGTAAATTCCATAAGTTTAAAAGAAGGCGAAGTTGGGTTTATTCATCATGCCAAATTGGTCAAACGTTATGGAGCTGCTGTGATTGTTATGGCCTTTGATGAAGATGGACAAGCGGATACCTACGAACGTAGAATTGAGATTTGTGAACGTTCTTATAGAATATTGGTGGACATTGT